>JAICQQ010000004.1 GCA_025937785.1 Polyangiaceae bacterium
CGGCTGAGCGCTCGGTGCTCGATCGAGTCATTCAGTTCGTAGGGGATCGCCGCGTGCGGCACCATCGCGGGCGGGTCGAACATTCCCAGCAAAAAGCGCGCGCGGAACAGGCGCGTGACACTAACGTCGAGGTCGGCTTCGCTGAGCAACCCCTGTTCAACGGCCGCGGGGATGTGCTCGTAGGTGCAGCCGCAGTTCAGGTCGCAGCCGGCCTTGACCGCGATCGCCGCGGATTCTTCAGGGGTCTGCGTATACTTGTGGTTCTCGTGGATGTCACGGATCGCCCAGCAGTCACTGACGACGTAGCCCTGAAACCCCCACTCGTCGCGCAAGATCTTGCGGAGCAGGGTGTCGCTGGCGCAACACGGTTCGCCGTTGGTGCGGTTGTAGGCGGGCATGATGCTGTGCGCCTTGGCTTCGGTGATGCAATCGAAGAACGCGGGTAGGTAGGTCTCGTAGAGGTCCTTCTGCGACGCGATCGCATCGAAACTGTGCCGCAGCCCCTCCGGGCCGCTGTGCACCGCGTAGTGCTTGGGTGTAGCGACGAGCTTCAGGTACTTCGGGTCGTCGCCTTGCAGGCCCTTGCAGAAGGCGACGCCGAGGCGGCCCGTGAGGTACGGGCACTCACCGTAGGTTTCGTGACCGCGGCCCCAGCGAGGATCTCGGAAAATGTTGATGTTGGGTGACCAGAACGTGAGCCCTTTGTACATGCCGTGGTCGTCGTGGCGCAGGTACTCGTGGTGCTTGGCGCGCGCCTCGTCAGCGATGACCTCCGCGATTTGGAACAGGCGCTCTGCGCTGAAAATTGCCGCCAGGCCGATGGCCTGGGGGAACACCGTGGCGATGCCGGCGCGCGCGACCCCATGCAGCGCTTCGTTCCACCAGTTGTACGCCGGGATCCCCAAGCGCTCGATGGCCGGTGCTTCGTGTAGCATTTGGGACGCCTTCTCGCGTACAGTGAGGCGTGAGACGAGATCGGCCACACGTTCGTCGACCGAGAGTTCTGGGTTTTGGAATGGATAGTGTGACATGACGAGTCGTGCGGCCTGCTGTTCTTGCAACGGATGAATGCTCATTCGAAAACGAATCCCTGATCAGAGACACCCAACTGAAACGCGAGTTTAGAGTGCCCTACGAGAAAGTTGCCTTTGGATCTGCACCCGACGGGCGCAGTGTTGCTTGTTACCGGTTGACCAACAGCCAAGGCACGGTCGCCACGCTCTGCGACCTTGGTGCCACGCTGATCTCGCTCGAGCTGCCCGACACTGGAGCACCCGGGGGGATGAGCGACGTCGTGCTGGGGTTCGACACTGCCGAGGAGTATTGGACCAACGCGCCGTATTTGGGAGCCACCGTCGGTCGCTATGCGAACCGCTTGAGGGCAGGGCACTTCAGCCTGGACTGCGTCGACTACACCCTCGCGCAGAACGATGGAGCCAATCATCTGCACGGCGGCCCCACTGGGTTTCATCGCCGGCTCTGGGAGGCGAGGCAAGCGGGCGACGCAGAGCGCGTCAGCTTCGAGCTGGTGAGCCCGGACGGTGACGAGGGGTACCCCGGCGAGCTCGTGGTGGGTGTGAGCTACGAGCTGACTTCCGACAACCGCTTGGTCATCGAGTACCGAGCCCGCACCGACCGCGTGACCGTGGTCAATCTCACCCATCACTCTTACTTCAACCTGACGGGCAAGCCCGAAAGCGGCATCGGCGGTCACGTGCTCCGGCTCGTGGCCGACACGTTCACGCCTACCGACGCTAGCCAGATCCCCACGGGCGAGATCCGAAGTGTCAGCGGCAGTCCCTTGGACTTTCGAGAGCCGACGGCGATCGGTGCTCGCATCGAGGCTCCCGACGAGGATCTGCGCATCGGGTCGGGTTATGACCATAACTTCGTGGTTTCGGGCTGGGACGGCTCGCTGCGACGAGTGGCCGAGGTGCAGGAACCGGCGAGCGGTCGCAGCCTCGTCGTGTCGACGACGGAGCCGGGGATTCAGTTCTACTCGGGCAACCACCTCGGGGGCGTGCGCGGGAAGGGCGGGCGCGTGCACGCCGCGCGCGAGGGCTTCTGTCTCGAGCCACAGCACTTCCCCGATTCTCCGAACCAGCCGAGCTTCCCGTCGACGGTGCTGAGGCCCGGTGAGATCTATCGACAGACCACCGAGTACGCCTTCGGCACGGGCCGCTGACCGCCGAAGACGCTCGCGGGCGTGTGATCGCCCGGGTCGATCGCGTGAAGTTTCAGCCTTTGAGTGCACCTGACGTCAGCCCGCTGATGAATTCTCGCTGGAGCGCGAAGAACAGCACGGCGGGTGGCACCATCGCCAGCAGCGTCCCCGCCAAGAAAACGCCCATGTGATTCGCGTAGCCGCTGAGATAGGTGCGCAGCACGATGGGCAAGGTCAAGTTGTCGTAGCTGTGGAGGAACACGTTGGGCGCAAAGAACGAGTTCCAATGGTTCAGAAAGCTCACCAAGCAAAAAGCGGCGGCCATGGGCCGCACCAGCGGCATGACCAGGCTGAAGTAGATGCGGAGCTCGCTGCAACCGTCGATGCGCCCGGCATCGAGCATTTCGTCGGGCACGCTCAAGCACGCTTGCCGGAACAGGAAGATGCCATACGCGCTGGCGATGCCCTGCAAGGTCAACCCCGAGAGGGTGTCGACCAGGTTCGCGTCCACCGACATCTTGTAGATGGGCGCGAGCAAGAGCACGTGCGGCACCATCATCGAGCCCAGAATGAAGACCATCAACAGGCCCTTGCCCTTGAACTCGTACTTCGCGAGCGCGTAACCCCCGAGCGACGACAACACGAGCTGCGCACAGACGCTGACCGTGGTGTACACGGTGGAGTTCAAGATGAAGCGCCAAAACGGGATCTTGAAATGCACCATCTCGGTGGGCGCGAATAGCTCGCGGTAGTTATCCAGATTGATGGTCTCGCCCGACCACTGTGAAAGCGGAGGCAGCAGGATGTGTTCGTTCAAGACGGACTCGTCCTTGAAGGCCGCCGCGATGAGCCACGCAAACGGTGAGAGCACCGCGAGGCTGGCGAGCGCGAGCAACGTGACCTTCCCGAACTTGAGCGCCTGGCGCGGGTTCCTGGGCGAGCGCAGGAACAACACCAAGAAGATGGCCAGCAACAGGAGCAAGACGATTTGGATGGGATTCACGCGGCGCCTCTCACTCTTTCAGCGCTCCGGTGAGGCGGAGTTGGATCAGGCTCACACCCATGATCACGAGGGTAACGAACCAGCCCACCGCGGCGCCCAGCCCCAGGTCCCCGAGCTCGAAGGCCGCACGGTTGAGGTACATGATCAGCGTGATGGCCGAGTTCTCTGGCCCCAGCCCGTGGGTTTCGTGAAACATCGCCAGCGGCAGCTCGAACAACTGGAAGGACCCGATGATGCTCATGATCAGCACGAACACCACCACGTGGCGCATCGAGGGCAGGGTCACGTGGAAGAAGACCTGCCAGGCGTTGGCGCCGTCGATGCGCGCCGCTTCTTCGAGCGTCTTGTCGACGGTTTGCAGCGCGGCCAGAAAGTAGACCATGTTGAAACCGACCCAAAGCCAGAGCGACGTGAGAATCAGCGCCGGCATGGCCATCTTGGGTTCATCGAGCCATTGCTGCTCGAGCCCCCAACCGATGACCGCCTGAAAGCCGCGGTTGACCAGGCCGTAGCGCGGCGTGAACAGCACCGAAAACAAGATCCCGACGAAGATCTGACCGACCAGGTTGGGTGAAAACAGGATCAGTCGGAAGAAGCCTTTGCTCTTGCTGAGGCCCGAGTTGAGCAGCAGCGCCAGCCCCATCGACAGCGGCAGCTGCACCAGCACGGACGCACACGCGAACACCGTGGTGTTGATCAGCGCCGAGTAGAAGAGATCGTCGCTCGCAAGGTAGGCGAAGTTATCGAGGCCCACGAAGATGCGAGAACGGGGGCCGTTGGTCTGGTAAAACGCGAGCCCTACCGAGTCGAGGAAGGGGTACACGAAGTAGATGGACGCGAACACGGCGTAGGGGGCTAGAAACGCGTAGGGGATCCACGCCTTCCGTCCGACCGCCTGACGCGTGTCACCCGCCATGAGTTTGCCTCATTCTGCCTGCTCCAAGACCTTGTTGCGGTAAGCCAGGTCTTCCAGTTCTTTCTGGGCGAGCGCGAGCTCGCTTTTCACCTTCTCGCGCAGCCCGGCCTCGCCGCGCTTTTTGTAATACGTGGCGACGCGGAAGAACGCCTGATCGAGCTTGCTCTGCGCGATGTTGTGAACCGGTGCGGAGTAGACGGGCGGCGTTTCGGGCGCCAGATCGGCGTAGAGTTTGCCCAGCCGCTGCCCGGAATAGTAGGGATTTTTGGCCTGAAACGCCGGCAGCGTCCAGGCTTGCTTCAGCGGCGGCAGGATGTTCGTTTCTCGGAAGCGAGGCTCGAGCTCGTCTTGATCGAAGTACAAGAACTTCACGAGCTCCCACGCGTCGTCCGGGCGCTGGCTGCTCTTGGCGATGCTCACGCCGGCGCCGCCCCACACGGACGTGCGGCGGCCGCCCGGTTCGAACGCCGGCAGCGGCATCAGCGCCATCTTGCCTTTGTTCTTCGGTGCGAACTCTTGAAACCAGTAGCTGCGCCAATCCGGGGTCCAAAAGAACAGGACCAAGCCGTCGCTCAGCGACTTCATCACCGACTGACCCCAGCCGACGTCGTAGCCGATGCTCGCGGGGCCTCGCGATTGTTTCAGGTACCACAAGAACGCGCGTTCCGTCGCTTCGCTCACCAGCGTGATGTTGCCGTTTTCGTCGAACAGCCCGCCCCCGAGTTGCAGAATCAGTGCCTGCAGCGCCCATCCGCCGTTGGCGGGCATCTCCAGCATGTAGCGGTCCGGGTTACCGTCGCCGTCGAGGTCCTTGCCGATCTTGCGGCCCACCGCGGCGAACTTGTCCCAGGTATCGAGCTCGGCCACGTCGATGCCGAGCCCTTCGACGATGTCTTTGCGGTAGGCGAGCATCATCGGGTGCACGTCGTGAGGGATGCCGTAAATCTTGCCGCGCGCCATCCACAGGGCGAAACGCGTCGACACCATGCGCTGGTCCAGACCGTCGCGTTTGACCCGATCGGTGAGATCGAGGAACCCGAAGTCTTTCTCGGGACCGCGCGTGAAGAAGCCCAACGAGCTTTCCATCATTTCGACGACGTCGGGCACCTCGACGCCGGCGAGCATGGCGTTCTGAAGCCGGCGCTGCAGCGCGCCCCAATCTGCGAACTGGAGCTCGACGCGCAAGTCGTGTTTCCGTTCGAAGCGAGGCAATGCCTTCTGGTACGCAGCGAAGTGCGCCTCGGTGAAGGTCACCATCACCAGATCGGCGCGCTCGGGTTGTTTTCCCTGCACCAGCATGAGAAACAACGTCGATGCTACGGCCGCCACGAATAACCAGAACGGCGCCTTGCCGTAGGGAAACTTGTCGATCATTGCGCTTCGCTGGTCTCTCGTGGCAGCGCGCGAAGCGCTGGCTCGCCAGTTTCTAGGCGATGACAGGCACGTTCCGCAACAACCGGCGGGCCGCTTGGAAGCGTTTCCAGCTCGATTTGCCCAAATCTTCGCGTTCCTGCCGCGTGCTTGAACGCTCGCTAATTTCGGGCGAACGTGTCCGCGCGAGACGCGTCATGAAATCGAAGACCAAAACGATTGGGATTCTGACTGCAGGCGGTGACTGTCCGGGCCTCAACGCATGCATTCGCGGCGTCGCCAAAGCTGCGATGCACTACGGCATCAAGGTGATCGGGATCCAGGATGGATTCCGCGGCTTGGTGGAGAACCGGACCATCTCGCTCGACTCGGCGGCGGTCAGTGGCTTGTTGACCCAAGGCGGAACGTTGCTCGGAACCGGACGCGACAAGCCTCACAAGATCATGATGGGTGGCAAGAGCATGGACATGACCGATGTCGCGGTCGCGAACATGCACCGTATGAACATGGATTGCCTGGTGTGCCTGGGCGGGAACGGTACGCAAAAGAACGCGCTGCGCCTGCGGGAAAGCGGGGATATTCCGGTCCTGACGTTGCCCAAGACGATCGACAACGACGTGGCGCAAACGGACGTCAGCTTCGGCTTCGACTCGGCCATGGCGATCGCTACCGAAGCCATCGATCGTCTGCACACCACGGCCACCAGCCACCACCGCATCATCGTGTGCGAAGTGATGGGCCACGACGCTGGTTGGCTCGCCCTCGGCGCTGGGGTTGCCGGCGGCGCGGACGTGATATTGATCCCGGAGATCCCCTACGATCTGGCGGTGGTGGCGCGACATTTGTCCGAGCGGCGTCGCAACGGCAAGCGCTTTAGCATCATCGCTGTCGCCGAAGGTGTGCGCAGCAAGACGGAGGCCCAGCAATCGTCGGCGCCCGCGTCGAAGAAGAAGTCCGACAAGTCGGAGAAGCAGGACAAGCCCGCGCCCCCGAAAGAATCCAGCGAAGAGGAGCTGCATCTGGTGCAAGAGCCGGTGGCGAGTCGCATCGCGCGCAAGCTGCAGCAGCTGACGGGCACCGAAGCGCGAGTGACCTCGCTCGGTCACGTGCAGCGCGGCGGTCAGCCGACGGCACACGATCGCCTGTTGTCGACTCGCCTCGGGACCCGGGCGGGGACGCTCTTGGCCGAGGGCGTCTACGACGTCATGGTGGCGATTCAAGGCGGCGAGGCAGTCGCGGTACCGCTCGCGAGTGTCGCCGGCATCAAGAAGCTAGTACCGCGCGATCACACCTGGATCGAAACAGCCAGGCTCGTGGAGACGTGCCTGGGCGATGATCTCTGACGTGCCCGTCCCAGCGAAGTGCAAAGCAAACAGTGAGATTTAACTAAGAGGTATCCCGGTAACTTGGATAGCCTCTAAGGTCGCTCGAGCTTGCGGGCGTCGACCCAATGCGGCGCCACCTGCTTGGTCGCCAGCTCGTAGTTCAGCGCGATGAGCCCGCCGGCGCCGGCAGCGGCGAGGGCGCGCCAGTGGCCGGCGCGCGCGGGATCGGTGCTCCAGGGCAGGTGCCAGATGCCCTTTCGAGTCGACTGAGCGAGCAACGCTGGGGTGACGTACTCGGTGTTGACGCTGACCATTTCCAGCCCGAGTTCTGCCGCGCGGGCCACCATGCGCTCGGTGTCTTCGATGCTCTTCGGGTAACCCTTGATCCCGGCGCGTAAGCCCTGAGCCAGCAGCGCTTCGACGGTGTCGGGCGGGGTCTCGTACAGCATCAGCACCACGTCGCGGGTACGCTGGCTCGCGAGGACCGCGCGTGCCGCACGTTCCATGGCCCGCCGCGCGCGCGCTGGATCTGGTTCGCGTGTGTCCTTCAGGTCCAGAAACAGCCCCTTGAAGGGAAGCGCCAGCACCTTCTCCAGTGTCGCCAAGCGCAGCCCGCCGTGGAGCCGGCAGCCGAGCGCTTGGCTTTCGAGCATGGTGTTGAGGTTACCGCAGCCTTTCACGTAGGACTGGTGCGCCGTGACCAGCGAGTCGTCGCGCGTCAGCACGAAGTCGACTTCGAGGTAACGAATACCTTCGCGCACGGCTGCCTGGATCGCCTCCTTCGTGTTGCCTTCCAGGTACGGCGCGTGCGAGGTGCCGCGCATCGAGGTCAGCTGAAACTCAGTGGGAAAGCGCGCACGGCGCTCGGCAGCAAGGTCTGGCGGCGGGACTCGTGGCTTGGGGGCCGCCGCGATCGAAGACGGCTTCGGTTTCGGTGCCGGTGCGGCTCGGGCGCGCTCGCCTTCGTGGCGCGCTTCGCCCGCGCGCGCGTCACAGCCGCAGGCGGCAGCCACGAGCATGGCGAGCCAAAGCGGCAATCTGCGGTCAGCGAGCACGGCCCAGTCTACCAGTTTAGAGCGCTCTAAGAGCCGGGCACCGGTAGCTTGACGACCTGGCCACCCTTGGGAGGCGGCTCGATCGGCGGCAATGCGAACACCAGCCGTTCGATCACCGGCAGCGCGTGCAGCAACGCCGCCTCCGCATGCAGCTCCGAATAGGTGTTCTTGAACACCAGCAGTACGACGTAGATGCCAGCAAAGGATCGAGCAAGGTAGCCGAGATCCTCTTGGTGAACGACTTCGCGGAAATGGCTCGAGGCGGGGGCATCGTCGGTCCCGGGCCGGCGTACCTGGGCGATGGCGCGGCTCGTGAGCACTTCGGCAAAGCGCTGCTTGGGATCGAGGGCGCGCAACCGACCGAGCTCGCGGCGCAGCGTCGCGCGACTGCCTTCGTTGAGTTCGGCTCGGGCAAGCGCTTCGTCCACCTGGTCTTCGGGTAGGTTCGCCAGATCGACGAGCCGCACGCCGCCGCGTCCGGCCATTTCGGCGAGCTGCGACAGCTTCTGGGCCGCAGTGACGTTTTCGTCGCCGATTCGGGGTTCGGAGGTGCCCCACACCACCGGAGACTGGAAGTCGATGACCACGGCGCTGACTGCGCCCGTGCGGGCCGCCAGCGAACACAGCTCGTCGTCGAGACGCCGGGTCGTCCAGTTCGTGTAACCTTCGGGGTAGGGGCGGGGGGGCTCTGGCGGACCCTCGAAGAACGAAGCCGCGAGCTGACGCAGTTTCAGGCCGAGGTGCTTCGTGTCGTCCCGTGGTGTGGCGAATCGAGTCACGAGGCGCCACCCGCTTGGCAGCGGCGCCCACAGGCTGGCCGGGTCGTCCGGCGGGCTGCCGCCGAACTCGATACGTGCCTCGAGGGCATCCAACTCGCGCGTGATGAGGTCGAGGAGGCGAGTGATCGAGTGGTCTGACAAAGCTGGTCCTCGTAGGCGATCGGACGTTAGGGGGACTCGGGCGTGGGCGTCGGCGGTGCCGCAGGCGGGTTCGGGGCGGGGCGAGGGGGTGGCTCTGACGGTGGAAGCCGGCGCGGGGGCACCAGGGAGACCGAGTCAGTGGTCCCCGGTGCGGCGCTCGTGGGGATCTTGTAGGACTGCTTCGCTTGAATCACGTTGCTACGTAGGCCGTTGGCCCTCTGGATGGCCCGGACGGTAGTCCCGTACCGTTTCGCGAGCTTACCGAGCGTCTCGCCGCGTTGGACACGATGGTAGCGGTAGACCTGGACCTTGTCGACGAGTTCGTGCTTGACGAGCACTGGATAAGCTTGGCGCGCGAGGCGCTCGGCCCTCGGATTGCGGAAGCGCACGTGCATGTGTGTGGCATGCCCGCGCGCGTGCCGGACGAGCGGTTGTTCCCCGGACCCCGTCGCAAAAACGCGACGCAGCCACGCCGGGTCCTCGCCGAGGTCTTCGGCATAGCGCCAGAGCGCCCTCGACAAAGTGTGGTCGATGAAGATCATTTCGACGTCGGTTTCCGTGACGAGAGCGCGAACGAAAGCCCAAGTGCGCGGCAGATCCAGGTTCGACGGCGTGGCCCGGCGGTACCATGCGCCAGGTTGCTCGTAGAAATACCCAATGTCTACGTCTCTGCCGGACTGGTGGCTTCGATGCGGACTCAGCCGGCCCCCCTGCTCGCGACTGATGTCGCCCACCCAGAGCCGGGGCGAGTTGGGGAAGGCCTCGTGCACTTTACGCGCCGCAGCCTCGAGATAGGCAAGTGTCTCATCGGTGCCCCAGGAACTCTTCGGATCCACGGGCTCGAAGTAGTCGCTGCGCGTCAGTTGCACGCCGTTGACCAGGGCCCCACCGTTCGGCTTGCCCACGGAGAGGCAACCCAGGGTGCCTGCGAGCAGGCGCTCTTCGATCTGTTGCCGGCTGAGCTCAGGTGCCGGCGTGGACGCTTCGCTGGCAACCGCCACGACGGGTGGGGGGAAGACCGCTGCCTGGCTGCGGTCGGCGCTCTCGATCGAGGCCGAGGGGCGGGCGATCGGGAGGACCGCCGTCGGGCCCGGCGCCCGGGTCGCGAGCGGAAGCTGGCTCGGTTCGGAGGTCGAGGGACGTGCGCACCCGGTGCAAAGGCCGGTGCCCAGGCTCACGAGGAACAGCCAGCGCCGCATCAGCGCCGAAACGTTAACAGCTACGGCCCGATTGGCGAGCCCGAATGCGTCACTTGGGCGCTTCGGCGCCCTTGGCCTTCAAAATCTCACCTTGGGCCCGCGTCAGCAGCGTGATGGCCTTCTTGCGATGGTCTTCGAACGCGGCGGCATCGCCTTGTGGGGGCGCGTCTTTCAGGGCCTGGACGGCTTCGGCGAGCTTCGTTTGCGCAGTTTCGAGCTTGTCGCCCTCCGCGGTGGCGGTGCTCGCCGGAAAAGCGGCCGCTAAGCCTAAAATGCACAGGCCGAACCAGCGATTGCGTGAGGACTGCATGGTCGAAGTTCCTTGGGTGAGTCGTGGGTGGGGCAGCGTCACCCCAAATTCTTGGGTTATCTTACGAAGCTCCGCCAGGAAACTTCCAAAAAATGAGCGCCCCCCGGTGAGGCGTCCGACACTGGCCTGTTTTCGCAGATCATGTGGCCGGCGACGCCCCGCGTACCGGTGGGGGAATCTGGGGCCCAATGCTACAAGCGCGCCGTGGACCCCGCCCTCACTGACGATCCCTGGCAACTCTTCGACGAATGGTTCACCGAGGCGCTCTCGGTGCAGCCTCACGCCCCTGCGTTCACGCTCGCGACGGTGGCTGACGACGGCAGACCATCGGCGCGCGTGGTGCTCTACAAGGGGCGCTCCGAGTCCGGTCTGCGCTTCTTCACCAACTACAACAGCCGCAAGGCTCGAGAGCTGACACAGCGGCCCTTGGCCGCGGCCGTCTTCTATTGGCCCAACCTCCACCGCCAAGTACGGTTCGAGGGCTCGATCGAGAAGCTGTCCGACGTAGAGTCCGATGATTACTTCCGGAGCCGCCCGCGCGACAGCCAGCTCGGGGCGTGGGCGTCGCCGCAGAGTCAGCCGCTCGAGCGCGGTATGCTCGAAACCCGCATGGAGGCGGAGCGTGTGCGGTTCGAAGGCAGTCTCGTGGCGCGGCCGCCGCATTGGGGTGGCTACCGGCTGATCCCGAACTCGATAGAGTTCTGGCTCCCGCACGAACATCGGCTCAACGAGCGCTGGCTCTTCAGTCGAAACGGCGAGGGTTGGGAGCGGCAAGCGCTGGCGCCGTGAACTCGGGCGCCCCGCGCTTGACATCGAGCCAAAAGTGCTGATCTTTGCGACCGAATCGCGCGGTGCATCGCCGGTCGGCGCACCGGACCCCTCGGGAGGAACAAGCAAATGAGCAAAGAAACACACGCCTTCGAGGCCGAGGTCAGCCAGGTGCTGAAGCTCGTGATCAACTCGCTTTACAGCAACAAAGAGGTCTTCCTGCGTGAGCTGATTTCCAATGCGTCGGATGCGCTCGACAAGCGGCGTTTCCGAGCCATTCAAGAGCCCGAGGTCCTGGCCGAGGGGGAAGAGCTCAAGATCCAGATTCTGCCGAATCGTGAGCAGAAGACGCTGACTATCAGCGACAACGGGATCGGCATGACGCACGACGAGCTCGCGAAGAGCCTCGGCACGGTGGCTTGGTCGGGGTCGCGGGCGTTCCTCGACGCGCTGTCGACATCGCAAGACGCTCGGCAGAAGGACCTGCAGCTGATCGGCCAATTCGGCGTCGGCTTCTACAGCGCCTACCTCGTCGCCGATCGGGTCGAGGTCGTTTCGCGAGCCGCAGGCACCGTCGAAGCGTATCGCTGGGAATCGACAGGACAAGACAAGTACACGCTGGAGCGCGCCGAGCGCGCGACCGTGGGCACTTCGATCATCCTTCACTTGAAGGAAGATCAGAGTGAGTATCTGGAAGAGTATCGCTTGCGACGCCTGGTGGAGCGCTACTCGGACTATATTCCGCACCCCATCGAGCTGCCCGAGAAACCCGCCAAGGAAGGCGAGCCCGTGACGCTCGCGGCTGTCAACCGTGCGAGCGCCCTGTGGCAGCGGTCCCCCAAGGACCTCACCGAGGAGCAGTACACCGAGTTCTACAAGCACCTGAGCCACGACTGGGAGGAGCCGTTGTGTCGCCGCCACTTCCGCATCGAAGGCACACAGATGTTCGCCGGACTTTTGTTCGTGCCGAAACGCCCGCCGTTCGATCTGTTCGAGCCGGAGCCGCGGCACGGCGTGCGCCTGCACGTGAAGCGCGTTTTCGTGATGGACAATTGCGAAGAGCTGGTGCCGCGCTGGCTGCGCTTCGTGAAAGGCGTGATCGATTCCGAGGATCTGCCGCTCAACGTGTCGCGTGAGGTGCTGCAAGATTCCAAGGCGGTGAAGATCATCCGCAAGCAGGTGGTAAGCCAAAGCCTGGATGCGCTCGAGGAGCTGGCGAAGGAAAAGCCGGAGGCGTATCGCGACTTCTGGAAAGGCTTCGGCGCCGTACTCAAGGAGGGCCTGCACTTCGATCCCGAGTATCAGGACCGCATCGCGAAGCTGCTCAGGTTCGAGAGTTCGAGCCGGGAAGGGTTGGTGTCGCTCGACGACTACATCGAGCAGATGCCGGCCGATCAGAAGGAGATCTACTTCGCCACCGGCGCCAGCCGTGAACTCGTAAAAAGCAGCCCTCACCTCGAGCAGTTACGCAAGCGCGGCTTCGAGGTGCTGGTCCTGTTCGAAGCGGTCGATCCGTTCATCATGCAGAACCTGACCGAGTATCGGGAGAAGAAGCTGGTCTCCGCCATGGCCGCGGATCTATCGCTCGACGAGAGCGATTCTGCCGACGCCAAGCAGGCCGAGACAACCGAGACGAGCGGTCCGCTGCTCGAGCACTTCAAGCAGGCGCTGGATGAACAAGTCGGGGAGGTACGCCCGTCGAAACGACTCGCGGATTCACCCGCCTGCTTGGTCGTGCCGGAAGGGGGCCTGGCTCCGCACATCGAGCGCATGTTGCGTGCACGCAACGAGTCGTTGCCAGTGACCAAGCGGATCCTCGAGGTGAATCTCGAGCACCCGTTGATCCAGAAAATTGGATCCCTGTGCGCCAGCGAAGCCGGGGCAACTGCTGCGGCTGACTGGATGAAGCTCGTGTACGACCAGGCGCTCCTGGCGGAAGGCAGCCCCATCGACGATCCGGGCAGCTTCGCTAAGCGCATGACGAAGTTGATGACGATCGCGGCCGAAGCCGAGCTGGCGCACGGAGCCTGACCGGGCTCGGAGGCAGGCGTCGCGAGGCGTGTCTCGCCAGGAAGTTGCTGTGGGCGCCGAGACGCACTCTTGGGGGCGCGCCCCGGCGTTCCTGCGGATTTCTTGGTTGGCGCGTGCTTTGCCTTTAGCGTGGGCATGACTTCGCCGCCGCGTGCGACCTGCACGACCGGGGCGATAGGAGGCTCGGATGGTTTCGACGTTGAGCAAAGCAGTTCTGGCAGGTGTAGCGTGCGGCGCCCTCGGCGTCGGACTCGGTGGGTTTTGGGCATTTCGGGACGAGCCGGTGCGGCAAGAGCCGATGCGCACGTTCATCCGACCCACGGCGCCAGCGACGCTCGGCGCGGACGCGACGCCCGAACGCGGCGCCCCGTCCGAAGTCGCCGTACCCAGCTCGACGGCTTCTGAGGTGGCGGCGGCGAACGGCGTCTCCACGGCCCCAGATGCACCTGCTGTGGCTCCGGCCGATCCGCTTCGGATCAAACGCCTGGTGGTCACCGATCGCATCGAAGACCGCGAGCCCGTGGCTGATCCCCACCTGCGCGCCGACGGCACCCAGGTCTTTGCCTTCGTCGAATTGGCGAACCTGAGCACCGACGCACAGAGTATCGAGATCGTGTTCGAGCACGAAAGCGGCCAGCAGGTGGGCTTCGTCAAGCTTCCCGTCCCCAAGGAAAAGGCGCGTTGGCGCACTTGGGGGAAGACGGGTCAGATCAAGAAGACCGGCCGCTGGGTAGCGAAGGTGCGGTCCTCCGGGGGCGACGAGCTGATGCGCCAGGATTTCCTCGTCGGACAAGGTTGACGCTGGGGTCATGCAACCCGGGCTGGCTCGTTCTGAGGCAGCCTACGGCAGTCGACGGGCGCACTGGGGCGCTTTTTGCGGCCCCACGTGTGACACCGCGCGAGATCTGCGGCTATAACTGAGAGCTCCGAGCACGGGCGCGCTGCCGCCCGTCCCTGCCTGTCTCTCGCATGCCTCGAACGTCGCTGAGCTCCGTCTGGAAGGCCCACGCTGTCATCATCGCCGCCGCAGTTTTAGGCGGCTGCTGTCTGGCCCTGGCCGACGCTCGCTGGCGCCTGCAGTTCATTCCACCCCTGGGCCTCGAGCACTGGCTCGGGGTGATCGGGCTCTACACGGCCGTGGGTGGCATCTTCGGAGTGCTCAGCGTCAGCGTCGTCGTGGGCGCGCGCAGGCTGGAGGCGCTCGCCGCAGCGCGGCTCGGTGAACGCGCGCTGCGCTGGGTGTTGCCCCTGGTCCTGGGACTCGTGGTCACCCTGGCCTGCGTGCCCACGGCGCTCTGGACGTTTTCGGGGCACGGGATCGGTCAGACCGTGTTCCGGATCCTCGGCCCCCCGCTGTTCTTGCTGGGGGTGCTGGTACTGACCACCCTCTGGGTGCGCTGGGTGGTGGCGGCCGTGCGCGGGCACGCGCAGCGCTGGCCGATCGTGGTGGTGGCGGTGCCCGCGAGCATTGCGTGCTTGTTGACTGATCGTCACATGTTCGTGTCGCTCTACGAGCGCCTGCACACGCTGCTCGAGCTCAGCGCCTGGCTGCTGCTCGGCACGGCGATCGGCCTGGGGCTAGAAAGCCTGGTGCGGCTCACTCCGCGCTTCGGCTCACTCACACGCGGTCTTGCCGGCGTCGGCGTGGTCGGTGCCGCCCTCGGCGTAACGAGCGGCGCGGCTCGGGACGCGATCGATCGGGCATTGAGTCACGCCTGGGTCGATCCGGTCCTGGCCGGGCGCATGTTGCGCCGCATCGAAGAGCTGGAGACCTACCTTGCGAGCCCGGCGACCTACGACGGCATCGCCATGGCTCGACTCGAGACTTTGAAAAAGCGCTACCAGCTCGCTGACATCGCCATGTCCGACCACTGGTTGGCGCCGCCTGCCCCCGCCAAGCCCAGCAGCACCCGGCAGCGCCTGAGCCAAGCGGGGCTCACGACGCCGAACGTGCTCGTGTTTTACATCGACACCCTGCGCAACGACGTCGCACGAGACCCGGCCGTGATGCCGAACCTGGCGCGCTTCGCGAAGCAGAGCCTCGACTTCCGCCGCGCTTACGCCACGGGTTCCGACACGCTGCGATCGCTGCCGGGCATCACCGGCGGCAGCTACTTCCTGCGCCATACGCATCCCAGCGACCTGTGCGAACTCGGTCGTAGCAGCGAGCATCAGTCGTCGCTGTTCATCGCCCGTTCGGCCCACGAGTTTCTGAAGCAGCTCCGGCCCAGCTTCGCGTTCGAGTACGAGACGGACGTCGCAGACTTTGCTCAGGAGCGTGCGGACGTTTGGGGCTATGGCGCGGACCAGCCGACCGCCGAGCGTATCGTCGACGCCGCGCTGGAACGCCTGAAGAGCCACCCCAACGAGAAGTTCTTCATGTGGCTATTCCACTTCGACCAACACAATTGGCGCGAGCTCGACGAAGAGTTCGTAGCGCGCGTGCGCCGCGAGCACGACGTCCGCGAAGCAGGTGTCTACAGTAGCCGTTACCGCGCGGTGGCGACGGCGATCGACCTGCAGTTCGGTCGCATGCTCGCAGGGCTCGAGGCCGCGGGACGCGCGGACGACACGGTCGTGATCTTGCTCTCGGATCACGGCGAGGGCCTCGGCGACGGGGGTTTCTGGGTGCATTCGGTGTTCCTGTGGGAGTCGCTCGTGCACGTGCCGTTGGTGTTGCGCGTGCCCGGGGTGGCACCGCGCGCCGTCGACGACGTGGTGTCGCTGGTCGACGTTGCCCCCACGCTGGCACCGTTCCTGGTGCCCGGCGCCAGCATCCGTGGCTACCACGGCGAAGACTTGCTGACTTACGCCGACCCGGAGGCGGAGCGCTCGCCGCGGCGCTTTCCGGTGTTGTTCGGCGCGGCCTTGCGCGACGAGCTGGTCCGCGTCGGAATGATCGAAGACGGGGGCAACGCCAAGTTGGTGGTGCGCCTGGAGGCCGCCCAGGCCGAACTTCACGACCTGGCCCGCCGGGCTCCGGACGACTTCAACGTCGCGAGCGACGACCCAGCGCGCGCCCAGCGCCTGCTCGAAACCGTGGCAAAGTCACCGGTCTTTCCGCGTGAGCTCAACGACTTCAGAATGCTGCAACCCAAGGGGAACCTGTCGCTGGAGCCCGCGCCAACGAGCTTGCCGGTGAGCGCCGGGCACTGAACCAGGTTCCTGCTCGTCGGTTCGGAGTCGTGTTTCGGTTGCGCGTGCGCGGCGCGCACCCGGCGGTCGCTGAATGTGGAACATGCAATGGAAACTAGGAATGACGGTTTTGGGGGCGCGCGGCGTCTTCCGAGTGACCGGCGTCGGCTATCGCGACGAACATCGAGTTCATGGTGGGTGTATTTCTGTTCCCGCGTTCGCGGCGCGCATCCGGGCAAAGCACCACGAAAGGGAAGCCCGATGGAGGACTATCAGAGCATGGCCGACCGTTTCGCTCGTACGAGACGGTGATCAACCCGATGAGCAACACGACCAACCGTGGTGGGCTCGTGGTGCGCGCTCGGCTCGACCGTCGCCGCCACCCCGCGGGCAAGAAGGTCTCCGCGAAAGACCTCAGCAAGCTATACATCGAGCGAGACGCGTTCCATGGCGATTGGAACTACGTCCTCAGGCCGCGGCCACCTCGCTGATCGGTCGACTTGCGCATTCGCTCGCCCTGAGCGACTGCGCCGGGCCGCGCTACATTCCCAGTTTCCATTTCCATTGCATGTTTCACATTGCCGAACCCCGGTGACGTGTCCCGTGGGCGGCGAGTCAGGGCGCCGGCATCTCCGCGATCCACTGCCTCACCGCGGAGGCGCCTTCGTCGTCGATGAGCTCGCTGCCGACGGGCGGCATCGCCTGGCCCGTTTCGCGGGTGGTCATGCGCAGCGCCACGATGCTGCTGTCGGGGTCGCCCGCAACGATCCGGGTATCGAAGGAGGTTTCGCCTCCGCCGCCGTCGCCGCCGGGGAAATAGGTTTGGGCGGCTCGCTGACCCACCGAGGTGAGCACGGTCGGCGTGCTGGCGACGTCGCCCAGGTCGCCCGTGGGTAGCCAGAGGTACATGTCCACCATATTGGCGACGAACGAACGCGGCTGATGGCAGTTGCCGCAGTTGGCGTGCAGGTACCCGAGCGCCGCGCGTTCGGTGTCCGTGCCCGGGATCGTGAAGGGACCGGCTGGAGGATCGCTGAGCCTGTCTTCGTCGATGAGCTGCTGCAGCGTGACGCCTTCGCCGTCGTGCGAGAGCTGGAGAGCGGTGAATCCGAGCGCGATGTCCGGCATCTTGTCGTGGCAGTTGATGCATTGATTCTCGCTCGGGATGTCGTGTTCGGTGCCCGAGGCGTCGAAGACACCGTCCGGGCGGGCTTCAGCGTCCGTTTGCTCCTCGTTCCACTGAAAGGCCCGCAGAAACCACTCGCCTTCTTCGATCTTTTGCAGCAGGCGGGTTTCGACGCGAACGCCATCGCGCGAGAACTCTTTGAACAGCTTGGTGCCGACCGGGTAGACCCAGTAGTCCATCTCGCTCGTGTCGATCTGGCTGCCCGCCGGTAGCTTGATCCAGCGTTGCTTGACCGCGGTGTCGCTCCACAGCGCATGCTCCGGCGCGAAAGGCAACACGCCTTCGGTGATCGTCGTCATGTCGGCTTCGTAGAGTCCAGTCTCGGAGAGGAGCGCGGGAGCTACGAATTCGCCGCCCGTGCCCCCGCCCGTGGTCATCGTCGTGGTCGCACCGCTGCCTCCCTGAGAGGTACTGATGGAGCTGGTGCTCGCGGTGCTGGTCGACGTGACCGTGCCGCCGGCTCCCCCGGTCCCGCCAGCGCCGCCCGCGGAGACTGAGCTGCTGGCCGAGGTGTCGGTCGACGACGACGTCACCGTCGAGTCATCAGCGCTCGTCGAGTCATCAGCGCTCGTCGAGTCATCGGAGCAAGCCGCGAGCGTCAGAGTAGTACCAAGTAACAAGAACAAGGAACGTTGCACGGTGGGCAAGCATAGCCCAAAACCCTGCAAGGCACCCAGCTCAGTGCTTGCGATGCGCGCCCAAACCCGAGGCCACGAGCAAGAAGAGCCCCGCCACCGCACCGTACACCACCACACGCGGGACGCCTGCGCTGCTCTCCGCCTCGGCTGCGTCGTGGGCGTCGCTCGTGGGCTCGAGGGCACTCGTCAGCACGCTGCCCGTCGTCGCCGGAGCCGCCACTGCCGAGTCGGGGTCGCCGAAGAAAATGCCCCCCACGAGCGCGAGGCGGCTCGCCAGGCGCCGTGCCCCTGCTTCGCTCTGAATCTTCGCGTACTCCGTTGCCATGGTGGCTCTCCGTCGAGTTGTCGACCCTGGCGTAGGGCTAGCCAAGCTTACTCAGCGCTGCAAGGGATTCCTCGGCTTCATCGCGCACCCAGGTCATCGGATCGTGGCGCGCGAGGGATGCGAGCGCGCGCGAGCACTCTGCCAGCTCCGCCGTCAGGCCCGCGAGCGGTAGTTCCCCCAGAGCCCAGGCGACGTGCCCGCGCACGAGATCGCTCGAGGATCCGAGCGCCGCGCGCAGCACCACGGTGGCGCCGGGGTCGCGGCTGTTGCCGAGCGCCACGGCGGCGTTGCGCTGTAACATGCGCCGCGTCGCACGTTCGAGGGCGCTCCCGCGGACCAGGCGGCGGTACCCCGCGGCGGAGAGCATCAGCAAATCTCGCAGGCTGAGCCCCAGCAATTCGGGGCGCGGGGCGAGCGCCGGCGACGCTGGGTGCTTGTCAGCGGCTGCGTTGTACGGACATACGTCTTGGCACACGTCGCAGCCGAATACGCGGGCACCGATCGGTCGCCGGAGCTCGCGCGGGATGACGCCACGATGCTCGATGGTCAGGTAGGCGATGCAGCGGCGTGCGTCGAGCGTGTAGGCGTCGACGAATGCTCCCGTGGGGCAAGCGTCGAGGCACAGGCGACAGCGCCCGCAGCCGTCCGGCAGCGGGGTGCCGGGTTCGATCGACGCGTCCACGAGCAGCTCGCCGCTCAGGAAGTAGCTCCCGGCGCCCGGAATGATGCTCATCGTCGACTTGCCAATGAAGCCGACGCCAGCTTGGCGAGCAGCTTCGCGCTCCAAGAGCGGCGCGGTATCGACGCAGCTGCGTGCGAGCACCGCACGCCCGACGATGTCGGCGCAGGCCTGAGCGAGTTCTGCGAGCTTCGTTTTGACCACCCGGTGGTAGTCAGGCCCAAGCGCGTAGGCAGCGATCACCGCTTCGCCCGACGACTGTCCGAGCGCGGAGCCGCGTTTTCTGAGCTGCACCAGCCGTGAGCCACCGGCGTATGGCAGCGCCACCGAGATCAGCGTCTGAGCCTCTGGCAACAAGGTCCGAGGCGCGTTGCGCAGCCCGTACCGTTCGAGGTAGCCCATCGCTCCGTGCCGCGCGTGGGCGAGGAACTCTCGGAAATGGGCGCCGGCCTCCGCGTAGGGCGTGACCGGCGCGAAGCCCGTGCGGGCGAACCCGATCTCGGTAGCGGCTGCCACGATGCTCGCACGCCACTCAGCCGTAGGTCGTGGGCTCAGCGTGCGCGGTTCGTACCGCGCGACGCCGGCGCGTTCCGTTGGGCTGGTCGGTAGGCCAGGGTCGCTCACTGCCGCAGCCTAGCCCCGCGGCGGAACAGGAGCACCTGCTACTGCGGGGTCGGACCGGTGCCGTCGGTTTCGGGAGAGAATTGCTGGTTGCGGAGAGGAGCGCGAAGGCTAGGGTTCCGCATCCCGGCGGCACCGACGCTGAAAATGGGGGCGCGGGAATAAATCGGCACCCTTTCAGGTACGTCCTGCCGCAAAGGTTCCGAGCAAATACTGGTTCGAATCGCCGACGCTTTCGGCTAGGTAGCGGGGCTAGCGTGATCGAAATATCCGAGCTTTATAAGTACTACGGCGACCGCCGCGCGGTGGGCCCGCTGTCGGTGCGCATCGAGAAGGGCCAGGTCGTGGGCCTCTTGGGCCTCAACGGCGCCGGTAAGACCACGACGTTGCGCATTTTGGCGTGCGACCTGTTGCCCACCAGCGGCACCGTGCGTATCGACGGGCTCGACGTGGTGGACGTCCCCGACCAGGTCAAGGCGCGCGTCGGTTATCTGCCCGACACGCCCCCCGTCTACCCGGAGATGAGCATCAGCGAGTACCTGACCTTCGCGGCGCGCTTACGCGGCGTGCCGAAGGCAGATCTTCAGAAACGGGTGGACGAAGCCATCGATCAGACCGAGCTCGGCGACGAGCGGGATTCGCTCATCGAGTCGCTGTCCCACGGCTTTCGGCAACGCGTGGGCATCGCTCAGGCGATCGTGCACCGGCCGGCCTTCGTGGTGCTCGACGAGCCCATTTCGGGGCTCGACCCAGCGCAGATCGTCGAGATGCGATCGCTCGTGCGTAGCTTGAGCGGCGAGCACACCGTGGTCGTCTCGAGCCACAACCTGCCCGAGATCAGCGAAACCTGCGACCGGCTGCTGGTGATCAAGAGTGGGCGGATCGTCGCCGACGGGACCGAGCAGGATCTGACGGCGTCCCGACAGGGCATGCGCATCGAAGTCACCGTGCGCGGCACGGGGCCGACGTCCGAGGTGGCCGCGTCCAGCCAGGCAGTTCTGAGCGGGCTCGCTGCGGTGCATGACGTGCGCATCCAGAAGCCGAGCGAGCCGGGCGAGGGGATCGCCACCCTCGGTATCAGCGCCGACGCCGATGTCCGCGATCTGGTGTGTCGCACCTTGATCGACAAGGGGTTCCGGCTCTTGGAGCTTTCGCGCGCGGAACGTGAGCTCGAACAGGCGTTCCTGCAGCTGCTGGCTTCCGGGCGCGAATCCGCCTCGAGCTCGCGAGCTCCCAGCGACCCGGACCTGGCACCGGACTCTGCCGACGCAGCCGCGGATGCCTCCGAAGCAGACGACGACGTCGTCGAGAGTCGACCCCCGGAGAACAAGGAGACCGCGTCATGAGTGCTGCTCTTTTGATCGCGCGGCGCGAACTCTTTTCGTATTTTCGCTCACCGCTCGCCGCCACGGTGATCGCGGCCGCGCTCCTGATCGACGGTATCGTCTTCTACTGGAAGGGGCTGTCCGAAAAGGTGCTGAGCGCGGTAGCCCTGGCCGAGTTCAACTGGGTCGCCGGCGGAACGGCGTTTCTCGCCGGGCTGGTGCTCGCGATGCGATTGGTGGCTGAAGAGCGACAGACCGGCTCGATCACCCTGATAAACACCGCCCCCCTGAAGGACTCGCAGATCGTCGCCGGCAAGTTCTTGTCGGCCTTCCTGATGGTGCTGCTGAAGACGGCGCTCACCGTGTACATGCCGCTGCTCTTGTTCGTGAACGGCAAGGTCAGCGTTGGACATATTTGCGTGGGCTACGCCGGGATCTTGCTCTACGCAGCCGCAGGTACGGCGATCGGCCTGTTCGGTTCGGCGCTCGCCCGTTCACAGGTGGTGGCCGTCATCATCAGCATCGCGATCGCTGCTGCGCTGGTGTTGATGTGGGCCGTGGCCAAAGCCACCGACCCGCCCATCAACACGTTTCTGGCGCACTTGGCACTGCACCACGACAACCAGGTGCCCTTCATGCAGGGGCGCTTGGAGCTTGGCGGGGTGGTCTACTACCTGGCTGTGACTTGGTTCTTCCTGCTGGCGGCGACCAAGGTTTTGGAGGCTCGGCGCTGGCGATGAACGACGACAAGAAAGTACACGTCGAGGACACTGGAGCCTCCGACAGGGACGGCGGGGCGCCGATCGGGTCCGCGAAGGCCTCGGCTGCGCCCGGAGCTCCGGCCAAGCGCGTGGCGCCCGGGGGGCACGGCGCTTCCGGGGGGCACGGCGCTCCCGCCTGGATCGTCCCCGTGTACCTGTCGGGTTTGGTCTTGGTCTTCGCCGGCCAGCGCGCGCTGTCAGCCCTGGAGAGCGGCGCGACGATGCTGACCCTGGCCGGTGCGGTGCTGGTCCTGATGGCGACGCTCCTGCGCTTTTCGCCCAAGTTCGGCGCCGCGGGCGAGCGCGGCAGCATCGAAACATTGATGCGCGTCACGTCGCTCGTGGGGCTGGTAGCGCTGGCGATCTATGGTGTCACCACGGAGTGGGGCCAAGAACGCTTCGGGATCGCGGCGCAAGAACTGCAGAGCCGGGAGCGTACGCTCGCGGTGCTGCGGGTCGTGTGGCTCGTGTTATTGGCGGTGGCGCTGGTGCCGATGGCGTTTGCCGAGGCGTCGCTGCGGCCGATGCGACGTGCCGAGCGACCCGAGGCCCGGCGGGTTCGTGCAGCAGCGGCCGCGGGCCTGACGCTGGCGCTGGCGCTCGTCTACGGCGCGCTCTTCGTGTTCGCTGCGGACACGGCGGACGTCAAGGTCGACTACTCGTACTTCAAGACATCGGGTCCCGGCGAAGCCACCAAGAAGATGGCCCAGAGCCTCGAAGACCAAGTGCAAGTGACCGCGTTCTTCCCCGAGGTGAACGAGGTCAAGAGCGAGGTCGAAGGTTACCTGAAGGAGCTCAGCAAGGCCGCGCCGAAGCTCAAGGTGGAAATGACCGACCGCCTGCTCGAGCCGAAGAAGGCGCGTGATCTACGGGCCACGCAGGATGGAACGATCGTGTTGGCCAAGGGCAAGGTGACGCGATCGGTCGTGGTAGGCACCGAGCTCGACAGCGCGCGCAGTAAGCTGAAGACACTCGACCGCGACCTTCAGGCGCAGCTGCTGAAGCTCGCGCGGGCTCGGCGCACCGTGTACATGACCGTCGGCCACGGAGAGCTCAACGACAAAGGCGCCAACGTGGCCGAAGGACGCTCCGCTCAGATCGTGCAAGAGCTGTTGCGCAAGCAGAACTACACCGTCAAGGATCTGGGACTTGGTCAGGGGCTCGGCAACGAGCTGCCGGCGGACGCCGACGTCGTGATCGTGCTGGGTCCCACCGAGCCTTTTGCCCGCGAAGAGGTGGCCGCGTTGAAGCGCTGGGTCGACGGCGGCGGCAAGCTGCTGCTGGCGCTCGATCCGGACGCCGTTTCGGCGGCGGATCTGGTGCGCGCGCCCGGCGCCGTGCCGGCCGAAGCCTTGGCGCCGGGCGAGCCCGCGCCGGCGGGGTCGGCGGCAGCGCCAGCGCCAGCGTCACCCTCGGCAGCGCCGGCGGGGGCCAGAGCGGTACCAGCCGCACCCGTGGCCAGGGCAGCCTCCGATGCTGCGAATCCCTTCGGCTTCGGCGAGCTACTCCAGGGGTTGGGACTCATTTACTCGCCGACGGTGCTCGCGAACGAGAACAAGCACGTGCGGCGCCGTTACAACGACTCGGATCGGGTCATGCTCGTCACGTCCGGGTTCTCGTCGCACGCTTCGGTGTCTACCCTGAGCCGCAACGCTTCGAGCTTGGTCGTCGTGGCTTCCGGCGCCGGCAGCCTGGAGGGCGCTCCGAACTCGGATGGTCCCAACTACAAAGTAGACTTCGCGATTCGGTCGGAACCCGACACGTTCGCGGACGCCGACCGCAACTTCGCTCGCGACAAGAGCAACGAGCCCGCGAAGACATACAACATCGCGGCCGCCGTGAGTAGACAGCTCGGCGCGAAGGCCCCGAAGAAGAAGCCGGACACCAAGGACAAGCCGCACGCGCACGGTGATTCGGAGGCCGAGTCAGATCCGCTCGAAGATCTGAACGAAACTCGAGCGTTCGTCATCAGCGATGCCGACGCACTCAGCGACCTCGTACTGGCGAACGTGCCGGGCAACCAGTACCTGTTCGTCGACGCCATTCGTTGGCTGGGTGGCGAGGAAAGCTGGGCGGGTCAGCAAACGACCGAAGAGGACGTGACCATCGAGCACACCAAGAAGGAAGACCAAGTGTGGTTCTATTCGACGATCTTCGGAGCCCCGGCGCTGGTGCTCGGCGCGGGCCTGTTCGCTAGCCGGCGCGCGCGCCAACGCAAGGAGCATCGGGGAGGGAAGCGATGAGCGCCTTCAAGAGCGTGGGCGTGCACCTGGCCCTAGCGGTCGTGGCGGGAATTACGGCGTTGTCGCTATGGACGAAGGAATCAGAGCCGGAAGCTGCCGCCACGGCCTCGGCGCGCGTTCAGGTTTGGTCCGGTACGCCCGACCAGCTCGACTTCGTGGCGTTCGAAGGCAAAGAGCTGAAGGTCAAACTCGAGCCGAAGAAAGACGAACTCGGACGCTGGTTCGTGGTGCATTTGAACCAGGTCAAGCGGCAGCCGAAGCCGCCCGAAGACCCGCACGCCCCCCCAAAAAACCCGCACGCTCCGGCGGCCGCCCCCGAGGGCAAAGGTGAGTGGGTGAAGTCGAGCTTCGTTTCGGTGAAAGAGGGCACCACCCTGGTCGAGGCGCTGGCTCCGCTGATGGCGTTGCGCGCGATCGGACGCGTCGACAAGGAGCGCGCGGAGGAGTTCGGATTCGACAAGCCCGAAGGCACGTTGACGGTGAAGCTGAAGGGCACCGAGCACAAGCTGACCGTCGGTGGGCTGACGCCGGGTGGCGGCGATCGTTACGTGCGCCTTGCTGGCTCGAACGAAGCCTATGCCGTGCCTGGAGACGCGCTGCGCGGCATCCTGCAGCCCGACACGCGCCTGCTCGAGACCAACCTGCACCAATTCGACATCGCCGACGTGAAGCGTGTGAAGGTGACGCATGGCAACAAGAGCCGCGAGTTCTTGCGCGTCGAAGGCAAGCCCAACGCTTGGGCGAGCACCGACAAGCCCCTGGAACAGGACGAAACCGCGGTCAACTGGTTGAGCAAGGTCGATCGCCTGCGCGTCAGCGAATACCTCGCTGCGCAGCCACCGCCGCTCGGGGCGAACGCGCTCGAGCTGCGCGTGGAGTACTTCGACGCCAAGCGGAGCCTCGGTTTCACCGAGTTGTTCAAGCTGCTGGGCGACCCGGGCGCCGAGGGCAAGGACAAGTACATCGTGCGCACCGAGACCACGCGCTGGTACGGGGAGGTGCTGGCTTCCCGGGCGGAACAAGTCGTGAGCGACGTCGGCTCGGTCGTCAGCGGCGGCAAGTAGCCACAGCGGGCAGCTCAGTTGCTGGCGGGCTTCGGTGCGTCAGGCGGCTTCATGGGGCCGGTGGCCGACCCGCCGCCCCGCAGCTGATTGCCCCCGAACGGCTTGATGCGCTGGTACTTTGCCCACTCGGCGTCGAACTCGCGCTTGAGCTCGGCGAGCTTCTCCGGTTGTTCCTTGGCCAGGTTCTTGGTCTCGCCCGGATCTTCTTTCAAATTGTAGAGGTCGGTGCGCCAACCGCTTTCGAAGACCAAGAGCTTGTAGTCGCCCGAGATGATCGCGCGCCGCTCGGGGTTGTTGGTGTCGGCGGGCAACTCGAGCAGTACGGGGCGCGGCTTCGGCTCGCCGCCCCTGAGTTCGCTCACCAGGCTGACCCCCATGAAATCGTTGGGCGCCTGGTTGTTCATCAGCTCGAGCACGGTGGGAGCGATGTCGACGTGGCTGCGCGGCGTGTCGATGCGGCGAGCTGCCACGCCGGGGATCCGAAAGAACAATGGCACCTGCGTGAGCACGTTCCAGAGCTCGAACGCGTGCCGGTGCATGTCGTGCTCACCGAAAGCCTCGCCGTGGTCGGCGCTCACGATCACCACGGTCTCGTCCCACCACGGCTTGCTCTTCATGTACTCCAACAACTTCCCGATCCAGAGATCGGTGTAGAACATCTCGGAGTCGTAGCGATCGCGCAGTTTCGGGCCGAAATCAGCTGCTTCGTGCTTCACGTAAACGTCGTGCGGATCCATGTAATGCAAGTACATGAAGAAGGGACTATCGGCGGGTTTTGCCTCGAGCAGCTCGATGGCCAGCGGGGTCAACTTTTGGCTCGTCACGTGGTTGTCCGTCTTGTTGTCGAACGTGATGCCCTCCACCAGTTCCCATTTATCGAACCCCTGATCGAACCCGACGCCGCGGCGCATGTACATGTGCGCGTGGGCGCTGGCCGTGTAGACGCCGCCAGCTTGTAGGAGCTCCGCCAAGAACAGGTTACTGTCGGGGTAGCGGGTGAAGAACGGCGCGGAACGAAACAGGGTCGAGGGATACTTGCCGGACAGCACCGCGGCGACGCTCTTGGCCGTGTAGCTCGACACCGAGTAGCCGCGGGTATAGCTGACGCTTTCTTTCTCGAGCGCCGTAAGGTTGGGCGCGATGGCACGGGGATAACCAGCCCAAGGCATGTCGGCGCGCATGCTGTCGACCAGGAGCAGCAGCACGTTGTAGCGATCGGGGCGCTTGGGTGGGACGACCTCGGCCGAGGGAGCCGCCGAGCCGGTTGCTGCTGCCGATGCAGGAGGCGCCGCCTCGGCGGTGCCCGCTGGGGGCAGGGCGCTCGCGGGGCCCCGAGAAGCCTCTTGTTTGGGCTCCGTCGTGCAGCCCGACACCATCAACAAGCCTATCAACGCGCGCCGAATCATGGGCGCGAGCCTAGCCTATTTCGGTGCGAGCTCGGCCTCCAACTTGGCAGGCTCCGTGGGGTAAGTCCGCTGGTTGTGGCTCCTGGCGCGTTCGAAGCCTCGCTGGGGCGGGGCGGCCGCCAGCGGCCCGCCGTGAACCTGCGTCAGTGAAGCCGGCTCCCCGACACGATGCGTTGCGCGCGCTCTGCGCGCTGTGAGGAGGCCCCGCTCGGCGACGGGCGGATGGCGACGACTGGCCCCGGTGCTACCGGGTCGAGGCTGGCAGGGCATTCGATCGCCCAGAAACCTCCGCTCGATGCCAGCAGCAGGTGGCGTCCGTGTTTACCTTCGGGCGAAACCAGCGCGAGCAACCGCACTTCTTCGACGGGCAGTCGAATCCCCCCGAGCCTCCAGCGCAGGCAGACCCGCTCGATCTCCAGCGTGTCTTGGACGGCGATGCGCGTGAAGTCGGTGCGGGCCGCGACGGCGAACAGCACCAAGAGCGAAACGCCGACACTCAAGAGCACCAGGCTCACGATACCGGCCGGATGCTCGCGGAAGACGGCGACGCTGCCCGCGAGCGCCACGAGCGCGATCGCTGAAACCACCAGGGACACGGAGCTCCCGGTGGCACCGTGTTGGCTGGGGCCTGCGTAGTCGATGCGCGCGACCGGCGCCGGCCGCTTGGAGTCGAGCATGTCGACGTCACTCTTCGTCAGCCCCCAGCCTGCCACCAGCGGCACGCCGAGCCGCGTCTGCCAGTAGCGCGCCACCGCCAGCACGCGCGCAGGCTCGGTGGCGAGGGCCAGCAAGACTTCGCCGGTGTCCGAGCGCGCAACGGCCGCATAGGCGAGCCCCGCGCGGCCGATGCCCGCTGCACTGCGAGCGCCGAGTTGGATGACTAGCGGACCGCCCCTCGACAAACCCTCGAGCGCATGCGCCAAGTGCTCCGCCGCGGGGTGCTTCGGGCGAGCGCACCACGCGAGAATGGCCGCGACCCCGACGAGCACGCTGACCGTCAACACGCCATACCCACTCTGGGTCGCGTGCGGGACGGCGAGTGCTGCCAGCGCCGTGCACAGGAAAGCGACCAAGCCGGCGGCGCCCCAGTCTTGGAGGATGGAGCGGCGCGCGGCGGGAGAGGGAGAAGTCAGCATCTGTCGCGCGCGAAGACTATAGTGCACAAGCGGTAGGCCTGTTGCAGGCGTCGTCAGCGTCTGGGCAGCAGTTTGCTTGCTCGTTCGTCCAAAACCGAGACTGCATTTCTAGAAAGCAAGCTCATATTTCATACATGAAAGATTGCATAAAGCGACTGCCTAGTAACACACAGAATGTATTAGGTGTTGGCTATGGACCGTTCGTTGCTTCAACTGCACCTCGGCAGCAGACTGAGGTGTACCCCCCCTCCGCCCAGTCTGCTGCCTCTTCTTGGGCACCATCGTAGGCCGGCCAGGCGACCTGTAACGGATTTGGAGGTCTGCGGCAGGGTGTGCGATGCATCGGTGCCATGAAGAGTCGCTCGCGCGATCTGGTGGTCCTGGTCGCGGCGGCCACACTGGTTGGCTGCAACAACCCCCCGGAGAAGACGAGTCCACAGCAAAAACCTGCGGCGCTGACACGCGCGGTCAACGCCACGCAGCCGGCACCTTCGGCGAGCAGCGATAGCGATGCCCGGTTGGCAGCGCCGATCGCCCCCCGCGTCACACTCGACGGCAAGAACCAAGCGCTGGCGGTCACGCTGATCGAGCCGGGACCGCGCATCTACAGCCGGGTGCAGCGCACCTGGATCCAGGAAGCGCCGAACGAACGCTCGCGGCGACTGGGCTACCTCCGGAGTGGCGCCTCGTCGCCCACCTCGAAGGAGCCTGCCGGTCACGACGGATGCAAGGGCGGGTGGTACCCCGTCAAGCCGGCGGGGTTCGTGTGCGCGGGTAGTTCGGCGACCTTGGACGCAAAAGATCCCGTGGTGCAGGCGACCCTCGAGTACCCCCCCGATGCCGGGAGCAAGCTGCCGTACATCTACGGCACCGTGCGCCGCCCAGGGCCCGCCTACAAGCGCCTGCCTGGGTCGGAAGCGCTTGCTCGGGCGGAACCCGACATCGCCGAACGCATCCCGCAATGGCTGGATGCCGAGGGCGAGGTGGGGGCGAGCTACGCGCAAGAGGTTTGGACCGCGGGTGGCCCGGTTCCCGATCCGCGCGAGGCGTGGGAACGCAAAGTATCGGCGGGGATCCCGGACTTCTTGCGGGACGGTAAGGCCGCGCCCAGCTTTCTCAAGGGCCCGCCGAGTGACGGGCTGATCGCGGAGAACATGCAGCCGCGGGTGGGGTATTCGTTCCTGCGCACGTTCTTGCACGAGGGACGCCGCTACGGGCTCACCACGGACCTACAGCTGATCCCGACCGATCGGCTGCGGCCGATTCGTGGCTCGGACTTCCACGGCGTGCGCATCGGGATCGACATCGACTTTCCGTTCGCGTTCGTGCGCCAAACGGCGGCGCGCCTCCACCTTTACCAAGAATCCACGGGGCGGCTGCTGGACGCGGGCGCCGTCGAGTACCGGAGCGTGCTGAAGCTGACGGGTAAGCAAAAGTTCTTCCGGGGGCGTCTGCACTACGAAACCGTGGATGGCAAATACGTGAGCGACCAACACGCCTCGCGGCTCGATCCTGCCAAGCGCATGCCCGCTTGGGGCAAGCGCGGCGAGAAATGGATCGACGTGAACCTGACGAAGCAAACGCTGGTTCTCTACGAGGGAACGCGTGCGGTGTATGCCACGCTGATCTCCAGTGGCGAGGCAGGTCTGGAAGACGCCGCGCACACGACCGCGACCAAGCGGGGGATCTTTCGCATCCACACCAAGCACGTCACCGCGACCATGAGCTCGAACGAAATCGGCGAAGAGTTCGAGCTACGCGACGTCCCGTACGTTCAGTATTTCGACAAGGAAGGCTATGCCCTGCACGGCGCTTACTGGCATGACCGCTTCGGTGTTCCGAAGAGTCATGGCTGCATCAATCTGGCGCCCGAAGACGCTCGGCGCATCTTCTACTGGACCGAACCCGCGTTGCCCGTGGGGTGGCACGGCGTGCTCCGGCCGCTGACCGGCACCGTCATGTTCGTTCACCCCTGAACGTCGCCGGCCGCGCCGCCATCACCGCCGGCTCCGGCCGCGCCCGCCGCACCGGCGGCGCCGCCCGCGCCCGCGCTGGTGGTGGCGCCCGCGGATCCACCGCTCGCGGTGCTGTTGCCGCCCGAACCCGTAGCGCCGCTGCTGGTCGACGCCGGAGCGCAGTCGCCTGGCGCGACGAACTCCACGCCCGACAGCGTGTCTTCGACGGGCTCGTTCGCTTGCAAGAAGCGTTCATCGTCGCCGGTGAAGAGCACTGCGTCGAGCCGTTGTCTCCCGGGGCTCACCGAGGCGAGCAGACTGAGATTCGCGGCCGCGGCGCGTTTGGGCGAACCGCCCGCCTCCGGCGTGACGGTGAGCACGATGTAACCGCACTGCTTGTAGCTTTCACACGCCCCCGGCGGGCGCAAGGCCCAGTTTTTCAGGCTCGAGCCGGAGCGGGGACCGAAGAGCACGTTGATCGTGCCGTCGCACGACAGCACCACCTGACCCGCGTCCCGATCGAACGACTGGTCCTGGTTGTTCAGGAATCCGGTGATGGAGAGCTCGACCGGACCGGAGGGCCCGACCGGCGTGTCGCTGCCGTCGTCGTCACTGCCGCAAGCGCTCACCAGCAAACAGCCCGCGAGGAAGAGGCAGAGCCGCTGAGGCGCCGAAAACCTCGGCTGGGTCAAAGGGAAGCTTCGTGGATAGGTCATGGGGTGCTGCGCGAGCAGTAGCAGGCGTGAGCGCCTTCCGCAAAAGCCTAATCGCCATCCCTCGTGGGGTTGGGCAGGGCCTTGAGCTCGGCTTCGTCCAGTGCGAGCTGCTCGGTGTCGATCTGGAAGCCCTTGACGCTCTGCTCCAAGTCTTCTGCCAGCCCCTGGAGGCTGTCGCTCTGCTGGACGGCGGTCTCGGTCGACCTCACCACGCTTTCAGCGATGGACTGCACCGCGTCCATGTTGCGGGCGATCTCGTCGGAAGCCAGCGCCTGCTCTTGCACCGCCGCGGCGGTGTCGTCGATCACGCTGATCAGCGTCTTCAGATCGGCGAGGGTGGCTTCGACGAGGCCCGTGCCTTCTTCGACGACCCGCGTGCCGTCTTGCATCACGTGCACCGCCTCGGACGTCTGGTTTCGGATCGTCGCGATCAGATCCTCGATATCACGAGCGCTCTGGCCGGTGCGCTTCGCCAGCGAGCTCACCTCGTCGGCGACCACGGCGAAGCCGCGGCCGTGTTCGCCGGCGTGTGCGGCTTCGATGGCCGCGTTCAAGGCCAGCATCGTGGTCTGCTCGCTGATCTGGCGGATCACCTCGACGATGTTGCCGATGCGTTTACCGCTCTCGCCCAGCGCGCTGATGCGCCGCGCCGCGTCTTCGACCGTGCTCCTTATACTGCCGAGGCGCTCGATGGCGCGCGTGACGGCTTCGCCGCTCTGCTTGGCGGTGCGGGTCGCCTCGGCGGCGTTCTCGGCGACTTGCTGGATCGACGACGAGAGCTCGGTCACCGCCGCCGTCGAATTGCTGACCTTGGTGGCCTGCTTCTTCACGTCGGTCAGCATTTGCTTGCTGACCGCTGAAATTTCCCCGCTCGAAGCGTTCACCTGAAACGCGGAGCGTTGCACCGCCGCCGCCAGACTGTGGATCTTCGCGAACACGCGGTTCAGGTTGTGCGCCAGCACTCCGAGCTCGTCGCGCGTCGCGACATCGAGTCGCTTGGTGAGATCGGCCCGGCCGCGCGTTAAATCACCGGTGGCACGGATGTAGCGTTGGAGCGGCCGCGTGATCTGGATCGCGAGGAAGTAACCCATGATCACCGCGATCGCCAACCCGGCCGCGAACACCATGAGCAACGTGTACAGATCTTCTTCGAGTTTGTTGGTGCGATGATAGCGGGAGCGGATCAGGTAGTACTCACCGAGCTTGGTGGTGGCTGGGTCACCGGTGCCGCGGTAACCGATCGCGGGCCACGACCAGAAGTCGTAGTCGCCGTACTCACCGAGCTGTAGCACCGGCACCCTGCCGTCGCCGTCGTTGACCTCGACCGGCTTCTTGAGGGCGCTGACCAGCGCGGCGTGCATCTCGCTTGGCAGGGCACTGGCGATGACTTGCTCTTTGTCCTCGACCAAGGCGATGCGATGCTGCTTTTCCGGCTCCTTGTTCTGGGAGCGTTTGGCGACGTGTTTGAACCAAGTGTCGAGCTTTTGCCCGAGCAACACGACCCCCACCGTCCGCTCTTGCAGCTTCACCGGCGCGCCCGACACACGGTAGGCGCCTTTGCCGATCACGGCGGGCTTGCTGCGCACCAGCTCCCCCGCGCGTAAGTCTTGGTACAGCCGCGAGCCACGCCAGTCGCTGCTCTCGAGTTGCCTGAGCCCGTCGCCGCCATAGGTCTGGCCGTTGGCGTCGCTGATGACCAAGAGATCGGGAGCGAGCGATCCTTGTAACTGATCCATCAGGCGTGCCGCCACTGCGCTGATTTCGCCGGCTTCTTGAGTGCTGAGAGCGAGCGCGAGGCTCGGATCGCTGGCGAGCACGCGCGCGACGGCGAACTCACCCTGCCCGATATCCTGCTCCATCGCTTGATAGCGCTCGGCGTGAGCTTCGAGGTAGCGCCCGAGGCCCCGCGATTCTCTGAGGGCGCCCGAGAGCAAATAGGCGCCGCACAAGACCACGAGCGTAGAGACCAGGATAATCGTTCCGAGGATTTTACCGCGTACGCTCACGCGCAATAGCTTCATCATCCATACCGTCCCGAGCTCAGAGATGGCTGACGCTACTCCGACCGCGCGCTGAACACACCCGCGAAAGCAGAAATGGACCCGATCGCCGCTCAGCTGCTTTCAGTACTGCTGAAGCGGCACATGCGAGCCGAGAATCGGCCTTTCAAGCTGCGCGCGGGGTGTTTGGCGTCGCCCGAAAACTCGAAGTTGAGCAGCCCGGCGACGCTGCCGTGTTTGCCGAGGCTGAGCTCCTTCAACACCACCCCACCACCGGGCTCGAACAGATAACTTTTGCTCCCGATGCGGGCCGTCGGAAACGCATAGGCCTTGGTTGGATTGTGCACCTCGCCGCCGTGCGCCTCGTGCCCCGCCCAGGCGTAGACGCCCGGGGTCGGGGACACACCCGTAGGCGTCGTGATCACGATCGAAACGCTGGTTTCGTCGGGCCCCGGGGGCTTGAACGCGTCGCAATCCGCATCGTAGCTCGCCAGCGTCAGACGCAGCTCGTTGCCTGCGCCGGGGACCTCGATGTACTCGGCGAGGCTGGTCACCGCCTCGAAGGTGCGCTCGAGGGCGACGTCGGGACCGAGCTTCAGCTCGACGGCGGCCGTCGCCTCCGAGTCTCGCTCGCAGGAACAAAGCAGGCTGCCGAAAAGGACCAGGGCACAGCGCCAGCGCACGGGGCTAGCAGCCCACGAAACCGGACGAAATGCAAGGGATGCGCTCAGGCGCTGATCTCGGTCAGCACCTGAGGCGCCAGCGGCCAGGCCTGCCCTCGCAATGAGGCTGACGCTTTGGCTAGCGCGCGACGAGTGTCAGCGGCGCCGGGGCGCCGCCGAGGATCTTGCCGAAGGCACGCCGCGAGCACCACGCACAGGTCGGCGTAGCGCTTGTGGTGGGCAAGCCGCGCGAGCCTGTCCGGCCAACCGTCGTGGGCCACGTGCTGCGAGACCAGCTCCATCTCGTCGTCCGCGTCGAACAAGAGTTCACCCGTGAGGATCTCGTAGGCGGTGCATGCGAACGCGTAGAGATCGGTGGCGGGAGGTATCGGCCAGTGCCCTTCCGGCACCACCCCCAACACCTCGGGCGCGCAGTATTCGAGCGTGCCGCAGCCGGGCCGCAGCTGCCTGCCGCTGAGCCCGAAGTCCACCAGAACGGGCGTCTCGCCGTCTCGCAAGATGACGTTGCTGGGTTTGACGTCGAGGTGCCCCACGCCCGCGCCGTGCATGGCCTCGAGCCCTGCCAAGATACCATCGAGGTATCGGAACGCGCTGTCGAGCACCAGGCTGCGGCTGCGAATCAAGCGATCGAGGCCGGTGCCGCGAATGAGTTCCATCACCAAGATCGGTTTCGGCTTGGCGCCCAGATCGAAGGTCACGAAGCGCGCTAGATTCTTGTGCGAAGGCAGCGAGAGCAGCGCGCCTGCCTCCTCGCGGAACAGCTGCAAGAACTCTTGCTCGGACACGCTGCGCGCCGTCGTCGGATCGTACTCGGGGACCTTGAGCGCGAACGAATCGGCCTTGCTATCGTGGCGCTCTTCGACACGGCGTGCCACGAACACCGAGCTCACGCCGCCAGCGCCCAGCGCTCGCACCACGTAGAAAGCCCCGATCGTGCGCCTTGGCAGCAGCCAGTCGGGCAGGGGAGAGCGCCGCTGTTCCAAGGGGATTGCGTACACGTCGCTGGGCGGCGCGATGGGCAACGAACGGATCCGCGTCAGCACCTGCGCAATGGCGGCGCCGAGCGCCGCGGGCAGATCACCCGCAATCTCGGTGATCGACGAACTCAATTGCGCGGCGTTCGCCGGCACACCGTTGCGCACGGCGCGGTCGATCAACGACGACAGTCGCGGCACGTCCGCGACGACCGAGATTTCGGTAGGGTCTTCGTCCAGCATGCGGCGGTTGGCGCTCAGCGCGAGTTTTCGCAAAGCGTCGACCGAATGCTCGATCTCGTCGATCACCGACTCGTCACCGCCGCCCCCGTCGACCAGCTCCGTGAGGCCGCGCGCGGACGCGGCGGCCTCGAGCGCCCTGCCCAGCCGGAACACCACGCGCCGCACGGCTTCGCCTCGATATGAACCGCTGGCGCCGATACGGGCACTGAACTTGATCACACGCTGGGCGGCGGCCAGCGCGGCGTCCTGCTCGCTGGCAAAGGTCGCGCCCTCGAGCCCCGCCTCGGAGTGCCCATCACCGGGATCGTCGAGGCTCTCAGAACCCATGAACCGGGCGAGCGCTTGGAGCGGGCCGCTGAGATCGGGGTTGGTCGATGCTTCGGCGATGGTGTGGACGCTGTGATTGTCGTCGAGCGCCGTAGCCACGATCAGCAGCAGGTCGCTCGGCTCCGCCACGCCCTCGCGCACGGCGGAGTCGAAGCTGCGCGCCAACGTGGCACAGATGATTCGGTGCACCATCGCGTGGGGGCCCGCGACGAGGCGCTTCAACAGGGCCTGAACCGTGGTGCGCACGCGTTCGAACACCGCGGGCTGATCGGACTCCGACTCTGCGGTTTCGAGATCGACGACGTGCAACAGCGCCTTCAAGCGTCGCTGGTTCGCTACCAGGGCGGGCTCCGACCAGTTGACGGAATCCGCTTGTTGTTCGCCCTTGAGTAACCAGCTGCCCATACGCGTGACGAGGCCATCCAGCAAGGGCACGCTGGCGTCGGCTTCCCCGGGCCGGCGCCCCAACAGCAGCAGGTCGTGCAGACGCGAGCGTTCGAGCACGCTCGCATCGAGCTCGGCGACGACCTCGAGCACAGCGAACATGTCGTTCTCGTCGAGTGGGTGGTGTGCTTCGAGGAAGTCCTGCGCGCCGTGCGCCTCGACGATGGCCTTGTGCGCGAGTTCGTAGGCGCGCGTGGCGCCTTCGCTCTCGAACGCGTTGAGCGCGCGGCGCACGTGGGCCCCGATGCTGGTTCCGTCCTCGTGCTCGCTGCTCAAGAGCCGCATGCTGCGCGCCGCGACGCCGCGCAAAATCGAGGACTGCCCGCCGACGGAGCCGGCCAGGGTTCCGCTCAAGAAGCGCGCGCAGTCTGCGGCGAAGCCCGGCTCGCGCAGGTCCGAAAGCAGGCTCGCCACCGCTTCGGCGACGTCGGGGCGCTCCGTCGCTGCGAGACGCAGCAGAAGCTCCTCGGCGAGATCGGGTTCCGCCTCGATCACGCGCGGCAGACCCATCACCATGCTCGCCGCGATGCCCGGATCGGCCTCGGCGAGAGGTCCGTCGAGGATGCTATAACAATCCCGCAACGAATCTTCTGCGCTGCCCACCAGGCCGGCCACTGCGGACACCGCCGCGCGCCGCCACTCGGTGGGTGAGAGGGCCGGGTCGAGCGCATTCTCGAGCTCACCGCGCACGCGCGCGTCCACCGTCGCGATCAAGCCTCGCGCTACGGCCGCGTGCTGCCAAACCAAGGGCTCGCGGTCGCTCAGCAAGCGCTCGAAGGCGGGGCGGACCAGATCGGAGATGATCAGACGGAGCGCGTGCGGATCGCCTTGTTGCGCGCGGGTCATCGCTTCACGCGCGGCGCGTTCGAGCAGCTTGGCCGCCAGGCGTCGGGCGGGCAGCGCGCCCATCGACGGGCGTCCTACCCACTGGTCGTGCAGCTCGCGACGGGTGACCAGGCTCAGGGCGAGCGCATCCGCGTTCACAGGACTGCCGATCGGCAGGTCGAGCACCAGTCCAACTCGCGCTCGAAGCGTCGGATTATTCAAGGGTTTTCCGGACCCGAGTGTCATGCGCTGCGCAACGGCGGCGAACGTCGACGCGGTGCCTTCGTAGAGTCGAGCGAAGACGCGCCGCCCGAGCTCGCGCCGAGCGCGGCCGCCCGGGAGCGCAGCCGTGAGCTCGTACAATGCGACCGCGGCCCGGTCGGGCAAAATCCAACTCATGTCGTCGACCAGCCCGTCCGCGAGGGCGATGTGAGCGGCACGCTCGAGCACCACCTCTTCCACGCCGTCGAGCGGCGGTGGCCCCACTCCAGCGCTCTGACTCAGCGCGGTGATGGCTTGCCGCCAGCTCGCCGCCCGATCTGCAAGAGCGTCGTGGCGAGGAAGCAAAACCAGAGCCTCGACGGGGTTCGGTCTAGCGCGCATTCGAATCCATGAAGTTTACGACCAATGCTCGGCCAATCAGTAGGGAATTCCCTGCAAATTTCAGAGTTAGGTCATGAAATGTCGGCCCGTGGCCAGGTGCTACGAACCGGGCGTTGGAGACCCATCCGAACACTCTCGCGACGGAGTGCGCGCCTCGGCCGGAACTGCCGGCCTGTCGAGCTGGCCTACATCGAGTACCGGCGCACCTACTCGGGTCGGCGCTGGGCGCGCTGGGGAAGGGCTTTTCTAGGTCGATCCAAAGGGGCTATGGTAGCCGTGATGGCCGAAGGCCTTTCCGATCGGGCTCGCGATGGCGTGCTGTTGGTAGCTCACGGCACCGTTGCCTCCAGCGACGACTTGCCAGCATTCCTCGCCGAGATTCGCCGCGGAAAACCCCCACCTGACGGGCTCGTCGCGGAGCTCCGCCGTCGCTACGACGTCATCGGAGGGTCGCCGCTCTTGGCGTTGACTGACGCCCAAGCATCCGCTCTGGCACGCGAGCTCGGCCTGCCGGTGTTCGTGGCCATGCGCCTGTGGGAGCCGCGTGTCGAGCAGGTCGTCAGCAGACTGGGCTCGGAAATCGCGCGACTTTGTGTGCTGCCGCTGGCGCCGTTCAGCGCCCACGTCTACAACGCCGCGGCGCGCGCTGCGTTCGAAAATGTCGCGTCTGCGGACCCTCCGGCGCCCGTTTTCGTCGACAATTGGGGGCTGGAACCCGCCTTGGTCGCCGCGCACGTCGCCGTGATACAGCCAGTGCTCGCGCGCGCGAACCGGGGCGCCGAGTTGGTGCTGAGCGCCCACAGCCTGCCCAAAATCATCGTCGATCGCGGCGACCCCTACGCCCGCCTCGTCGCTGCCGCCGCCCGTCGCATCGGCGACGAGCTCGGCAGGCCCGTTCACCTCGCGTACCAAAGTCAGGGGGTCGACGGCGGCGAGTGGCTGGGACCCGATCTGCCCGCGGTGTTCCGCTCGCTCCAGGGCGCAGGGGCGCGGGCTGTCGTGGTCGCGCCTTTTGGTTTTCTCGCCGATCACGTCGAGACCCTGTACGACGTCGACATCGAGGCGAAGCACCAGGCGCACCAGCTGGGCCTCGAGTTTTCGCGCGTCCCTGCCCTGAACACCCACCCACAACTCATTCACGCCATGGCCGAGCTCGTGCGGCGGGCGTTCTTGGAGCATGCAAGCTAGCCCTCCTCGTCCTGTCCGGTCGCGTCGCCACCTCACCGCCGGGTGCCTGGCACTGGTTCTGCTCGCCGCGTTGCTCGTCTCCTGCAAGTCGTTCGTCAACGCCAGCCCGAATCTGCGCTGGTGGCTGTTCGCGAACTTCGGTGCCGACCAGCTCTGCCCCGAAATGCTCAAGCGCGGAGCCCCGCTCAAGCTGACTCCCAACGGCAACACGATCGGTCGCTTTTACCCCAACCAGTGCCGGCACGAGCTGAACCAACAGGCCCAAACCGTCACCGTGTACTTCGGGGGCAGCGGGCTCGCGTGGACGCCGATCGCCGGGCGCGTTGGTTTCTCCGCGAGCGCGGCGGTCGAGTACCGCATGGACTTTTACCTGGGCGACGACGCCGACTACATCTGGGCGCGCACCAACCGCATCGTGCAGGGGCCGGACTTCCAAGTGGGGTCCGTAGAAAACAAGGTCGTCGACTGGGCCACCAAAACCCCCGTGGGCTACCTCGCCAATACCTTCGGCGGCCAGATCGTCTCCAGCCACCTCACGAACGGCTTCACGGTCGTCCGCACCGAAGCCGGGGACGAATTCACCCTCGGCCACCTGAGCCCGCCGCAACGCCCTCAAAAACCCTTCGACACCAGCGCCACCGAACGCTACGTGTTCATGAACGAAACCACCGAGGTGCAGGTCAATCAGATCGACATGCTCGGTCCCTTCGAAGTCGCCAAGAACAGCCAGTCGCTGTTCCTGCGCCTACGGTCGTCCGGACCCCCCATCGACGTGCAGGTGATCCACCGCGGCGTCGGCGATCTCTGGCGCAGCGGCCTCCAGCTCGGAGCCCCGCTGGCCCCACCGACCCAGCCCCCCATCGCCACCTTTACACTGCAACCGGGCCCGGAGATCCAACAGCGCTTCAAGCTCGGCCCCGGCCAGTACTACGTGGTGCTCGACAACTCGAGCGCCGTCGGCAGCGTCAACCCGCCCTGGAACCCGCTCGCCACCATGGGCGCGAGCGCGGCCGTCGTCAGCTACACGGCGGAGTTGGCGGAGGATTAGGCTGCCCTCGATCTCAGCAACCGGATACGGGAACACGAGCGTGTACTCTCTGCGAGGACGAGCAGGCGCCCGAAGTCGCGACCCGCGGACGCCGGTTGGTTCGAGAGTACGCGGGCGAGCCAGCAATGCGAGCCACGCGTTCCCCATGCACCGACCGCGCTAGCCATGTGGCCTCCACGCACCGCCGATACTGACGAGACAGCCCAGGAACCGCGAGCCTCGTGGCCAGCAGTACGCCCACAGCGCGCGCGTTACTCGTCGCCCTGCGGGAGCACGTGGGCCGAGGCGAGCCGCCAGTCACCGTCGGTCTTCACGAACTCGAGATCGGCGCGGCGGCTGCTGATGCGGGGGTCACTGCCGACGCTAGCTTCGGTGGCGACATCGACGCTGGCGGTGGCGGAATCGCCGATGACATCGAGTCGTTCGACGCTGAAGGCCACGTCGAAGCGCTGCATGCGGGAGGTGCCGGCGACGGCGAGTCGCACGACGTCGTCACGGCCGCGCGCGACCATGCCGCGCTCCGGAAGATCGACGACGACGTCGGCGGAAACGAGGTCAGCGAGACGACGGCGCACGGTGGCAGCGTGGGCGAGGGGGTTCGGGGGTGATTGGAAACCCACGGCGTCTTCGAGCTCGTTCAGGACCTCGTGGATCCGCTCCTCGTCGGTGGGCTGGCTGAAGAGGGCATAACCGATGAGGCCGAGGCCGAGAAAGGCCGCGGCGCCGAGGACCGCGCGCGAACGCAGTAGGTTCACGGGTCGCCGGCGCTCACTCTCCAGTCGACGGGGACGTCCAGGAAGCCCTCGAGGCAGAGGTAGTCGTAGAGACCTGCGCAGATCTCGTCGGCGGTTTCGCTGAAGATGTGCGGGTCGGTGAAAAACTTGACGGTCTCTTCGTGGAAGCCCGCGTCGGCTTCGGACAAGCGTGCCAGCAACTCGTCACCGCAATAGTTGACCATCTGCTGCATGAACAGTCGTTCCCAGGCGCTGCGGAAGTCGGAGAAGGCGTCGGCGTGGATCTTGTAGGAGACGCTGTTGCTGCGCTCGGCCGTCTTGGCCCCGCGGATCGTCAGCTTGGCCATTTGTTGCACGCGCGGCGGGATGTGGTGCTGGAGGAACTCCGCGAGCACCGTGGTGTACACACCCATGACGTGGTTCAGCTCGGGCGATCGGCGTGAGAGAAACCCGACCTGAAGCTCGCGTTCGACCTTGGCCAAGAGCGCCAGCGTTTGCTCGCCGATGTCGGGCGTAGAATACTCGAAACCTTCGAGCTCGGCGCGCAGGCGGTGCGTGTAGCGGCTGAGCACGTAGTAAACACCCTGCTCGGGGTGCTGGATGACCTTGTCCTTGTCGGCCTTGGTCTTCTCGTGGAGCTCGCTCTCGAAGAACAGCTTGGCGATGCGTTTGCCGATCGGCTTGAGGTTTCGCGTCACGAACGACGAACCGCGTTCGACGAAGATTTGCTGGAGCAAGCGCGCGAAAGTCTCGGTTTGCTTCCGCTCCATCACGTCCGTCGGTTCGCGCTTGGCGGTGTCCTCGATCACGGACGCCTGCATCGCCTTGAGCTGCGCTACGACCTGAGCGGTGACGGCGTCGAGCTCCGGGCTGGTCTCGAGCTCACCCTTGTAGTGGACGATGCGAGCGTTGACCTGCTCGTTCAACAGGCCCAGGGCCTTCACCGTCAGCGCGTGCTTCTGGCCCTCGCTCATGGACGCGGCGGCCGGCGTCGACGCGCGTGAGGGAGGCGGCTTGGGCGGCAAGGGTCGGGACACGGAGGGTTAGGATAGCTTGTCCGCGGGGATCACGGGCTACTTTCGGGCAGCTCTGTGTGCAAGCCCAGCCCTATACGCCCGCCCAACACCGACACACCCCACCGAGGTCGCAGAGACCGCCAGGGCTCATTGACAGACGGGGCTGCCTGCGCCAAGAACGCCAGCAGGCAATGCTCGACCCCGAGGACATCAAGCGCCGGCTGCTCGCAGCGTTCCCCGATGCGACGATCACGCTTTCGGACCTGACCGGAACCTCCGATCACTACGAAGCGACCATCGTCAGCACGGCGTTCGCGGGCCAATCGCTGATCGCGCAGCACCAGATGGTGTACCGGGCGCTGGGCGACGCCATGCGCGGCCCCATCCATGCGCTCGCGCTGAAAACCAGAACCCCGCCCACTCCCTGACCCGCGGAGTCGGACGCCCGGGCGCGGCTTCGACGACGTCTGGCTTGCGGGCCCGGCAGGTGGCCCGATATACCCCCAGACACCACCCGACAGGATACCCCCCCGATTGGAGGAACGATGGACCCAGAGCTGAAGCAGAAGATTCAAGGCATGATCGACAGCGAGCGCGTCGTGCTGTTCATGAAGGGCAACAAGATGTTCCCGCAGTGCGGGTTTTCCGCCAGGGTCGTGCAGATCTTGAAAGAAACCGGCACCACCTTCAAAGACGTCAACGTGCTCACCGATCCCACGGTGCGCGAGGGCATCAAGCAGTATTCCGACTGGCCCACGATTCCGCAGTTGTACGTCGCGGGTCAGTTCATCGGTGGCTGCGACATCGTGACCGATCTGTTCGAGAGGGGCGAACTGCAGACGCTGCTGGCCAGTTGAGCGTGCGGGATTGCGCCGGTTCGCGGCGCGTCGTAAAGAGCTCGAGACCGCGAGAAAATGTATGGCCCGGCCGCTAGTACTGCTCAGCAATGACGACGGCTACCGGGCCCAGGGCATCCAGCTGCTGAAGCACGCCATCTTCGCCTGGGCGGATGTGGTCATATGTGCGCCAGAAATGGAGCAGAGCACGACCAGCCATTCGCTCAGCCTATATCGACCCCTTCGGTTGGTGCAGGTGAGCGACAGCGAATACGCGGTCGATGGCACGCCCGCAGACTGTGTGTACGTGGCGTTGCACGGCGCGCGCGTGCTGCCGCGGCCACCCGATCTGGTGGTTTCCGGGCTGAATCACGGGCTCAACTTAGGCAACGACGTCTTCTATAGCGGTACGGTGGCGGCTGCGCGTGAGGCCGCGCTGAAGGGCTTCGTAGCGCTCGCGGTGTCCGCCGACATGCGCGCCGATTTCGAAAAAGCGGCGGCGATGAGCGCGAGCATCGCCCGCGGTCTGCTCGGGTCGGTGCCGTCGTCGCCGGCGCTCGGCAGGCTGTTCAACGTCAACTTCCCGAGTCACGGCAGCTGGAAGCCGAGGTCCACGCGGCTCGGGCGGCGGTTTTATCGGGACGAAGTCGAGTTCCGCCGCGATCCACGCGGACGAGAGTACCTGTGGATCGGCGGTGCCGCCTTGGAGCACGATTTGCTCGAGGGCTCGGACACGGAAGCGTACGATCGGGGCGAAGTAGGGATCACCCCGCTCGTGCTCGATCTTTGGGATCCGGGCGGGTCCGCACAAGCAGCGGCGGTCGTCGCGGCCGTTTCTACGGAACGCGAGCAGGAGAGCGATCCCGACGCTTGTTAAAGTCTCGTAACTTGGGCTACTAATCGAGGTGGGTGTCCAGCTGATGGCGTCGAGAAAGCGACCTAACAAGCCTGTTCCGGCGCGGTTGTCTCCGACGCCGCGCGGTGTGGAGCGGGAAAAACCGGTCTCGAGCCCGCCCCGGAGCGGGGGCCAGGTCCTGGTGCCGCTCGAGTTCGACGCGGTGGGCTACGCCAAACGCATGATCCGTAGCATCCCGGACTTCCCCGAACCTGGGATCCTGTTCCGCGACATCACCCCACTCTTGGCCGATCCCAAGGGGTTCCACGTGGTGCTCGACATGATCGCCCATCGCTTCGTGGGCGAGCACATCGACGCGGTGGTGGGCATCGAGTCGCGCGGGTTCATTTTCGGCGGCGCGCTCGCAGCGCGACTGAACGCGAGTTTCGTGCCCGTGCGCAAGCCCGGCAAGTTGCCGTTTCGAACGGACAAGGTCTCCTACTCGCTCGAGTACGGCGAAAACGAGCTCGAGATGCATCGCGACGCGCTGGTCGAGGGCACGCACGTATTGGTGGTCGACGACCTGCTCGCCACGGGGGGCACCGCCGCGGCCGCGGGTGAACTGGTGCACCGCCAGGGTGCCGAGGTCCACGCTTATGCCTTCGTGATCGAACTGACATCGCTCGGGGGCCGCCAGCGGTTGAGCGGTGCTCCTGTGATCTCGGTCGTCCGTTACGATTGAAACCCCGCCCACCAACCATGCGCCGACAAAACCATGGTAGCTTGAGCGGGCGTAGGGTTGGAGTGGCTTGCGCCGGACCCAACGTTCGAAAGAGGGCTTACATGGTGATGAGTGCGCGTCGGCTTGCTTGGGGTGTTTTGGGTGTGCCGCTCGCTTGGGCGTGCAGCGACGGACCGGTGACGGTCGCGCAGTTGGACGAAACTACTGGCACCGGTAGCTCGGTGGGGGGCGACGGGGGCGTCGGGGGAGCCGCCGCGGGTGCGGCTGGTGCTCCGGCGGCGGGAGGTACCCGCAACACCAACACCCACGCGTCGACGGCGACCGGCAGCGGCGGCACGACGGTGCTTCCGACGGGGGTGGGCGTCGGCGAGGACTGCTCCGAGGACATGTGTCGCGCGGGTCTCGTGTGCGAGGAAGACGTGTGTGAACTCGGCGGCACCACCGAAGCCGGACGACCTTGCGTAGTTTCCGGCGAGTGTGCCCAAGATCTCGTGTGCGTCGGTCAACTGTGCTCGCCTGCCGGCGAGGGCACGGTGGGCACTCCGTGTGATTCCGATCTGGACTGCGAAGCGGGCCTGCGCTGCGGACTCGTGGGGCTCAACGCTCAGTGCCAGCCGGAGGGCAGCGTCGATGTCGGCGACGCGTGCGACACCTCTGCGGCGTGTTTGGGTGGGCTCGCGTGCCTGGGAGGCAGCTGCACGCCGCCGCCCGCGGGCTTGCCGCCGTTCGGCATCCCGAGCTGGCCCGGCGTCGAGTGCGAGGCTCCCGACAACGACGATGTGCGCGCCTACTTCGAGGTGCCGGGCGCCGAGGATGCGCTCGAGGGCGATTTCTTCCGGTTGCCTTTCCCCAACGACGTGCGGCTCAGCGGCGGCTCGCCAGATCTCGACGGCTTCCCCACGCCGGGCGACGAATTGCTCGGGGTCGATCCAGTGCAAATCTATGTCGAGCGCATCGAGCGGGAGCACACCGGTTGGGGCACCGAGCCGAAGGTGCTATTCCGCTTCTCCGGTCAAATCGATCACCAGAGCTTCGTGTCCGACGCAGCGAAGGCCGAGGGCAGAGTGCGCATCGTAGATGTCACACCGGGCATCGCGGATGCCGATCGGGACGACCGCGGCGGCTGGATGGTCTACTACACCACCGCCCGCAGCAACTACGTGTGCAACAACTGGTTCGGGCTTTCGCGCGGGCTCGGCGCGCCCATGCGCGCTGGGCACACCTACGCGTTCATTCTGACCACGGGCGGGCGCGACTCCGAAGGTCGCAGCATCGCGCGTTCTGAAAACCTCGAGGCCTTGCTCGGCGACGAAACCCCCAGCGATCCCGTGCTTGCGGACGCTTACCCGGCCTACCAGCCGCTTCGGGATTATCTGGCAACGGACGACGGCAACGACTCGGGCCGGCTCGATCTCGAGGCCGATGACGTGCTCAACGCCACCGTGGTGACCGTCGCCGACCATCAGGAAACGATGCGCGAACTGGCGAGCGCCGTGGCCGCCGCCGACCCGCCCGTGGTGCACGACTGGGTGCGCTGTGACAGCGGGGTCGATAGCCCGTGCCCGGACGCCGAGGGCAGCCGCGCGTGTGGCTCCGGCACGTCGGCCTACGATGAATATCACGCGCTCGTCGATCTGCCGATTTTCCAGGAGGGTACGGCGCCGTACCTGGCCGAGGGCGGCGCCATCGACACGAGTGGACCGGTCGGGACGGAGGCGGTGTGCCTCTCGCTCACCGTGCCCGTCGGGATCCCGCCGAACAACGGTTGGCCGCTCGTCGTCTACGCCCACGGCACCGGGGGCAACTTCCGGAGCCACGTGAACGAGGAGGTGGCGGGGGTGCTCGCGACGGCTACGGACGCGCACCCCGTGCCGTTCGCGGTCCTCGGAATCGACCAGGTCGAACACGGGCCCCGGCGCGGAGACTCGAACGACTCGCCCGACAACCTGTTCTTCAACTTCTTGAACCCCGACGCTGCGCGCGGCAACCCGCTGCAGGGCGCCGCCGACCAACTGTCGCTCTACGAGCTCGCGCAATCCCTGACCGTTCCGGGCGAAGCCACCGGTGGCGATCCCGTCGAGCTCAACGGCAACCGCGTGGTGTTCTTCGGCCACTCGCAGGGTGCGACCCAGGGCAGCCTGATGCTGCCCTACGCTGGATTCCCAGGAGCGGTGCTCTCGGGGAACGGCGCGGGGCTTCGCTACACGCTCTTGACCAAGACCCAGCCGGTGAACATTGCAGGCGCGGTTCGCTTCGTGCTGTGGGACCCCGCACCCGACGGCACACTCGAGATGGGCGAATGGCACCCAGCCCTCGGCATCCTTCAGCAATGGATCGACGCCGCCGACCCGTACAACTTCGCCGAGATGGCTGCGATGCGGCCTGAGCCCGACCAGACGGCACGTCACATCTTCCAGACCTTCGGCATCGACGATCGCTACTCACCCCCGCTCACCTTGTTCGCCTATGCGCTCGCCGCTCGGCTCGAAAACGCGCCGCTACCCGCCGGTGTGAATCCAGACGAAGACAACCGTCACGGCGGGCTCGCGCCCGCCGCCGATCCGCTGAGCGGTAACCGGACCGTTCAGGGCGAGGATTACACGCTCGCGCTGCGGCAGTACGAACCCGCGAACGATTCGGACGGCCACTATGTCGCCTTCGACGTGGGCGTCGCCAATCGCGACGTGGTCGAGTTCCTGTTCGCCCTCAGCGAGCGGGAAATCCCCACAGTGGGCGAGTGAACCGGGGTCAGCTCCGCGCCGCGGGGAACGCCATGACGTCGGCGATGCTCGGGGCGCCACACACCAGCATCAAGAGGCGGTCGAGTCCAAGCGCGTTGCCGCCCGCGCGCGGCATGCCTTCGACGAGCGCAGCGAGGAAGCGCTCGTCGAGGGCGTAGACCGGCTGGCGCGCGTCGCGTCGCTGGCGCCGCTCTTCCTCGAAGCGCTGGCGCTGTTCCGCCGCATCGGTGAGCTCGGAGAAGCCGTTCGACAGCTCGACGCCGCCGAGGTAGAGTTCGAAGCGCTGGGCGGTGCGCGGGTTCTGGGGGGAAGCACACGCCAGCGCCGCCTGATTTCGCGGGTAATCCACGAGAAACACTGGCTTTTTAGCGCGGGCGAGGCCGGGTTCGACCCGCTCGACGAGCAGCTCGAAATAGCGTGCTTCGTCGGTTTCAGCGAGCATGAGCGCATCGGCCCCGTCCGCGTACTTCTGGAAGGCGGCGGCGACGGAGAGCCGGCGGAAGGGAGGGGTCACGTCGATACTGCGCCCGGCGTGCTCGACGCTCGCGTTGCCCCGCAACGCTAGGGTGACCTGGTGCACGAGGGCTTCGGTGTCCTGCATGATGGCGTGGTAGTCACTCCACGCGCGGTACCACTCGAGCATCGCGAACTCTGGCTCGTGTAAGGTGCCCGCCTCGTCCGCACGAAAGCACGGCGTCAGCTGGAAGATGCGCGGGAGGCCCCCGCTGAGCAGCCGCTTCATGTGGTGCTCCGGTGACGTGATGAGGAAATGCCGTTCGGAGCGCAGCGCGTTCACGTTGGCATCGAGCCCGGGTGTGGGGACGCGTACTGGCGTCGTCACCTCCAAGAAGCCGCGCGTCTCGAAGAAGGCACGCACCCCCTGGACGAGCCGGGCGCGCTGCACCAGTCGCGCAGCGACGCCCGACCAGGCGAGGCGCGCGAACTCTCCAGTTCCGCTGGGTGTGGGCGCTGGGACGTGACTGTTGACGCGGGCGTTCTCGAGCACGCCGCCCCGCCAGCGCCCACTGACTTCTACGAGGTCACCAACGCTGCCCTCGAAAGGGGCAGTGAGCAGCACCCGAACCGAAGCCAGCGCGTCGGAGAGCAAGAGCTCGGAGGGCGCGGGGTGGGCGAGCACACGCCCCCCGACGCTCACTGTGCCGCGCCGCGGACCCGCCAGATCGCTCGGCGAAAGCAGCCCCGTCATTCGAGCCGCCTGACGCTAGCCTGCCAAAAACGCCCGCTCGGCGAAAGCGACGATCTCGGCGCCGAGCCAGGGGGCGAGCAGCGCGAGCGCCAGCGACACCACGATCAGGCGGGGCAGGTGGGCGAGCGTGAAGTCTTGGACTTGCGTGGCGGCCTGGAACACCGCGACCACGAAGCCCGCGAACGCGGCGACCCCGACGATCGGCAGCGACAGCGCCAACGCCAGGAGCAAAGCTTCCTGCGCCAGGGTCGTCAGCTGATCGAGATCCGCCATGTGCCCCTCGCGGCGCCGCTGGTTCAGCGACTGACGCAGCGACCTTCGCTGCAGGTCAACGACGCGTCGCAGTCGCGATCGTCGAGGCACTCGGGTTGGCAGCGCCCTTGGGGACCACAGACCATGCCACCGGGACATTGACTGGTGTGCGTGCAGCTGGCGCCCGTGGTGCTCGTCGCCACGCCCGCTTCGCCGGCCTGCCCACCGGCGTTGCCGCCACCGTCAGTTCCACCGCTGCCGCCTCCGATGAGTCGGGTGCAGCGACCGTCGCCGACGCCCTCTCCGTCGGGGCGACAGCAGCGCGGTACGCCGTCATTGGCGCGCAGGTCGTCGGCATCGATGCAGATGAGGCCCGACTCGCAATCGTTGTCGTCGTTCTCGGTCGAGCAGCGATCGCCCTCGCCCTGGCGCGAGCAAGCGAGGAGCGTCACGAAGCCAGCGATCGCAATCGCCAGCACGCGTTGTGTGGGCTTTTTCCAGCTGGAGGTCCGGGGCGAGGGGGCGTTCATACCGATGTGCGCTCTTAGCAGGGGCTGGAGCCGTTCTCAAGCGGACTTCTGGCGGCGATTTTTGGCTTCGACCGCTTCCGCGAAGAGTCCGACGTACTGGAAGGCGCTGGTGATCGAAAAGATCAGCGAAATGTAGACCAACGCCTGGCCGACCCGCACCAGATCCACCAGGCCGAGATCGATCAAGCCGAGGAAGGTGAGGTGGTAGGGATAGCCGATCATCAGGCACAGAATGCCCACCATCTGCAGCGCCGTTTTGCTCTTGCCGCCTTCCCCGGCGGCGATCACCACGCCCTCGCTCGAGGCGATGCTGCGCAGCGCGGTGATGCTGATCTCGCGCCCGAGCAGGAGCACGACCGCCCACTCCGAGATACGCCCCATCGGGACCATCCAGACCAACGACGCCATCACCAAGAGCTTGTCGGCGAGGGGATCGAGGAACTTGCCGAGCACGCTCACCACGTTCATGCGCCGGGCCAGGTAGCCGTCGAGCAGATCGGTGATCGCTGCCGCCGAGTACACCAGGGCGGCGAGCACGCAGTCTTTGGGGGTGCCCCGATCGAGCAGCCACAGCACCACGGGGATCACGGCGACGCGCGCCATCGTGAGCAGGTTGGGGACGTTCAACGCGTCCTGCTTCAGCGAGCTGCGGCGCCGCGCGACCTCGCCGCGATCGCGCCGGCGTCGGGGACGCAGGCGGCGGCGCGGGGAGGCGTCACTTGGAGTCATCGTCCAATACTTCCAGGAACACGGCCCCGTCGCCACTGAATGCGACGAAGCCGTGAGCGTGGTTCGGCGCCCGTTTGGGCTCCATCGGTTGGGTGAGCAGGCGCCCGGTCCACCCCAGCACGAGCCGCGCGCGTACCGTGGCAGGTTGCTCCGCGCGCACCGGCAAGGTACGGAGTTTCGCGCGGCGTTCGAACACCGCGACGCCGCGGCCGGAGAGCTGCACGATCGATACAGCCTCGTCGCCCAGCGCGCTCAAGCGACCGTGCTCGTAGTGGACGGTGGATTCGAACCCGACCAGCGCGGATTCTCGAAGATACGCGAAGCCGCCCTGGATCTGCACGACCTGCAGCGCGTGGCGCGCGGTCAGCACCAGGTCGCCTTGCCCTTCGAGCGCGACGAATGGCGAGGTGTGTCCGCCCATCGGCTCGGAGCCCCCCTGGCTGCGCTGACGCCGCATCAGAGGCTGGCTCGTGAAGCCGGGACCGCGTGGCAGCAACGCACCGATGGTTTCTTGGCGCACGCTGAAGCCTTCGCGCACGCGCACCAGCAGGGACCTGTCACTCGGCTGAACCACACCGGCGTCGCTGGGGAAGAGCAGCAGCGAGTCCTGCGCGAGCTCTTCCAGTGTGAGCGCGCGACGTCCGACGTCTGCGACCGGCGGCGACAGTGAAAGCGGTGGCAACGAGGCTCGCCCGCGGGCGCCGTCGCGCAAGCGGCCCGGGTGCGGCGCGCGCGCGGGGGGCGGGATCGCCGCGTCGCCGGGCTCGATCGCTCGCCAGTGGCCGGCAGGCGACCCGGCAGCGTCCGCGGATTCGGCGCCCACGAAGGCGCTGGTGGCGTCGTTCGCGGTCTCCAATTCAGCGACGGCATCGGCTGCGGCTTGGCGCACCTCCAGGCGTTCGGGCCGATCGGAGTCGGTCGCGCCTTCCGCAGCGCTGATGAGGCGGTCCATGCGGTGCACCATGTGGTCCTGCGCCGCCCGTTCGAAGGCGGCCCGGGCCTTGTGCAGGTCACCCAAGCGTTCGAAGACCAGGCCCAGGTAGCCCCACGCGCGCTTGCGCTCCGGTGCGCGGCTGATCACGGCCTCGAGCTCGCGACGGGCGAGGCCGAGCTGGCCGGTCTTGATGTAGCACAACGCCAGATTCACGCGCGGCGTGAGCTCCGTCGGGCAGGCGGTCACGATCTCCCGGTAGATCTTGATTGCGCGCGGGTAGAGGCCCAGCCGGAAGTAGACGATACCGAGCAGCCCCTGGCCCTCGACGTCCTGCGGCTGCATCGCGAGCGCCTGCTCCAGCTCTTCCTTGGCCTCGCTGATGCAGTTGTCTTGCAAGAGCTCGCTGCCTCGGTAGAGGTGGAACAGAAACTCCTCGCCGCTCGAGGTCGACTCCGGTCCCACTTGCGAAAGCGGCTCTTGCTCTCGGTCGCGCGCGTCGGCGTCTTCTGCGAATTCGGACGCGTCGCTGCCCAGGGGATCTGGAGGCTGCTGCTCCATGCGGAAGCTCGACCCTACTCCGGGCGCGCGCCGGAAGGGACCCCCGCTGCGGAAATGGCTTCGCGGATGCTGAATCGAGCTTCGTGCAGCGCGCGCCCCACGATCGCGGCCACGATGCCGGCCTCGGCCGCGCACAACTCGCGCAGGTGGGCGAGCGTGCCGACGCCGCCGCTGGCGATCACCGGGACGCCGGTATCGCGAGCCAAGCGTGCCGTCTCCGCGACGTTGGGACCGACCTCGGTGCCGTCGCGGTCGATATCGGTGTAGAGGACACCCGCCAACGGAAACTCGGCGAAGCGTCGGACCAGATCGACGGCGCGCGTCTCGGATTGCTCGAGCCAGCCTTCGGTGGCGACCATGCCGCCTCGCGCATCGACGGCCAAGATGATGCGCTGGGGAAAGGCCGTCGCGGCGCGTTCGACCAGGCTCGGATCTTTGAGGGCGGCGGTGCCGAGCACGACCCGGTCGACACCGAGTGCCACGTAGTCTTCGACGGCGCTGAAGCTGCGCACGCCTCCGCCCACTTGTACGCCTGCGCCGAACGCACGCACCAGCTCGCGGATCAGCTCACGCTGGACGGGGCTGCCGGCGCGCGCGCCTTCGAGGTCGACGACATGCAGCCGCTCACAGTCGGCAGCCCACTCGCGAGCGAGCTCGGCTGGGTGGTCGTGGTAGACGGTAACCTCGTCGTAGCGACCCTTGCGCAACCGCACGGCCTTCGCACCCAGAACATCGATCGCCGGAATGACTTGCATATCAAGTACTCAGGAACTTGGCGAGCAGCTCGAGCCCGGCATGCTGACTCTTTTCAGGGTGAAACTGCGTCGCAAACACATTGTCGCGCCCCACGCATGCGGTCACCTGGTTCGGGCCGTAACCGACCGTCCCCAGCACCAACGAGGGATCGTCGGGCACCGCGTGGTAGGAGTGATCGAAATAGAACCACTCGCCGCGAGCGCAGTCGCTCCAGCCGGCACCAGCGGTCGGGCCCTCCAGGCGGTTCCAGCCCATGTGGGGGATCTTCAAGCCGGGCGCAGGTTCGAGGTGCCGCACCGAACCTGCGAACAGGCCGAGGCCTACCACGCCAGGCGCTTCCTCGCTGCCCTCGAACAAGACCTGCAGGCCCAAACAGATCCCGAAGAACGGCGTGCCGGCTCGCACGCTGCCCAAGATCGCATCGCCGAGTCCGTCTTGGAACGCGGCCGCGCAGTCTTTGAATCCGCCCTGGCCGGGCATCACCAGCTTGTCTGCGGCGCGCACGCGGTCGGGGTCGCGCGTGCGCTCGACCGTGAGCCCGGCTCGGGCTGCGCCCGCGCGTTCTACCGCCTTGATGACGGAGTGGTAGTTCGCGAAGCCGGTGTCGACGACGACGACGTTCATGGCGCCTCTTGGAGCATTTCCTAGACCAGCACGCCCTTGGTCGAAGGGATGCCGCCGACTCGGGGGTCGAGTTCGACTGCCTCACGGAGCGCCCGCGAGAAGGCCTTGAAGCTGATTTCGACGATGTGGTGCAAGTTCTGACCCTCGTGGAGCACGATGTGCAGGTTCGTCTGCGCGGTGCGCGCGAAGGCTTCGAAGAACACCTCGGCGAGTTCGACGTCCCAGTTGCCGAGCTTGGCTTTCGGCAGTGGCACGCGCCACACGAAGAAGGCGCGCCCGGAAAGGTCGATGGCGGCCGTCACGCGCGCTTCGTCCATGGGCAACGTCGCGGAGCCGTAGCGCCGGATGCCGTTGCGGTCGCCGAGCGCCTCGAGCACGGCGTTGCCCAGCACGATGCCGATGTCTTCGGTGGTGTGGTGGCCGTCGATCTCGATGTCACCGGCGGCTCGGATCGTCAGATCGATCAAGCCGTGGCGTGCGATCTGTTCCAGCATGTGAGACAGAAACGGCAGCGGCGTCTGGATGTCCGACTGGCCGGTGCCGTCGAGGTTCAGCTCGACGCTGATCGCCGTCTCCCGAGTGGTGCGCTCGACGCGCGCGCGGCGAGCAGTCATTTGAACTCCTCGACCTTCCAGGCGCCCTGCTCGCGCAGCAGCTCGACGGTGCCGCCGGCGCCGTAGGCCATGGTGGCGCGGTCGCCGAGCACCTCGACCCGAGCGGTGGGCATCGCCGCCTTGAGGGCCTGGACCAGGCGTTCCATCTCGTGTGCCTGTTCTCCCTCCCAGGCCGCCTTGAGTTTTTTCTCGTCGAGCCCTTCGCGTTTCGCGGCGGGCACGAACCGCATCAGCACGTCGTAGCGCTTGTTTTCGAAGGCCCGAATGAACGCAAAGATCGCGCCTTGCGGCGTGGCCTGGCTGTAGAGATCGATGGCCGAACCGTCGACCCGCCACGCACCCTCTTCGTAGACCATCAGTAGGGTGTCACCGTTGGGGGTGCTGACCGTGGCAGTGACGAGGGGGGGGCCGGCGGGCCGCGCCAAGGCCTTGGCGATGTCTTGCACCTCATCAGGATTTTCCTGAATCATGCGCTGAAACGCCTCGAAACTAATATTATTTTTCGCCTGATCGCTGAGCAGCTCATAAGCATCGCGAACGCGCCCTTCGGAAAGGGCGTGGGCGTAGGCATCGAGCGCCTCTTTGGGGCTGTGGACTGGCTTCTCGGCCGAACACGCGATCGGCAGCAAGACCCAAACGGTAAGGAGAGTCGCCCAACGGGGCATGACACGGGCGATTACCACAAGCGCGGGGAGAGAGCGACTTCGGCGACAGGAGAAATCGTGACGTGTGCCCTTACCGAGCAGCGCCCGCCAGGAAGCGCATGCCAGAACCTGGCGAATCGAGTAAAACTAAAACTCCATGGCTGCTCAGCCCCTCCCCACTGAGTCGGAGAAGATCGGAATTCTTCCACTCCGGAATTCCGTGCTGTTTCCGATGTCCGTCGTGCCGATCAACGTTGGTCGCCCGCGCAGCGTGCGACTCGTCGAAGAGCTGGCGGGCCACGAGTCCGCGCTGGTCGGCGTGGTGACGCAGCGGGATGCCGAAACCGTAGAACCGACGTTCAAAGACCTGTACGCGGTGGGCACGCTAGCGCGTGTCGTGAAGGTCATCCGTCTGAACAACTCGAGCTATAGCGTCGTGTTGAACGGGCTGGGCCGGTTCAAATTGGTCGAACCGGTGGGCCTCGAGCCGCACATGCGCGCGCGCGTGCAGCGCATCACCGAGCCCAACCCGGTATCGGATGACGTGCAGCGCCTCGGTCAGCGCCTGCGCGAGTCGACCCGCCAGGTGCTGGGGCTGATGCCGGAACTCCCCAAAGAGACCGTCAGCATCCTGGACAACGTGCGCGAGCCGGGCGCGCTGGCCGACTTGATCGCTTCCAATTTTCCGGAAGAGCACGCAAGCATCCACGTGCGGCAGCAGATCCTCGAGGCGTTCGACGTGCGCCGTCGCGTCGAGCTGGTGCTGGGTATGGTCGAGCGCCAGCTCGAGGTGCTGAAGGTAAAGACCGAAATCTCGACGCTGGTCGCGGACGAGATCGGGCAGTCGCAGCGCGAGTACGTGCTGCGCCAGCAACTGAAAGCGATCCGCGAAGAACTGGGCGAAGCCGGCGACGACGACGAAATCGAAGATTTGCACGAGCGTGTGGCTCGGGTCGACATGCCGGACGAGGCGCTGCGTGCAGCCCGGAAGCAACTCGGGCGGCTCAACAACATGCAGCCGCAATCGAGCGAGTATCAAGTCGCTCGCACCTACGTCGAATGGCTCGCGGACCTCCCGTGGTCGCGGCGCACTCCCGAGCGCATCAACGTCGCCGACGTGCGGCGGTGCCTGGACGAGGATCACTACGGCCTCGAAACGGTGAAGAAACGTATCGTCGAATTTTCGGCGATCCGGCAGCTGCGCAAGGACAAGAAGGGACCCATCTTGCTGTTCCTCGGCCCCCCCGGTGTCGGCAAGACTTCGCTCGGGCGTTCGATCGCTCGCGCCATGGGGCGGCGCTACGGCCGCATCGCGCTCGGCGGCGTGCGCGACGAAGCCGAGATCCGCGGGCATCGACGCACCTACGTCGGTGCGCTGCCCGGGCGCATCATTCAGGCCATGAAGAAGGTCGGGACCAAGAACCCCGTGTTGGTGCTCGACGAGATCGACAAGATGGGCGTCGACATGCGCGGCGATCCGGCAGCGGCGTTGCTCGAGGTGCTCGATCCGGCGCAGAACGACTCCTTCGTGGATCATTACCTGGGGGTGCCATTCGATCTCAGCGAGGTGACCTTCCTAGCGACCGCCAACTACCGGTCGGGGATCCCGGAGGCGCTGCGCGACCGGCTCGAGCTCATCGAAGTGCCCGGCTACACCCGCGCCGACAAGCGCCAGATCGCCCAACGCTTCCTGGTCCCCAAACAGCTGAAAGAGCACGGACTGGTGACGGAACAGCTCGACTTCTTGCCGGAGGGCATCGAGTCGCTGATTGACTTCTACACGCGCGAGGCCGGCGTTCGCGGGCTCGAGCGTGAGGTCGCCGCGATCTGCCGTGACATGACGGTGAAGCTCGTGGAAGGCGGGTCGCTCGATCACGTGCGTGTCACCGCCGAGCTCTGCGAACAACTCTTGGGGCCCCCGCGCTACAGCCCCGAGGTGGTCGAACGCAAGCTCGCTCCCGGAATCGCCGTGGGGCTCAGCGTGAACCAGGCCGGCGGCGATCTGCTGGTCATCGAAGCCACCAAGATGCCGGGCAAGGGCCAGATCAGGCTCACCGGCGCCCTGCGTCAGGTGATGGAAGAGTCCGCGCACACAGCGCTTTCGTTCGCTCGCTCGCGCGCTGACCGCCTGCACCTCGATCCGGAGTTTTTGAAGAGCATCGACCTGCACCTGCACATTCCCCGCGGCCGAGCGGCGGAAGATGCGGCCAGCGCGGGGGTGGCCATGTTCGTGGCCGTGACGTCGCTGCTGCTCGGAGCTCCGGTCTGCCCGGACATCGCAGTCGTCGGCGAGATCACGCTGCGCGGCAAGATCTTGCCGGTGTCTGGGGTCAAATCGATGGTGCTGGCCGCGCATCGCGCGCGCATCCAAGAGATCGTATTGCCCGCGCGCAACGAGCGCGACCTCGAGGAGGTTCCGCGCGAAGTGCGGCAAGACATCCGGGTGCATCTCGTGTCTCGCGTGGACGAGGTGCTGCCCCTGGTGCTGCGCCCACCGGGCAGCGCACCCGGCCAAGAGCGCACGAGCCCGGGTACCGGTAGCGAAGTCAGACCTTAGCCCGCGACTGCCTTGTCTGCGCCCGATCCCGAGTCGACCGGCGAGCTGTCGCTCGCTGCTTTTCCGGTGCGAGTGACGCTCGCAGTCACCGGCCTCGTGCTCGGTGCCACCGGCTTTCTGCCGTTGTTCGGCGGTCCCGGCTACGAATCCGCGCTGGTCGCGGGTGCGCTGCTGCCGAGTTCGGCGGCGGTGTGCACCGTGCTGGTGCTGCTGCAGGCGTCGCGCCGCGAGCCAGGCCGGAGCACCGAAAGCCGGGCAGCCCTCGGATTCGGCATCGCGGTTGGTGCGCTGCTCGCCGCAGTCAGTGTCGTAGTTGCGCTGCTCCATGGGCTCCGCGTCGGGTTCTGCGACCTCATGGGAGGGCTGTGGCTGATGCTGCTCGCGCCCGGGTTTGGTGCCGTCATGGGGGGGGCATGGGGAGCGTTGGCCGCGCTGTGGACTTTGGGGGCCGAGTCGCGACGTCCGCGCAACGTCGGGGTGCTGCTGGCGCTCGCTGGACCCGTCGCCGGCATCGCGCTCAGCCTGTGGCGCTTCTTCGATTCACCGGTGGTGTTCGCGTTCGACCCGTTCTTCGGCTACTTCGCCGGTCCTCTCTACGACACGGTCATCGACCCGATCGATCGCCTCGCGAGCTACCGCGCGGGGTCACTGGCCACACTGCTGGCAGCGTGGGCGCTGTCGGGGCTCGTGGTGCTGCGCGGATCCAAGCTCGTGTTTCGGCGCCCGCTGCGTTGGGGACAAACGCTGGCGGGTGTCGCGGCGGCGGGGCTCAGCGTGCTCTTGGCGTCGCTCGCTCCAGCGCTCGGGCACAACGTTTCGAACGCCGCCATCCTGCAGGTGCTCGCGCGGACCGAGCGCCACGGCCGTTGCGACGTGCGCTACGATCCGAGCATCTCGAAAGAGTACGTGCGCCTGCTCGCCCGCGACTGCGAAGCCCACCTTTCGGGGCTTGAGCGCTACTTCGAAATCAAGGCTCCGGAGCGCGTGCGCGTGCTGCTGTTCGCCAATACCGGTCAGAAGGGCCGACTGATGGGCGCTGCCAACACCTTCATCGCCAAACCCTGGCGCAACGAGGTGTACCTGCAACAGAGCAGCTACCCGCATCCGGTGCTGCGCCACGAGCTGGCGCACGTGATCGCGGGGCGCTTCGGTCAGGGGCCCTTCGAGGTCGCCGGAGCGCTCGGCGGCTGGCTGCCCGATCCCGGTCGCATCGAAGGTTTCGCGGAAGCCGCCGCTCCCCGCGAAGACTCGGACTTCAGTGTCACCGAATGGGCGGCCGCGATGGCACGGGCGGGGCTGTTGCCACCGCTCGAGCACGTGTTTCAGCTGAGTTTTCTGGGCCAGAACGCGTCGACGGCGTACACGGCCGCCGGCGCGTTCGTGGTCTGGCTCCGGAGTCAGTACGGGCCGCGCGTGCTGACGGCCTGGTATCGGGGTGCGCCGCTGCACGAACTCACCCGCGGCAAGAGCCTGCAGCAGCTCGACGCCGAGTTTCGGAAGCACCTCGCGCAAGTGGAGATCAGCTCCCGGCTCCAGGTCGCTGCTCAGGCTCGCTTCAGTATGCCGTCCATCTTTGGCCGCCGTTGTCCGCACGCGGTCGACGCCGCGTTCGGGCGGGCTCAGACGCTGATGGGAGCCCTCGACATCGAGGGCGCGGAGGCCGCGTATCGCGAGGTGCTGAACCTGGATCCGAACCACGTCGGGGCCCGCTTAGGACTCGGGACCTGCGCCTTTCGGCGCTCGAACGCCGCTGCTGCGATTCGGGCCTACCGCGCCGTGGCAGAGGACGGGCGGCTGGCGCTCGGCAACCGCCTCGGTGCGCGCGAAGCCATCGCCGACACGGAGTTTTTGCAGGGCCGCCGCGAGGCCGCCCGCGAAATGTACTCCGCGCTGCTCGGCGAGAGCGCCTCGGAAGATCACCGCCGCACCCTGGAGGTCAAGCGGTTGGCCACCGCGGCGCCTGCTGCGGAGCGCGACGCCCTGCGCGCGCTCTTGCTCGGTTCCTTCCGGCAACCTCCGTCGTGGGACACGGCGGCGCCGCTGCTCGGCGCCTGGCGCGAACGGGATCCAAACGATGGGCTCGCGTCCTATCTGCTCGCCAGAAACCTGTTCAACCGAGCGCTCACCGACAGCTCCGCCCAGTACCTCGACGAGTCGCTCTCGCGCGAGCTCGCCCTGCCGAGCGTACGGCGTGAGGCGCTGCGCTTGCGCGTGATCGTGGGTTGCGCCCGCCTCGAACAGCCGGCCGTGCGGCGCAGCCTCCAGAGCTACCTAGGGCAGCCCGAGCTCACCGCCCAGCAGCGGGACTCGGCGCTCGCCATAGCCTCGCGCTGCGGCGTTACCCCCTGAAATGCCGCTGCGATCGAGACCACGTTCGTCGTGCCTGGCACACGCCGCCGCGCTGGCGGTCGCGCTCGTCTACAGGGCAGCCGAGGCCGCCCCTGCTGCACCGCCGGCAACGGCTCCGGCCGAGGTGCCCATCCCGTGGAAACGCTGGCCGCTGTTCGATCCATTCGTGGCGCCGCGCGAGATCGTGTGGTTCGGCGGTCCCGCGAGCTTGCGGGATGTCGATCGAGTCGAGCCCTTGCGCGGCGTGACCCTCGGAGTCGCCGAGACGATCCGCGAGACGCGCGGCCCTTTCTGGCTGAGCCTCCAGCGCACTTGGGAGCTGCGCGTGCATTCACGATGGACCTTCGTTCCCATCCTTCGCTACCTGTACGAAGGTGGCCTGCGGCTCGGCGGCGTCGAGATGGGGGCTGGGCCGACGCTGATCCCGGTGACCCTGGACATTTCACGCGGCAAGTTCAGTTTCGGAGGTATGGCGCCCGGTGCGACGGCACGAGTTGGCTTCAAGACCGGCACTTTTCGCGTCTCGCTGCGCGCGGAAAGGGAATACCTGTGGCGCTGGTTAGGACAGCCGAGCGCGGTCATGACCGCGTTCATGATCGAGATCGCGGGCGAACGCCCACGCAGCTTCCGGCGCAAGGGCCACCCGATCGTACTAGTCGACTAGTGTTAGCCGTGCGCCGTCAGCGCGGTCAGAAAATGAACGACTCGTTCACGTGAATTCATGCAGCTCGACCCGTGCAGAAAGCTGCGTCACTGCTTGGTCGATGCGAGAAAGCTAGCTATGCTGACTCTGTGTGTCGCGCCTCCGTGGGAACGCGACCGATGATTAGGGAGAGCATAGTTAATGAAAAATCTCGTAAAGTTGGGCGCACTCGTTGCTTTGGCGAGCCTCGCTAGCGGTTGTGCGATGGCCACCGGCGGCAACGGCGCTGTGAACGGTTTCATCTTCAGTGGTTACAAGATGGGCGGCAACGTGGGCCCTGGGCAAGGTACGAAGACCGGCGAAGCGTGCGCGTCGTCGATCCTCGGTCTGATCGCGGTGGGCGATGCTTCGATCAGCGCCGCGAAGACGGCCGGCGGCATCACCCAGGTGGCGCACGTGGATCACGACGACTTCGGGATCCTCGGGCTTTACGCCTCGAGCTGCACGATCGTCGTCGGCCAGTAGGCACCCGAAATGCCTGCAGGCTCGCCGGCCATCGGCGAGCTTGCAGGCAGCACGGCTAGCCGCGCGAGACCGCGCGGATCAGGTGTTTTTGGGCGACGGCGAACACGGCGAGGGCGGGCAGACTGAGCAAGACGTTGCCGGCCATCACGATGTGCCAGCGCACGCCGGTGCCTTGCTCGCGGAGCAAGGCGATGCCGAGGGGTAGGGTGCGGACCTGGTCGTCGGTGGTCATGACCAGCGGCCAGAAGTAGTCGTTCCAGTGATAGACGAAGCTGAAGAGGAAGAACGAGACCAGCGTCGGCTTCAAGATCGGGGGCAACAGCCGGTAAACGATGTACCATTCTTTGGCACCGTCCATGCGCGCGGCCTCGATGATCGAATCGGGCACGCTGGCAAGCGCCTGGCGGATCAGGAACGTTCCGAAGGCGCTCACACCGAACGGCAGCACCAGGGCGGTCATGCTGTTGATCAGCCCGAGCTCGGCGAGCGTGCTGAATACCGGCACGAAACGCACCTGCGCTGGGATCAACAGCGTCGCGATCACCAGGCCGAAGGCAAGGGCGCGACCGCGAAAGTCGAGCTTGGCGAGCGCGAACCCCGCGGGCAACGCGACCCCGATCTGCAAGCCCGCGATCAGCAGAGCCATCAGCGTCGTGTTGAGAAAGTAGCGGCCGAGGGGCATGGCCTCGACCACGGCTCCGTATGCGGAAAAGTCGAGCCTCTGAGGGAGCAGCGCGGTGGGGTCGCGCACGATCTCCGGCAGTGTCTTGAAGCTGGTCAGGGTCATCCAGAGATACGGCAAGATCCAGCACAGCGCCGTCAGGAGCAGCACGAAATCCAGTGCCCAGCGGCGCTTGTTCATGCGCGCGCCCTGGCTTTCTTCCGCCAAGTCGAGAGCTGGATTAGCGTGAGCCCGAGCAGCAGCAAGAAGAATACGACCACCTCTGCGCTGGCTCGACCGACTCGCAGGTTCATGAACACTTGTTCGTAGATGGCATACACGAACACGGTCGTGGAGCGCACGGGGCCGCCTTGCGTCATCACGCGCACCACGTCGAAGACCTGGAAGCTCAAGATCAAACTGGTGGTCGCGACGAACGCGGTCGTCGGGCGTAGCAGCGGCCAGGTGACGTTTCGAAACCGCGCGAGGCTCGAGGCGCCGTCCAGCGCCGCCGCCTCGATCAAGCTCTTGGGCACGTCTTGCAGGCCGGCGGTGAACAGCACCATCGAGTAGCCTGCGATTTTCCAGATCGTGACGAGCGCCAGTGTGTACAAGGCGATGCCGGGATCGCCGAGCCAATCGATGCCGGGGCCGCCGAGGGCTCGCACGGCGCTGGTAGCGACCCCGGCGCTGGGATCGAGCACCCAGAGCCACAGCAGCGCCACACTGACCCACGACACGACGTAGGCGCTGAAGATCGCTGCGCGTACGAACGCCGGAAACTTGCCAGGCCGGTTCAGCGCGAGCGCCAGCACCAAACCCAGAGACATGCTCCCCGCGACCACGACCACCGAAAACGAGAGCGTGGTGAGGAAGGCGTGCGCGAGCTCGCCGCTCTCGAGCAGCACTCGATAGTTGGCGAAGCCCACGAACACCGGCTCCGTCAGGAGATCCCAACGGAACAAGCTGATGTAGGCGGCGAACACCAACGGATAGAAGAAGAACACCGCGAGCAGCGCTCCGGTGGGGAGCATCATCCAGAAGGGATCCCGCGGATGTCTGGGACGCATCACTCGCTCCGTGCGGCTTCGACGCGCGCCTGGTCCATCAGGACTTGAGCATTCTTGCCCGACAGCACCGCCGCCTCGAGCCGAGGCTGCACCACCTCGCGATCGATGCGGAACAGCTCCGTCGACCAGGGCCAAGGTTGCGCCACGCTCAGCTGATCGACGGCCACGCGATCGTTCGGATGCTTCGCGTAGTAGCCCTCGCGTTCCAGTCGGCGGATCGCGCTCTCGGTGACCGGCATGTAGCCCGTGCTGGTGGCCCAGAAGATCGCCTGCTCGTCTTCGTGCATGAAGCGCAGGAACGCCCACGCGCTCGCTTTTTGCTCGGGTGGTGCAGCTTTCAAGATGACCCAGTGCGTGCCGCCCGTCGGCACGGCGCGACGCCGGTGCGCCGGCAACGGGGCCGCGACCACGCGGAACGGAGCGTTGTCTTCCAGGTATTTCAGGAAGGCCGTCGAGGTCCAGATCATCGCGGTACGACCCGCGAGAAAGTCCTGATTGGTCTGCTCCCAGGCGTTGTAGTCGCGACCCGGTGGCGGACGCATCGTGCCGTCTTCTCTCACCAGGGTCTGCCAAAAGCGCAGAGCTTCGACGCCGGCCGCGCCCCCCAGGCTCAGCCGCCCGTCGGCTTCCACCACCTGACCCCCCGCTTGCCCCACCAAAGCCACCCAAAACCACCAGCTGATCGGGCAGCCGAAGCCGAAGCGCACCGGCGCTTTCGAACGAGTGAGCCGGCGGGCGACGACGCGCAGCTCGTCCCAGGTGCGCGGCGGCGAAATGCGCTCACGATCGAGCAGATCCCCGTCGAAGTAGGCGATCGGCGTCGAGCGATTGAACGGCAGAGCCACCAGTGGCTGAGCGCCACCGCCGACCCACGACTTCTCTTGGCCGAGCTCGGGCACGAGATCGAAAGCGTCGTGGCCGGGGTACGCATTCATGGCCTCGAGCACGCCGGCGCGGGCAAGGTAGGGGATCACTTCGCCGACGACGTGGCTGAAGGTTGGAGCGGCCTTCGCGAAGATGGCCGTACGCAGCTTCGCGAGCCCCTCGTAGTAGTCGCCCTGGTAGACGGCCTCGATGAAATGGTCGCTTTGTGAGGCATTGAAGCGGGCCACGAGTTTTTCGAGGACTTCGCGGTTGCGGCCGCCGTACGTGAACCAGAGCGAGGCGCGCGACCGCCCTCGGGCTACGCCGTGTGGGTCGCAGCTCAGCGCCGTTCCCGCCGCCGCGGCGCCAGCGGCCAGCCAGCGCCGGCGCGACCAATCGCGATCGGCGTTCACAAGGTCAAACCCGTCTTTCGATCGAACCAGCGCAGCTCCTCTGCCCGCACCACGAAGCCGATCGTCGTCCCCACGTTGGGGGCTTCGAAACCGGAGGTCTTGGCCCGAAACAGCTGCCCCTCGAGGTCGAGTTCGAGGTGCGTCTCCGCGCCCAGCGGTTCGACGGCGCTCACACGGGCGGTGCCCTTCAAGGCTTCCGATTCGCCCGCGTCGATTGCCAGCCGGACGTGTTCCGGGCGAAACCCGAGCGTCAGTTCAGCGGCCGCCCGGGGGGGCAGGGGCACTTGCACGGAGCCCGCGCGGCCCACTCCGCCTTGCTGGGTCACGTCCAGCAAATTCATGGGCGGGCTGCCGAAGAAGCGGGCGACGAACATGCTGCTGGGAGCTTCGTAGATGTGACGGGGTGAATCGATCTGTTCCAGCCTGCCGCGGTTCAGGACGCAGATGCGATCACTGAGCGTCATCGCTTCGACCTGATCGTGGGTGACGTAGAGCGCGGTCGCTTCGAGGCGGCTCAAAAGCTTCTTCAGCTCCACGCGCAGTTCGCTGCGGAGCGCTGCATCCAGGTTCGACAGCGGCTCGTCGAAGAGGAACACCTGAGGCTGCCGCACGATCGCCCGCCCCATCGCCACACGCTGCTGTTCGCCGCCGCTGAGCTCCGCCGGCACCCGCTCCAAGAGCGGCGTGATATTCAAGAGCTCCGCTGCATCCCGCACCGCTCGCTCGCGTTCGGCGGCAGGCACTTTGCGCATCTTCAGCGGAAACTCCATGATTTGCCGCGCGGTCATGTGCGGGTACAGGGCGAAGCCCTGAAACACCATCGCGACGTCGCGTGCCTGGGGCGGCAGGGCGACGACGTCCTTGCCCCCGATGCGAATGGCACCGGAATCAGGGCGCTCGAGCCCGGCGATCATGCGCAGCGTCGTGCTCTTGCCGCACCCCGAAGGCCCCACCAGGCTCACGACTTCACCGGCCTCGACGGCGAGTGACAAGCCGTCCACCGCGGGGCGGGGCGCTCCAGAGAATTGCCGGATCAACGCTTCGAGCTCGACGGAGGACGCCATACGGGTGCTGAAAAACGAAGAAGGGGCGAGCCCCGAGGAGCGCCGAGCAACGCTTGGCGAATCAGTCCCTCCTAGCGTAGTACAGGGACCTTGACGAATTCGTGGCAGAACCCGGTGTACCTGGGGACCGCGCTCTTGCTTTTGGGGCAATGCCAGGCCTGCCAGTCCGGGCAACCCGCCGACCGAAGCGCAAAGCCGGCGCCCACTGCGCCTGCGCCGCCAGCGAGCAGTCGCCCTCTGCTGCCGGTAGCCTCAGCACCCCCTCTGCCTGCTTCAGCCGCGAGCCCGGCCCCCGGGACGGCGTGCGCGGCGCGCATGCGGCGCATCCCCGGCGGAGAGTTCTGGGTGGGCGGCACGTTCAACGATGACGAAGGCCCGCTGTTCCTTGCAGACGTTGCTGACTTTTGCCTCGACGAGACGGAGGTGACGCTCGCGAGCTACCACGAGTGCGTGGCCGCGGGCGCGTGCAGCCGCGCGGGCAAAGAGCGAGTCACGTGCTCCGAGTCGCGGGCGGCGTCGCGCGCCAACCATCCCGTCAACTGCGTCGACTTCCGCCAAGCCGAGAGCTACTGCCGTTGGCGTGACGCACGTCTGCCGAGCGAGGTGGAGTGGGAATATGCGGCGCGGGGCGGCAGCAAGTACTACGACTACTCGTGGGGGAACGAAGAGCCCGATGGGCACGCCTGCTGGAAGCAAGGCCAGGCCTGCGCCGTCAAGAGCTTCGCGCCTGGCGCCTTCGGCTTGTATGACATGACCGGCAACGTCTGGGAGTGGACCAGCGACTGGTATGGACCGTACCCGTGGTCGCGCCTCGAGGGTCACGCCCGCGTCTATCGGGGCGGCAGCTGGAGCCGTCGGTTCGTCAAATGGATGCGTCCCCAGTTGCGCAACCGCTACCCCGAATGGGAGTCAGGATCGCACCTTGGGTTTCGCTGTGCAGCGACGCCGCCGCGCGTCAATTGTGCGCGCGACCCCAACCACCCGGATCGCTGTTTGCGCGTCGTCAAGGATGTCCGTTGCAGCAAAGGCAAGAGCTTCAATGGGGCCCGCTGCGCGGCGCCGGGAGAACCCCGCTGCAGCCAGGGCTTCGAGGAGCGAGCGGGCCACGGCTGCGTTCGATCCGGCGCCGCCCCCGATACGCAAGTCCTCAAAAACGTGGCGGATACACAGGGGGTCGTGGGTGTGCGGTCGCCGGAGTTTGACGAGGACTGCTCGACCAACTATCTCGGGCGTCCGCGCGCTTTTCGCTACACCGGTGGCGATCACCACGGGCGCAACGCCGTCAGTCGGAACGTAGGATGCAAGAATCGAGACGTCGGAGCCGGATGGAACTCGTGCTGCTGCCCCTGAGTGCGGCCTGCACGCTGGCGCTCTCGTGCAGTTCCTGGCTCGGAGCCAGCGAGCCGACGACGCAGCAGGCGACAGAGGGGGAAACGCCGGATACAGCGGTACTGGTCGCGGCTCCTGACGGAACTCCGCGGGCCATGCGGGGCACGGGGCCGAGCGTGCGGTCGATCGACAAGAGCCGCCACACGCCCATCGCGACCGCCAACGCGACCCCACCCAACCTCCCTGCGCTGCCGCAGGGGACCACGGTGCTGCACGTCGGCGATTCGTTCGCCGGCGCATTGGGCATTCCTCTGAACAAGCACCTCAAAGACGCCGGGGTGCGTGGCGTGCTCAAGTACCGGACAGCCAGCTTCATCGTCGAGTGGGCCCACCAGCCCGCGCTCGACACGTACTTGAGTCAGTATCACCCCGATCTGGTTCTGATCACGCTCGGCGCGAACGAGCTCGAGATCGAGGAGCCGGAGCGACGGATTCCGGCGATCCGAAAGATCGTCGACAAGGTCGGCGACCGACCCTGCGTCTGGGTCGGCGTACCGCTCTGGTCGGACGAGCACAACGGCCTCATGGACATCGTGCGCGACAATGCAGCCCCTTGCCGGTTCATGGACTCGGCCGCATTGTTTCCCGACATGCCGCGGGCCCACGACCGGATCCATCCCACGATGCAAGCTCGGGAAGACTGGGCGGTGCGCGTCCTGTCGTGGTTGGCCCGGCAGCGCCGCCCTACCGAAAGGCAGGCGTGGGAGCTGGCCCGCCCGTAACTCTATGGAAGTCCTTGGGTCGCTCGGCTCGAAAATGGTAGTGAGGCTCGACAAGCCACGGAGGCGACTCCAGACTTGGTGCCTCTCTTCCAGGTTATTAGGTGCCCGATGACAATCACCATGGTCAAGAAACGCCTGGCCAACGGCGGCGCGTGCAGGAAGTGCGACCAAGCCGAAGACATGCTGAAGACCCGACAGCTGTGGGACAAGATCGGTCGGGTCGCGTGGGCGGACGAGACCAACCCGGATTCGGAAGGAAACCGTTTGGCCCGTGAGCACGGGGTCGAGCTCGCACCGTTCTTCATCATCGAAGACAACGGCGACACCAAAGTGTACACCAGCACGGTGAAATTCGCGAAAGACCTGGCCGCGCTGAACGGGTCGGCGCCGGTGTCGGCAGAAGCCCCGGCTCGCGCCACGCCGGCGTTCAACGATCCTTCGGTGGTGCGCTACCAGATTCCGGCGGACGGGCTCGAGCGCGTCCCCCCCCGCGACGTGGTGAAACAAGCGTTGCTGGCGTTCGGCGAAAAGTGCGGCATCGCGTTCAGCGGAGCCGAAGATGTGGTGCTGATCGACATGGCTCTGAAGACGGGGTTGCCGTTTTCGGTTTTCTCCATCGATACCGGCCGCCTCCACCCCGAGACTTACCGCTTCCTCGACAAGGTGCGCGAGCACTACGGCATCGACATCCACGTGGTCACGCCCGAACCGCTCCCGGTCGAAGCGCTGGTCCGAAAAAAGGGGCTCTACAGCTTCTATCAAGACGGCCACCAGGAGTGCTGCGAAGTCCGCAAAGTGAGCTCGCTGCGCCGCGTGCTGCGGGGCTACGAAGCCTGGATGACCGGGCAGCGCCGCGATCAAAGTCCGACGCGTACCGACCTGGCGGTCGTCGCGTGGGACACCACCCAGCAGCGGAGCCCCGGCGAGCTCGCCAAGTTCAATCCGCTCGCCACCTGGAGCCTCAGCGAAACCTGGGACTACATCCGCGCCAACGGTGTCCCCACCAACGAACTGCACGAGCGCGGCTTCATCTCGATCGGCTGCGAGCCTTGCACGCGTGCCACGCGCCCCGGCGAACACGAACGCGCAGGCCGCTGGTGGTGGGAAGACGCCACCAAGCGTGAGTGCGGCCTGCACGTCCCCCACGTCGACCGCGGCGCGGGTATCTGACTACTTCGCGAGACCGTCGCGCAGCAGGGCCACGAGCCCCGTCGGGTTGTCGACGTGCAGCCAGTGGCCGGCGTCGGGCAGCGTGTAGCGGTGCACCTGGCGCTGATCGGCGCGAGCGCCGAGGCGCGCACGGGCTTCGTCGTCGAGGCGCCGGCTGCGCTCGGCGACGACGAGGTGTACCTCCAGATTCGGGGGAGGGTGCTCCACGACTGGCCAGAGGTCGCGCCGAAAGTAGTCGGCGAGCAGCTCGCTGACCGCAGGTAGGTCCAGGCGGAACCAGTAGCGCTCGCTCTCGCGCACGAGGTTCTGGCTGAGCCAGTTGGCGATCCCGAGGGAGAGGTCGCGCTCGATCAGGGCATCGACGAAGGCCTCGCGCGTGTCGAAATCGCGACCTACGGCCTCGAGCGTGCGAAGCACGCGGATGACCTCGTGATCATCGCCCGGGGTGTGGGCTCCCGGGTACGAGTCGAGCACCCACACTTGCTGGAGGCTCGCGGGCGGCTGTTCGGCGAAGGTGAGCGCGACCTTGCCGCCGAACGAATGACCGATGACGGCAGCCGGGCTCAGCGCGAGCGAGCGGGTCAGCTCGGCCAGATCCTGCGCGCACGCCGCGAGCGTGTGCGGTGGGGGAGCGTCCAGGGATCGGCCGTGCAATCTGAGGTCGACGAGCACGAAACGCCACTCGGGTCGCTCGGCGGCCAGCGACTTCATCAGACTTCTGAAGTTACTGCCGCTGCCGAAGACGCCGTGTAGCACCAGCGCGACGCGCGGGGCCGCGGCATTGCCGACGCTGGCATGGTGCAGGACGAAGGTCATGCCGACAGCCTTAGTGCGAGTCTTCGTCGCGGGCGACTCGAAACGTCGGCCCGGTCGAGGACAGGTGCTCACTCCTTGATTCTGACGATCATGTCGACTTCGACGCTTGCGCCGAGTGGCAGTCCCGCTACACCCATCGCTGAGCGCGCATGGCGTCCGGCCTCGCCCAAGACGGCCACCAAGAGCTCGGAGGCACCGTTGATCACGACGTGTTGCTGGGTGAAGTCGGGATCACTGCTTACGTAACCACCGACCCTGAGCACGCGCTCTACGCGCTCGAGGGAGCCCAGCTCATGGGCCAGAACCCTGAGCAGATTGGCGGCACACAGCGCTGCGGCTCGTTGTGCCTCCGCGACGGGCAACTGCGACGGCACATTGCCGGAGAATGCGAGCTGTTGGCCACCGTCGAGGGGTATCGCCCCGGAAAGGTATCCGATGGATCCATCGATCACGAGCGGTCGATAGCTCGCGGCCGGCGTGGGGAGTCGATCCAGAGGGAAGCCCAGGGCTTCCAACTTCTGCGCGCGTTCGCTCATGCATGCGAAGGTACCAGAGCTCGGCGTTGCTGACGCGCGGCAACGTTTGGTCCGAGAGCCGAGCCTTTTTCGAGTCTCCGCACACACCTTCGCACCCGTTCGCTCACGTTCAGCGCTGGTTGCATGATGCGATTCGACGATGGTCACGAGCGACTTCGGGGGCTGCCTCGCGGGAGCGCGTGCGCTATGGTTCGCAGCATGGGTAGTTCAACGGACGAACTGTTCGCGCTCTTGGGGGACTTGAAAACACATTGGCCCAAAGGCGGTTGGAGCTGGGACTATCGCTTCAGTACCGTCGCGTCCTCGTTCCACGTAGACCTTACGAAAGAGGCTGAAAAGGCAGTTCTAAAGTTCATGCCCAGCGAGTGGAACTATCGCTCGATCGCCAGTGCGCCACCGACGGTTCGCGAAGTAGTCGAAGCAGCGGGCGGCGTACGTACCGACCAACGGGTCTTCGCAACGGCGCAGAGCGGGCGCCTCTTGGCTTACGGGTTGTGGTGGCCCTGGGGCGACGAGATCACCATCTCGCTGCGCGTGGGCCTCGCAGGTTACGTGAGCGACAGCGATCAAGGGCGGTTGCAAGAGTTGTTCAACGCGCTCAGCTGAGTCCGACCCGATCGACGGTCGGCGCTTGCGCTGCGCTACTTGATGATGATGTCGCAGCGCTGCAGATCGAGCGACGTCTCGATCCTGAAGTTCGACTGGGTCACGTGACGTTCCGCGAAGAAGAAATCGAGCGGGTAGGTCTCGCCCGGCACCAGGTCGGGGAGGCGTTCGTGGACGTTCACGACCTGTTCTTCGGCCTCGTGCACACCTCCGAGATCGACGACGAGCTCGTTGTCGATGAAGGTGAAGACGTCGTCGTCACCGCGGAAAGAGAAGGTTTGGTCGCGCTTCTTGTCGCCGTCGTAGCGAAACACGGTGTGAAGCTCGAGCGTGAAGTGAAAGTTGTGCGGCACGCCTTGGTCGTCGATGCCTGACCAATCGCCGAAGCCCTTGCCATCCGCAGGAAAGAACGCAGCGCTCTCGAAGCGCCAGCGACCCGGTGCTACCTCTTCCATCACCAGCGGTACCTCGAAGCCGACGTTCACTCCCTCGACGTCGTTGTACCACTGCCAAAAGTTCTCGGCCGTGGTCGTCGTGGGCGTGGCACGATTGAAGATCGGCTTGCGGTCGGCCCCCAACAAAGTCTTCACGATGCCTGTTTCGACGTCGCCGCTGTAGGCAGCGTGATCGCGTCCGAAGCGCTCCATGTCGGGATGGCTTTCGCGAAAGTCGCGCACGTAGGCGAGCACGACACCGTTGCACGAGTCCTCGCCGCCACGACTCCCCGAGGTCGCATCCGCGGAGCCAGCGGCTCCGCCTGTCGCAGTCGTGGTGGGCTCGTCATCCAGATCCGGGTGGGCGAGCGTTTGCGCGGTGCAGCCCGCCAGCACCAGCGCCAGGACCCCACCCGCAATCAGGCCGTTAGGTCGCGTCATGACCACGGATTTCCGTCAGGCGGCCGCAAGGCCAAGCGAGATTGAGTCAGCACCGCGAGTGGCAGCGTTAGCCCAGCTGCGGGGCAGGGTACCAAGCATAAGCATGACTGTAGTGTTACCGCATTCGATCGAATGCGCAACGCCCCGCCCACCGGGCGGGCGCCGCCAACTTCACGAAGCAGGCAGAACCGGCGCGGCGGCACCCCTGGGTGCCGGCGTGCCTGCGTGCTGGTAGGCGTGGCCCGTCAAGCGCCGCTGCAGGGTCCCTGCTCGCCAGCTCGCGTAATGCTTCGCGAACGGGAGCGCCAGATTGCTGGTGAGATAGGGATTCGGCAACTTACCCAGTTCCGCCAGGATCAGCATCAGATCGGCGACGCTGACAGGACATCCCTCGAGGCGCAGGTAAGGTCGATGCTTCGCTGCACGGATTTCGCCAAGGGTGGTCAGCATCTTTTTGAAGATGTCCTGGTGAACCGCGTGGCGAGGCTCGACCGCCCTCCGCTCGCGATACAGGCTTTCGAGCTTCACGAGCTGGTCGCCGACCGTGCCCTCGAAGGTCGCACAATCCCCGACGAAGATGACCTTTTCGCCGTACGCGGCCTCGATCGGGCCGCGGTAGTCGCCGAAAACGAAGTGCAAACGGGGCATGTGGAGCTCGGCTTGGGCGTCGAACCGGCGCAACACTTCCATTGCCTCTTCGAGCGCACCAGGACAGCCCCCCGAACAAGTTTGGTCCGCGGATTGTCCGGGGGCCGGGCCCGCGTACGCCGAGACGCGCGTCCCCTCGAAGAACTTGTCGACGCGCACCAGTCCAACTCGGAACCCGTGCGCACGCTCTCGGGCCTCCGCGAGCGAGACGTCTCCGCTGAGCGCGATCCGATCCAGCTCGACGGGTCCAAAGCCGTCCTCGTGCGCGAAACGAATGTGGTCGATCGCGCGCGGATCGAGGCCCAGAATGCGGGAGCACACGCTATCGACCGCCACCTGGTTGTTGCCCATCACGATCAGGTTCAACTGGCGCGGCGTGGGCGCCAGCATCGTCGAGCCCTCGCCGGCGACGATGGCGTCGATCGCAATGAACTGGGGCTGGATCACGTGCTGCAGATCGGCCACCTTGCGGCTCAGCGCTTGATCATGATCGACCATGCGATGCCGGTCGTCTTGCAGGCCGATGTAGTTCTTCATGGAGAACGTCACGGTGGTCCAGGGGTGCGACTTGAACTTGGGAATGTTGACGAAGAAGTCGGCACTGGCGACGGGCTCGGGCACGAACACGTAGTCGCGCAAGCGACGCGCGTGCGTATACGGGACCTCGACCTGGGTCACCTCGTCGAAACAGTAGCGTTTGACCTCCAGCCGCTCCAGCATCTCGCTGTAGCCGCTTTCTTCATACACGAAGCGCGTGGGAATCGTGATGGCGCAGCGTTCCCCGACCGCCAACTCGCGGACGCGGCCCGAAGCTCGCTCGCGCAGCGCCGCCAGCACGCCCTCGGCGAACTCGACCCGGGTCCACGCGGGATCGAAGCGCGGACCGGCGATCACGAGGTTCGGCTTCACCAACGTCCGCCCGAACGGCGCTAGTCCAAGCTCGTCGAGTCCTTCGCCGATGACGCCCTGAATGAGCTTCGGGTCGTAGCGATCGGCGTGCCGGAGAATGACGCGGGCGTCCTGGGCCGGGTGCATGGGTGGAGGGTAGCACCAGCTGGCGGCGTTCTGCCCCAGGCGTCGGATTGCGCTGGCGCCACACGCTGCATCGGCCGCGCGAAAGGTCGCGGCGCCTCGACAAAGTCGGCGGGTGCGCGATCCTCCCAGGGATGTCGGTGCCCGCCCCACACGCGGCAGCGCCCAGACCACGGGTCGCACCGTGGCGCCGAGCGTGCGGCCGCATGGTCGAAGTGCGTGCCCCGGCCCAGTGGCGCTTAGTGAGCGCGCGCTTTGGAGCGTTCTGTGATGAGCCGATGTCGATCTGCGGAAGCTCGCGGCTTTTTTTCGCGCACCCACCTGTGCATCCGGCTAGCGAGCGCGCGCCGCCGCTAACGGCAGGCACGAGCCTCCACACATCCGGTGGGTCGGTACGCGCCGCTGCGAACGTTTGCCCGATCCAGGGCGCGGAAAAGTGACACGGGCAGGCTCGCGAAGCACCCGGTCGAGCCCCGGGTCTGGTACCCTGCAAGCTCATGGAATCATTACGGCGGATGGAGCCGTTGCGAGCACCCGCTGCATCATTACGGCTCACGCGAGCCTCCAAGGTCTGACGGATACGTGACGAACGAGAAGGTGACACGCGCTTCAGAGAAGCTGCTGAGCAAGCTGCAAGAAACGCATACCGCGCTCGAACGTGCGCTCGACGCGCCCTTCGAGGTCCTCGATCTGTTGGTCACCGCCGTGTCCAAGGGTGAAGAGCCCACCGAAACCTGGGAGCTGTTGCACCAGGCGGCGGAGCGCGATGGCAAGATCCAAGAGCTGGGGTTCGCCTACGAAAGCATGGCGGCGGACAAGCGCGTTCGGCTGCTCACCGCCGACCAGCAAGCGTACATCTACCTGTGGGCCGTGCATTTCTTCGGCGGTCAGTTCGGGGATGCCGAAGGCGCGCTGACCTACGGGCAGCGCGCGCTCGCGGTAGATCCTGCGCACCAAGCGACCTTCGAAGCGCTCGAGTACTTCCTCGCGGAAAGTCCTGCCATCGAGCGCCTGGCGCCGCTGTACCTCAAGGCCGCGCAACACGAGACAGAGCCCACCCGCCGGCTCGCGCTGCTCACACGGGCGACCGAGCTCGTGAGCGGTCGCCCTGCCGATGACGACCTCGCTCGAGCCGCCTACGAGCAATTGTTGGCCGAGAACCCGCGCGACCTCGCGGCGCGCGAAGCGCTGGCAGCGCGGCACCTGCAGGTGCACCAGCCACAGGAGGCGGTGCGGCTGTTCGAGTTCGCACTCGAAGTGACTCCACCCCTCGATGCTGCACAGCAGCGCGACGTGCGCGAGCGCTTGATCGACATGTACCAGTCGACGCTGAAACAGCCGGAGCGCGCGTTGCCCCACGTCGAAGGGTTGCTCCAGGTCGAGCCGAACCACCCGACCGCGCTCGCGATCGCCGAGTCGCTGCGCGAGCATCGCAGCGTCGGCCTCCGAGCCACGGCGGCGCTCTCGGACGCCTACTCTGCTGCGGGTCAAGCCGAGCGCGCGATCGAGATGCTCAACATCGAGCTGTCCCGCGTGCGCGGGCCGCGCCGCGTGGAAGTGGGCCGGCGTCTGGCCATCTATCGTCAAGATCTGCTGAACGACCCGGCCGGCGCTCTCGAGCTCTTGGGCCCCGTCGTGGCGGGCGACCCGGGCAACGACGAGATGCGCCAGCGTTTCGTAGCGCTGAGCCTCGCGCTCGACCAGACACAGCAAGCGTCGCGGCTGTTGTCGCGGGCGCTGTCGACGACGCGCGACCCGAACGTGCGGGCACGGGTCGGGGTGGATGTGGGCGAGGTGTTCCTGAAGACCGGCGATCTCAAGCGCGCTGAGGCGGCGTTTCTTCAGGTCCTCGAGACTCGAGAAGACCCGCCCTCGATCTTGAGAGCGGCACGCCGGCTCGTCGAGCACGAGTCGCCCGACCCAGCCCAGCGTGCGCGCGTGCTTGCCTTGCTCGTCGAACACGAGTCCGAGAAGGAACGCCGCCAGGCTGCGGCACGCCGGCTCGCCAAGCTTTGCGAAACCGAGATCGAAGACGAGCGACTCGCGATCACCGCCTATCGTGCATTGCTCGGTTCACCCTACAGTGACGAGGCGTTGGCGAAGCTCGAAGCGTTGTACCAGCGACATAGTTCGCCGGAGGGCATGGCCGAGGTGCTCACGTACCGCGCCGAACGCAGCAAGGATCCCGCCGAAGCGCGCGAGCTCGCGTTCCGCGCCGCGGAGCTGCGCTCGGAACAGGGCAGCGACTACGCCGCCGCCCTCGACGCTTGGCGACAAGTGGTCGAGAAGCATGGCCCCAGTCGCGAAGCCTACGATCGCATCCTGCCGCTATTGGAAAAGCTGGAGGACTACGAGGGGCTGGCGGAAGCCCTCGCCGAGACGGCGAAGCTCCAGCCGGCCGACGAAGCCTCGGCCACGCTGGCGCGGCTCGGGCAGCTGCGCATCGAGTTCTTGGGCGACGCTCGCGGGGCAGTCGCCGCCTTCCACGCGGCGTTGCAGGCGGATCCGGAGAACCGAGCCAGCCGGCAAGCGCTGGAGCGGCTGGTGCAAGTGGCCGGGCTCGAACTCGAAGCCGCTCGAGTGCTCGAGCCGTTGTATCGCGCGGAGCAGAACGCGACGGGACTGGTGACGCTGCTGAAGGCGCGCGCTGGGGTGGCTGCCACTCCGGACGAACGTTTGGCAGCGCTTTCGGAGGCCGTCACCCTGGCCCACGAGTCGCTCGCCGACGGCGCGCTGGCGTTCGATCTCGCCGGTCGCGGATTGCTGGTGGCCGCAGAGCAGGATCCGCCGAGTGTGGCGCCGTGGCTGGAGCGGGTCCAATCGCTCGGGGCCTCGACCGGCGACACCACGCGGCTCGCGGACGTGCTCCAGCGGGCCTTCGGCAAGGAGCCCGTCACGAGCCACGAACGACTGGCGCTGGCGCGCGCTGCGGCCGACGCCCTCGCGCAGGCAGGACGCATCGAAGACTCGGTCGCCGTCTATCGCAGAGCGCTCGCGTTCCAGCGTTCTCCGGATCTCGTCGAGCGCGTGGATCAACTCTTGGTGCAGCTCGGCAATCCCGGCGAGCGCCTCGAGCTCTATGAGTCGGCGCTCACGAGCGAGGCGGACCCCCTGCGGCGCGCCGCGCTTCACAAGGCGCTGGCCGAGCTCTACCGGCGTGAGCTCGAAAACCCGGCGCGTGCCATCGAACACTGGCGTGCCGCGCTGGAGCAAGCGCCCGGCGACACCGGGGCCAGAATGTCGCTGGTCGATCTGCTCACCGAGGGTGGGGAGCTCGAGGCCGCGTACGCGGAGCTCGAGCACGGCCTCTCGCTCGGGGCTGGGTCCGAGCGCCAGCCGACGTTGGAGCGGCTCGCGGAGCTCGCCGCGCAAAGCGGCTCGCTCTCCAAGGCGCTCGAGCACTATCGCGAGATCTTGCAAATCGATGCCGTCAGCGACGCGCTGCTCGAACGCATTCAGGGCGTCGCCGAGCAGCTCGCGGACGGGACCACGGTGCAAGCGGTGATCGAGCGCAGGATCAAGACCGCGACCGACCCAGGCCAAAAGGTGGCGCTGCTCGAAAGCGCAGCCGAGAATGCGCTCGAACGCCTCGCGGATACGAATGCTGCGATCGAGCAGTTTCTGTCTGCCGCGAAGCTCGCGATCGCAGAGCTCGCCGACGATCCGACAGCCGTGCGGCTGTACGAGCGCATCCTGGCGCTCGACCCCAACTCGCGGCCCACGGCGGAGCGCTTGGTGGAACTCTACTCGCGCACCAATCTCTGGAGCAAGCTTGCGGTTCCGTTCCAGATCCTGCGCCGCCAGCTCGAGGCTGATGAGACCGCCCAGCTCTTGCTCTCTCTCGAAGAGCGCGCCGTGACCGCTGGTGCGGCAGAAGTCTTCGTAGAGCTGGCCGACAGCGTGTTGGGCGACGCCAAGCTCCATGAGCACGCGCGTCCCATCGCGCTAGCGAAGGTCAGGGTTCTCAGCAGCGACCCCGCCCGCGCCGACGAGGCCGCGGAGCACTACAAGGAACTCATCGAGTCGAGTCGTCCAGAATCGACGACGGAGCTGGACGCCTTCGAGCAGTTTCTGGCCACCAGCCCCCCGAGCGCCACCAAGAACATCCACCAGCGCTGGCTGTTCGGCGTCCGCGCCACGCGAGCCACCGACCCTATCCCGACACTGCTGGAGTGGGCCGAGGTCGAAGAGCGCCAGCTCGGGGACCCGGAGCGGGCGCTCGAGCTCTACCAACGGGTGGTGGGGCTCGCGCCCGGTCGCGTCGATGCGCTGACCGAGCTGGCACGCCTGCAGTCCGAACAGGGGCAGGGCGAGGCAGCGCTCGAGAGCTTGCGGTCGCTCGCCGAGGAGCTAGACGGCGATGCCAAGGCTAAGGTCGAGCTGCGCATCGCGAAGCTCTTGATGGATCCCTTGCAGCGCCCGGTCGAGGCGCTCGAGGTCGCCGAGGCGACGCTGCGGCGCTCGCCGGGGGATCCGGATGGGCTCGATCTCGCGCTCCGCGCTCTACATTTCCCGGCGTCGCGCACGCGCGCCGCCCAGCACTTGGAGAACGCCGCCGAGTTCTTCGCGGATCCGGCGGAACGGGCGCGCGTCCTGGAAACGCTGCTTTCGTTGTCCGAGGACAACCCCGAGTTGCGCGAGGCGCGCGGCCGCTGGCTGAAAGGACTCTTGGCAATTAAATCTGACGACCCCCGCGGCTCGCTCGAGGTGGCGCTCCGAGCAGCCCAAGCCGACCCTGCCGACGACGAGCTCTGGAGCGCCGCGGAGCGCTTCGCACGCCAGCTCGACTTGCCCGACCCGGTGGCCCTGGCGTACTCGCGGGCGATCGCGGAGGACCTGCCTCCCGAGCTCGCTGAAACGCTCGGGCGCCGCGTGGTGGAATTTCACGAAGAGTGGTTCGAGGACAACCAGCGGGTCGTCGAGCTCTTGCGCCGCGTGCTCGAGCTCTCGCCCAGCGCCACGTGGGCCTTCGATCGTCTCAAGCTCGAGTTCAATGCCACCGCGAAATGGCAGGACCTGTTCAGCCTCTACGATAAGGCGCTGGAGCATGCCAAGGACGACGTCGCGCGCACCGAGTTGCTGCGTGAGGTCAGCATGGCAGCGAAAGATTTCGCGGGCGACGCCGAGAAGGCCATCTACTACCTCGAGAAGCTGCACACGCTGAACCCGAAGGACGACCGTGTCGAGGCGTCGCTAGAACGACTCTACGAGCGCAACAACCACTACCGGCCGCTGATCGAGCTTTTGTCGGCGCGCCTGACAGCCGCCAACGGAGCCGACGACATGGCGCTACGCGAGCGCATGGCCCGGCTTTGGATGGAGCTCGACGAGCCACTGGCCGCGCTCGAACTGGTGCAACACATCCTCGAGAAGGGTCAGGCCGAGCGCGTGGTCGATCTCCTGGAGAGTCTGGTGGCCTTGCCGGCCGCTCGCGACTCCATGACACCGGCGCCTTCGGACGAACAGGAAAGCCGATCCAGGAAGCGCAAGCAACGGGTGATCACCGTGCGTGAACGCGCCTCGCAGCACCTCAGGACCTACTATCAAGAGACCGGCAGCATCCCCGACGTGGTGCGCATGCTGGAGGTAGCAGTCGAGACCGCGCAGAACGACGAACAACGCGTCAAGCGGCTCAAGCAAATCATCAAGGTTCGACTCAACGAGCTCGAAGATTCGGCCGGTGCCTTCGAGAACGTCAGCCAGCTTGTGGGTCTGGAACCGCACGAGGCACAGTTTCGCAAGCTACTGCACCAGCTCGCAGAGCGCCTGGGCGCCCATGATCGGCAGGCGGAGCTGCTGGTGAGCGTGGGTGACCTCGCCAGCGACCCGAAGCTCAAGGTGGTGTTGTGGTCGGAGGCCGCCGCAGTACAGAAAGAGCAGCTCTTCGACGCTCCCAAGAGCATCGAGCTTTTTCTGCGCGTGCTCGAGCTGGCCCGCGTCGACGAACGGGCCGCGCTCGCGGCAGCTCGCCAGCTCGACCCCATGCTGGAAGAGGCGCGGCGCTTCGCCGAGCGCTGCAGCGTGCTGGAACGACTGGCGGACTTGGAGACGGACGCGGACGCTCGCCGAGCGGCTCAGTCCGCCGCGGCGCGCGTCGCGTTTCAGGAGCTCGGGGACCCGGCGCGCTCGATTCGGAACTGGCAGGCCCGGCTGGCCAGCGACCGCGAGGACGTCGAGGCGTTGGACGGGCTGGTGCTGGCGTACACCGCAGCGGAAGCTTGGGACGACCTGGTGCAGACGCTGGCGCAGCGCTCCGCGCTCCAGGCCGACCCCGCGCTGAAGCGCGCTGATCTCGTCAGCGTCGCGCGGGTGCACGTCGATCGGCGAGGCGACGTACCTTCGGCGATCGATACTTGGCGCAGCGTGTATCAGATGCTGCCGGACGATGGCGAAGCCTTCGACGCGCTGATCAGCCTGCTGACCCACGAAGAGCGCTGGTCTGAGCTGGCGACGCTGCTCGACGAACGCGCCGTTCTCGAAGACTCCGAAGAGCGCAAGAGCGCGTTGAACCGGCAGCTCGGTGAGGTGCACAAGAGCAAGACCGGTAACGCTCGTGCCGCTCTCGACGCGTTCGTGAAGGCGCGCGACTGGGCGAGCGCGATGGAGGTCGCGAGCACGGATCAGGCGGATCCGATGTTGAGCCAAGACGTGTGCCGCTCGCTGCTCGACCAAGCCGTCAGTATCTGGCTCAGCGCGCCCGACGCCGAAGAAACAGCGTGCGCCGCCGCGCAGTTCGCGATCGCCCAGCTGAGCCAGCGCCTGCTCGCCAGTAAGAGCTACGCGGACGTAGTCGACTTGTTGCTCAAAGGTGCCGAGCTGCCGTTCGACGACACCTACAGCCGACAGTTGCGCCGACAGGCCGCCTTCCTGTGCGCGGACGAGCTCGACGATGCCCCGCGTGCCATCGTCGTGTTCAAGGGCTTGTTTGCCGAGGACCCGCAAGACGCCGTTGCGGCCTCTTCCGTGGCGCGCTTGGCGACGCTATTCGAGATCGCGGAGCAGTACGACGACTTGGTGAGCTTGTGGGAGCAGCAAGCGGGCTGTCACGAGAGCGCGCGGGACACGGCCAAAGCTGCTGAGCTGTGGACCCTGGCGGGTGAGCTTTCGGAGCAGCGCCTGCTCGATGTCGATCGTGCGATGTTGGACCACCGTCGCGCGGCCGCTCTGCGCGGGGAGCCGTCGCTCGAGGCACTGGCGCGACTCCACGCCGCGCGCGGAGAACCGCTCGACGCTGCCCACGTGCTCGAGTGGCTGTGCTCGCAATCGACCCCCGCCGAGCTCGCGTCGCGAGCGCTGGTGATGGCCGAGCAGTACCTGAAAGCGGGCAGGCCCAAAGTGGCTCGCGCGCGCCTGGAGCAAGCGATGCAGGTTGCCGCCGACCCGGCGCCGCTCCGCAAGCGCCTGGCGGAGCTGTACCGCGACGCCAAGCAATTCACCCCGCTGGCGACGCTGCTCGCGCTCGAGGCGACATTTGCCCCGGACCTGGCCACCCGCCTCGGGCTCTTGCGTGAGGCGGCGCGCCTGCACGTGCTCGAACGCCAAGATCCGAACAGCGCTGTGCCGCTGCTGGCACAGGCCGTCGAACTCGATCCGGAAGACACCGAGCTCAGGCTATCACTGGCCGACGCGTACCGGCGCGCCGCCCGCTATGACGAAGCCATCTTGACGCTGCGCACCCAGATCGACCGCTACGGCGCGCGCCGACCGAAAGAGCGCGCGCTCGTGCACTACCGCCTGGGGCAGGTGTGTATCGCCGCCAGCAGGCGCGCCGAAGCGCTGGCCGAGCTCGACGCGGCGAACAAGATCGATCCGGCCCACGCCGGCGTTTCGCAGGCGCTGGCACGGCTCGCCTTCGAAGAGGGCGACCTCGACCGAGCCGAACGCATGTACCGGGCGCTCTTGTTCGTGCTCGGCACCGCCGACTCGGAAGATGCGCCCAGTCGCGCCACAGCGCTGTTGGATCTGAGTGAGATCGCCGAGAAAAAAGGCGACGCAGTGCGTGCCGAGGAATTCATCGAATCCGCGTTCGAATCCGCCCTGGAGCACCAACACGAAGCACGGGCGCTCGAGAAAGCCTTGAAAGAGCGCGGGCGGGTGGGCCTCTTGGCGCGAGCGCTCGAGAGCCGCCTGAAAGAGAACTTGTCCCCCGCGGAAGCCGCGCGCGCGATGGGTACTCTGGTACAACTAGCGAGCACTGGGCATGTCAAGGAGCTCGACGAGCGCGCTCTGAAGCGGCAGGCCGAGACCGTGTTGAAGGGGCTCGAGCAGGAACGCACCAGCGACGCTTCGGCTTGGACCGCGCTGTCGATGGTGTTCGACCACCTGGGGGACCGCCAGAAAGAGGCTTTGATCCTCGAGCAACAGGTCGCAAGCTGGGCGGAGGCCGGCGAACAACCCGATAGCGCCGAGCCCTATTACCGCCTCGCCGCTGCTCGGCTCAAGACGGAGCCCGGCCAGAGTGAGGCCGTCGACCTGCTGGAGCAGGCCCTGGCGATCGACAACGACGTGAATCGCGTCGAAAGCTTGTTGCGCGAGGCGCTCAGTGCGGGGACCACGGATGCTCGCACGATTCGCCTGTTCGAGCGCGTCGCGAGGACCGCCGGCAACAAGCGCAGCTTGCTCGAAGCCCTGACGATGGCGGCGGCGCTGCCGGACGCGGGCATCAAGGTACTGCGCGAGGGGGTCATGCTGGCGGAGCAGCTGGGGGCCGAACCTTTGAAGCAGGCCATTTTGGAGCGAGGGGCGGCGCGCAATGAAGGCACGTTGGAGCCCCAAGACCACGCCTGGGTGCTGATGGAGCTCGCGCAAGTGCGTGAAATGTCTGGAGATTCTGCGTCGGCCTTCGACCTGCGTGAGACCGCGGCCGAGCGTCTGCCTCTGGAAGAGGGGCGCACGCTGCTGCTCGCGGTGGCCCAAACCGCTCGAGCGCAAGGGGCACTGGCGCGCGCGGCGCGCCTGCTGGAACGCCTGCGCGAACGCGAGCCTCAAGACCGGGAGGTTTGGGAGCCGCTGCTTTCGGTCTATCACGAGCTGGAAGATCCGGAGCGGATCGCGACCCTGCTGCAAGAAACGATACCGTTGGTGGACAGCGCGCTCGACCGCAGCAAGCTCCGACTCGAGCAGGCCAACGTCGTGCTGAACGCAGGTGACGAAGACCGAGCCATCCAAATTTTGCGTGACACGCTGGAAGAAGACCCCCGGCACTTGGAGGCCGCAGAGACGCTCACCAGTCTGCTGAAGCGCACGGGGCGCACCACGGAGCTCGCCGAGCTCTTGCGGGTGCAACTCGACGCCGCAAAAGACCGGCAGAAGGTGGACTCGATCGTGGCAGCGTCGATGCAACTCGGGCAGCTGCTCGAGACGAAGGACCATCATCGCGACGCCTCGGACGTATACCGCGCGGTGCTCGATTGGGATCACGGCAATCGCGACGCCCTGCGTGGGGTGGTGCGCATGGCGGAGCTGACCGGCGACAACTACGCGATCGCCGACTCTCTCGAAGCGCTGCTTCGGGTGGAAACGGCCGAACATTCGATGCCGCTCGTGAAGCGCCTGATTCAGTTGCGCGAAGAGACCCACGACACGGAGGGGGTCGAGCGCGCGCTGGAACTCGCGGTGCACGCGAACCCCCTCGACGTCGACCAGCGAGAGGCGCTCGTCGCGCGTTACAAGAAGCGGGGCGAGCCGGCGCGAGCCGCAGAGCTGCTGGCCCGCGCGCTCGAGCTTGCGCCAGACGACTGGGACCTCATGCGCCAGGTTCTGGCAGCGTTCCGCGAAAGTGGGGAGCTCGCCCGCGCCCTCACGACGATCGACCGCCTGATCCAGGCATCGCCTGACTCTGCAGACCTGCTGCGCCAGCGGGCAGAGATCCGCGCTGAAATCCGCGATCTCGACGGCGCGTTGGAGGATCTCGAGCGTGCGTATCGGCTGGACCCGAGCGACCACGAGCAGCTCCTAGCTGCGCTTCAGCACCGCCTCGAATTACGCCCCGATGACCAAGCTACCGTGCTCGAGCTCGTGAACGTGCTGCTCTCGGCGCGAAGGCCCGACGAGGCTCGGGACAGATTGCGCGAGTTCGTCAAGGCGCAACCCAGCGACAAAGCCACGCTGATCAAGCTGGCAGAGCTCGATCGAAATGCCGAAGACTGGGATGCTGCCACCGACTCCCTGAAGCGGCTGATCACGGTCGAGCGCGGCGAGGGGATCGTTCCCTTGGCCTTCGAGCTCGCTCAGGTGGCGGAGGCGGCGGGACGCCCCGCAGACGCCCGCAGCGCGCTGGAGCGAGCGCTCAGCGTGGACCCGACGAACACGAAGCTCGCCGAGCTCTTGCGGCGCATGTACGAGGCCATGGGCGCGCACCGTGAACTCGCGGAGCTGCTGCTGCACGATGCTGGACAGAGCCAGGACGACGAAGCTCGCTTGCAGGCGCTGCTCGGGGCGGCGGGCTTCCTGCTCGAGGAAGACGACGAGGCCGAACGCGCCATCGAAGTCTTGGAGCAAGCGCGACAGCTGGCGCCTCAGGACCTGGACGTGGCCACGCTCTTGGCGCGCGCCTATGCGGGCCTCGGCAGGCAACAAGAAGCGTTGATGATCCTGGAGGATGCAGCGAACAATCAGCGCGGCCGCCGCCAGAAGGGGCTCGTCGGCGTCTACGTCGAAATGGCCAACATCCTGCAGGAAGGTGACGCGGCGGCGGAAGCGCTCCAGGCGCTGACCAAGGCGCACGAGCTGGATCTTAAGAACCCGCACCTGGCGATGCGCCTCGGGCGTCTAGCGCTCACGCTCGGCGAGGACCAACAGGCACTCCGCGCCTTCCGCTCGGTGACCATCATGAAGCCGAGCGAAGACGTCTCGAACGAGGACATTGCGCGCATGAAGGGCGACGCCCATTACCACCTCGCACTCCTCGCTGAACGCCAGGGCGATCCCAGAAAAGCCAAGATCCTCTGCAGCAAGGCTCTCTCCGAGGATCCGAGCCACGCAGGAGCTGCCCAGCTCCTCGACCAACTCAGCCAAAGCTGAGCCTGGTGAGACCGTTCGAGCCAGGCGCTGGCGGGCGCGTGCTCAGCCTTCGTTGAGCCAAACGAGGGCGGCGCGGTAGAGCTCACGGCGCCCGTCGAGATCGATCTTGTGCCCGAGGTCGCTCGGGGTCGTGATGCGCGTCGCTACCTCGGCTTTGCGCAGGATTTCTCGGACGTTGCGGGTCCCCTCGACGACTTGATCGAGTTCACCGGTGATCAGGTAAACCTTGCGCACGCGGCTCTTGACGTCCCCTAGCAACTCTTGGCCCAGAGCGCCCCAGTAGGTGGAGTTCGCCGCCAGGATCAGCCAGCGATTGAAGGCCCGCGGCTCCCGCAAACCGACGTTCATCGCGGCGTAGGCACCCTCGCTGAAGCCGATCAGCGTGTTTCCGTAGAGTTGGACACGGCGCCCGTACTTGTTGCGGAGTTCGTTCAACGTGGCGACCGCGATGCGATGGGCGGTCGCCCAGTTGTTGTTCCAGCCACGCCCGTTGCCCATCGCGCCAGGACCACTCGGACACACCAGCCAGCCCAGGGGACGGGCAACCGCAGCCCAGCGCTTGCAATCAGCGTCCGGGTGGCCGCCGCGACCGTGCAGGTACATCATCACCGGCCGGAGCGTGAGCCGGCCTGGGCCGGTGGGCTCGTAATAGTAAGCGTTGCCGTAGCCCGGAACCTTGAGCACCTGCATGCCAGCGCTGTGCGTGGCGGGCGCCTTCGGGGCTTTCGGATTCTCGTCCGGCGCGACCTTGGCCTGCTGATCCCGCCGGCGCGACGCGCGAGCGCGGCTGCCGTCTTCGTCGCTCGGGTCGGGGATGACGAGCTTCTGGCCAGGCTTGATCGGTTCGTTACGCCGGATGTCGTTGGCGTTGCAGATCGCAGCGATGGAGACGTGGTACCGCTTGGCAATCTTGCCCAAGGTCTGGCCGGAACCCACCTCGTGGGTCCGCTCGGCCGCCGCCGGGGTCACCAACAACAAGGCCAGCAGCAGCCAGCGCCACGCGAAGTGCTTCACGACCAACCGTGCTAGCACAGCTATCCTCGCGCCGACAAATACTCGACACTCGCCGGTCAAGCTCGCGAATCGCCTCGCGAAATTGCAACTCAACCGCGGGTGAGTTCCACCCCGGTCGCGACCAGCCGGACTTCATCCGCGGTGCCGTCCGCGTTCTTGGCCTTGAAGCTCGCGCCTTCTTGCTCGAGATGCTGGACGAAGTCGGCCTCCACCTGTTTGACCTGCACCTCGCCCTGCACGCGCGCTCGTGACCCGTCCGAATCCTTCGGAACGAAGAACTGGTGGGCGCCAAAGAACACCCGGCAACCGGGCGCGGCCTCGCTCTTGTCAGTGGCCAGCTCCATCCAGCAGCCCATCTTCTTGCAGACCCGCCGCACGTCGCCGGACACGGTAACGGTCTTGCCCTCGAACTCGCGTGGGTTCGCGAGCACCTTGGCCAGCGCTACCTCGGGGCCGGCGCTGATGGCGCTGCCATGCACGCTCGTCTTGGAGGTCGCGGGTCTCACCGAAGCCGCAGCGGCAAGAGGCTCGGCAGCGGAGGCCACGGGCTCGGGGGCAGGCGCTGCACCTTTGCAACCGGTGAGCAAGAGTAGGGCTGCCAGCAACCGGCTGCGCTGCGCGCGCCAGGAGTTCCTCGTTTGGTTCATGCAGCCTCGAGTATAGTGCAAGCTCGCCCGGCGCCAACCCAACGGGAACGTGCCTTCAGAAGTCGAGCTCTTCGACGTCCTCGTCACCGGGATCTTCGACTTCGCTGTCCTCCGACTCGCTCGCGCCGGAGTCGCTGTCTTCGGAATCGCTGTCTTCTGAGGCGGCGTCCGAAGGCTCCCCGCCGGAAGTCGTGATCTCGGAGCCGGGGAACCGCACGCCCAGCGCGATCCACCCCGAAAGGTACGTGTCGGTCGCGCCACCGGCGACGCGGGCCACCGGGATCGATGGCAGGTTTTGCGCGCTGCGTTCAGCGGCGGTCGGGATGTGATTGAAGTCGAAGCCGTAGCGTGTGAAGTCGCCACCGATCAAGATCTCGAAGACGGGGGAGATCGCGTAACCGAGCTGGACGCCGGCGCTGACGCCGGCCCCCTTGGCGTTCGGGTACCACGTGTCGTAGGGCTGATCAGCGGGACCTACCTGCTGCAGCCCTCCAGTGTCGTTCACGAGCCGGTAAGCGGCGCGGCCGCCCACGCTGAACTCTCCGAACTGAAATCGGGGCTGGATCCCCAGATCGATGTACTCGTAGCCCACGTCGGGGAGCGCGTCGTAGTAGCCGTCGAGATCATCCGTGCCGGGGCTGAGGTAGGGGTACTTGTCATCGTAGATGAGGAACGAGTGCTTGCCGAACACGACGTAGGGCACGATTTCGTGCGGACCAAGCATGAGGCGGTACCGAGCCCCGACGTAGACGTCGGTGTGCGACTGGTCGAGCTGCCGTTCCGGGACGTTGGGGTCGTACGGATCGGGCAAGGTGGTCGTGGTCAGAAAGCCCTGCTCGTAGCCGAACATCACGCCGAGGTGGGCGAGCGGGCCATCGACGAAGAAGGCGAGCGGGTAGAGGTTGGCCGAAAACATCAGCATCGGCGAGCCGGCGGCCGTGTTGTGCTCGAGCGGGCGGTCGTAGGCCGGATCGAAGTCGTTCAGCGTGTCGCTGTACAAGAAATTGCGCTGGTAGAAGCGGAGCCCGAGCTTGAGATCCAGAGGGGAGGCCCCGGTCGCCGTCGTCGGCGCCGGCTCCTCCGCTTCGTCTTCTTCGGGAGGCAGCACCTCGTCCTCCATGGAAGCCCCTGCGGGCTCTTCTTCGAGAGTGACGGGCTCGGCCCCTTCCGTGCTGGCCTCGGGCTTGGGCTTTGCCTTGGGTTTGGGTTTGGGGGCAGCGGCGGCGGCAGCGGCTCCGACGGAAGCCGAATCGTCGCTCTTCCCTGCTTTCTTCAACGGCGGCGCCAGAATTGCTCCGAGCTTCGTCTCGAGCTTCTTCTTCATCTCCGGGAGCAGGCCTCCGCGGACGGTGAGCTTCTCGATGAGTTTGCCAGTCGAACCGTCGTGCACCCACAAGGTGAGGCTCCAGCCGACCTTTTTCTGGAGATTCACACGCCCGAGCACGACCGCGGCGGCGCCGCTGCTGGCGGCCACCGAAGCGTAGTCCGAGTCCGAGGATCCTTGGGCCACGCTCGCGGCAGCTTCGTCTTGGATCAGCGCGATGTTGTCGGCGTTCTTGAGCCCCTTGGTGGCCCACTTGCGCATTTCTTCCGACTTCGGACCCACGAATGCGCCGAGCACCACCTTGGTCCGTGCTGCCCTGGCGATCTGGCCCTTGCTCGCTTCGACCTTGTCTTGTTTGGCAGCGAGCGCCGCACCCGACATCAGAGCCAGGGAGCTTGCCACAGCCAAGAGTAGAGCTTGCCGTCCTGCGCGACCCGCAATCGTCTGCATCGTATTTCCTAAGCCTTCAAGTTTCAGGGCGCGGCGGCCACCAAACTGTAAACCCACTGTTCGATGCACGTGTGCTCGGGGTCAGGGATGTCGATACCCTTGGGCATCTCGATGCCGCAGGCTTCAGGCGTCGTCTTGTTCATCGAAGTGAGGATCAGGCTTCTCTCCGGGCTCGCCGTGTTGATGATGAGCTCGGTGGTGCACCCCGCTTCGGTCGCGGGCAGATTCAACAGTTCGGTGGATCGGTTGGGCGAGAACAACCAGAGGGGCGCGGAAGTTTCGTTCGACTCCGGGGTGCCGTGGCAGGTCTTCGTGCCACACCAGTAGTACATCCCCCCCTCGTTCACGGTCGTGTCGTCGCAGCCCTCGTTCGGGGACGTGGTCGACGACGTGACGTTGTTGTTGGTAACGACGGTGGGGATCGGTTCGTATTCGTCGTAGGGAGTGTCGAGGTCCGCGGCAGTCGGGCACCCGGTGAGGCCGAGACCGACGAGCATCGCCCACCCCAGTGAGGTGCGGTGGGATGCGGTCACGGCCTGCTTCACAGCTCGAGCTGATCCGCGTGTGCGCTTACCTCGTCGTATGTTCGTGATCGTATTGTTGCTCACCACAGCCGGGGTCATCCTCCAACATTTCCGCGCGCCAAGTCCAGGGGGCAACTTGACTCGGGTTGATTAATCTCGCGTCTTTGTGAAAGCCAAGCAGTGTACGAAGAGGCCCGTCAGATTTCCAGGTCGGTTCGGACTCGCGCGTTGTCGTCATCGAACGCGGCTGCACGGGCGAAGCCTGCTCAGTGTGGCGCGTGAGCCGTGCGTGTCCACTAGCGCCGGCAGCTTCGTGAGCAATGGCCGCTGTTGCCGTAATTTTCTAGTTGATGCTCTGTCTGACGGCTGCAACACGGCCGCCGCCAAGATCTCGTCTGGAGCTTCGCTTCGAAGCAGCGACGATCTGCAACCGTTACCGGGTTGCGCGGCGACCCACTCACTCAGCGGCGACGGCCAGACCGAGCGCCCACTCTTCGATGCAAGCTTGTTGCTCCGGGGAGCTGAGCGCGAAGCCCTTCGGCATCTCGATTCCGCACGGCGAGGTCCCTCGCAGCGACGTGATGAGCAGGCTTGCTTCGGGATCTACCGTGTCGATGATGAGTTCGGCGCTGCAACCGGCGGCCGCGGCGGGTCGATTCAGCAGCTCCGTGCTGCGAGCGGGTGAGAACAGCCAGAACGCGTCGCTGTACTGCTGGTTCACGTTACCGTGGCACGACGGCCCTGAACACCAATCCTGCAGCGCGGGGGTCACGTTCGAGTCGTCGCAAGCACCGACACCCGAGGTCGTGGACGACGTGCTGGTGCTGGTGCTCGGGCCCACGGGTTCAGGGGCGTACTCCGCGTACGGGGTATCGAGGTCTGCCCCCGTCGAGCACCCCGCGAGAGCCAGCGCCAGGATCACGCCGAAGCCGTTCTTCCTTGTCAGCGCCGTGCGACTCGGCCACCCTTTTCGAATCGATGAACATTGCGCTCTTGCCACCACTACTTCCTCCCGTCCGCGCCGTCAGTGCGCGCTGTTTGTCAGTTGTCACCAGCACGCCCGGTCCCACACGGCGCGACGCTGGCGGAGCTCGCAGCTCGCTGCGGTCATTGGCTCTTCGTTATGCCCACGAGGTCCTGCCGTGTATCGCTACGACCGACAGACTCTGTTGAGCGTGACTCGTGAGGGGTTCGTTCGCACGCGCCGCGTCCGGTTTCAGGACGTGGACGCTGCTGGCGTAATTTTCTACGCGGCGGTCTTCGAGTACTGCCACGATCTCTACGTCGAGTACCTGGAGGCTCACGGCGTTTCGCTGGTGGAGGTGCTGAAGCAGCGCCAATGGGCCGCGCCCATCCGGCACGCCGAAGCGGACTACCTGCGGCCGCTGCGTTTCGGTGACGAGATCATGGTCAGCCTGCCGGTCGCACACCTTGCGGAGAGCGAGCTGACGCTGGGTTATCGGATTTCGCTGGCTGGGACGCGCGAGGTGGCGGTAGTGGCGCAATCCGTGCACACGTTCGTGGCGCTCCCGGACTTCAAGCGCTGTCCGGTCCCGGAGGGTGTATTCATGGCCTTTCAGCCGCTCGTGTAGCCAGAACCTGGCGGGGAGCCGAGGGGCGTGAGCGCCAGCGAGCTGGAGTCTTTCAGCGTGCGCCGCAGCAGCTTGCCTGACGCGAGCTCGGGGAGCTGCTCCACGAAGGTGACGGCGCGCGGGCGTTTGAAGGCCGCCAGCGCTTGGGATGCGAGCAGCAAGCGATCGATCAGGGTGGGGTCCGCGGCTCCCTCGATGGCCACGGCGACTTGCTCTCCCCAGAGCGCGTCGTCACGACCGAACACGCAGAGTCGCCGCGGCGCTACGGCAGGCGCGAGCACCTGCTCGACCTCGAGCGGGTTCACGTTCTCGCCCCCGCTGATGATTCGGTCCGCCAGGCGCCCGAGGACGTGCAGACAGCCAGCGGCATCGATGTGCCCCAGATCGCTGGTCGCAAACCAGGTCGAGGGCCCGTACACCTCCGCCTCCCCCCAGTAGCCGCTGAATAGCATGCTGCCGCGCGCGTAGATCTCGCCGTCCACGATCTCGACCTCGACGCCGGGGAGCGGGTGTCCGACACCAGCCTCCGGGGGGTCGGCGCGTAGGGCTTGCGTGCAGATCTGTGAACAGGTTTCGGTCATGCCATAGCTCGCCAGCACCGGCAGTCCGCGAGCGCGGGCTCGTTCCAGCGTCGCCACGCTCGCGGCAGCGCCCCCCACGAGCACCGCCCGAAGCGTGCTAGGTGCGCTCCAGCCGCGCAGTTCGAGGAGCTGCTCGAGTTGTGTGGGCACCAGCGACAGCAATGAGACCTCGAGCCGCGCCAAGCTCTCAGCCACGCGCGCGGCATTCTGGCCGGGGCCACCCCGTGGGGCCAGCGTGGGGAGGGGGAGGGCGATCGCGCTGCGCGCGGCCAGACAACGGGTCAGGATCGACAGCCCGCCGATGTGCGCGAACGGCAACGCCAAGAGCCAGCGGTCGTTCGGAGTCCAGCCGAGATGTGCGGCGCTCGCCGCAGCGGAGGCTTGGAAGGCGCGGCGACTCAAGCATGCGAGGCGTGGACCCGCTGTCGTCCCGGACGTTTGAACCAGCGCCAGCGGAGCCTCGGGCCCGTGGCTGTGACGGAGCGTGGTCGCCGCGGGCGCGACCACGGGCGCGTGCTGCCAAGTCGTGTCTACGTAGAGCGGTGACTGCGCGCGCGCGAGCAACGCACTGCGCTCGGACTCCGTGAGTCGCGGATGCACCGGCAGGCAGGGTACACCCGCGGCCAGCAAGGCAAACGTCATCGCGATCTGGTGGGGAGTCGGCTCCGCCAACACGGCCACGGCGCTCTCCGCAGCGCCCGCGGCGAGCGCCACGCCGTGCGCCTGCAGCCAGCCCAGCGCGCGCGCCGAGAGCGCGGCCATTTCCGCATAGGTCCAGTGGCGCTCGGGCTCGGCCAGGGCCAGGCGCTCAGGCGCCTGACGGGCCGCCGCGAACACGTCGAACGGGTCAGTCACCGAGCTCCTGCCAGTAGTCGATCGGGCTGATGCCTGTGCAAAAAGAGCCCGGATCGATGCCACGGCCAAGGCCCGAAGGCGGCGGCACGCAAGCCTGCGGCGCGCGGGGCCAGGCGCCGAGCCCTGCGTGCGGAGCCAAGCCAGCGGCTAGCCGTGGACTCTGCACGACACAGGCCAGCGCGGAGGCTGCGGCCAGCGCGACCGGACCGTCGAACAAGTGCGTCACCACCACGGCGCAGCCGGTCGTGTGCGCCGCGTCGGCCAGGCGCAGACACTCAGAGAACCCGCCGAGGGCCATGGGCTTTAGCACGATGACATCGGCGTGCGCTTGGCGGAGCAGCGCGGGCAGCTGCTCGCTGCTGGCGCTGCCCAGCGTTTCATCCAGCGCGATCGGCGGGCGGGTCGCTGGCAGCGAGGGCCACAGCTCGGGAGCGCAGGGCTCTTCCAAAAACTCCAAGCCGAGCGCGACCATGCGCGGCAGCGCACACTCGAGGGCTTCGGCGCCGAGCTTGCGATTGGCGTCGGCGCGGAGCTGGATCCCGCCGCGCTGCCGCAAGTGCGTCAGCGTGTCGAGCGCCGGTTCCCAGCGCGATCCGAACTTCAGCTTCAGAGTGGTGTAGCCCTGCCCGATCAGATCGAGCGCGCGCTCGCGGGCCTCGGGCAGGGTGGCGTCGAGGACTGCGTTGAGCTCCACGCGCGGCAGCGCCGGGCGTCCGAGCAGCTCGAACGGGGAGCGCCGTTCTCTGCGGCAAACCAGGTCGAGCAGCGCCGTCTCGAGCGCGAACGCCGCGGCGGGCAGGCTGGGATCCAGCAACCTGCGAGCGCGAGCCAGTGCCGCGAGCACGCTCTCGGGGCCCGGGTCGTCAAAGCAGTCGGCGAGGTCGCGGGTGTCGAGTCCCGCCAGGGCCGTCCTGCACGAGGCCAGCGAGTCCTGGCTGAAGCCAGGCAGCGGCGAGGCTTCGCCCAGGCCGACGTTGCCCTCCGCATCTCGTAGCCTCAGGAGCAGCCCCGCGCGCCGCCGCTCGGGAGCCTCGGGGCTGCCCACCGGGCGGGCCAGGGAGCTCGACACTTCACGGATCGAAAGATCGAAGAGCCTCATGGCTGGCTCGCATCAGCAGCGAGCCCTAGCGTGAACAGCACGCCGAACGTCAGCAGCAGCTTTGCCGTGCCAGTCAAGGTTTGGTTCAACGGTGTGCCGCGGTCGCGGAAGACTCGACGCGTCAGGACCACCGCCCACGGCAACGTCACCCACGGTAGCAACGCGCTCTTCCCGATCTCGCCGCGGGCCACCAACAACAGCGGCACGAAATAGGCTGCGGCGAGCAGCAGCAGGTACTCGTACTGACCGGCGCGCCTACCAAAACGCACCGCGAGCGTGCGTTTGTTCGCGAGCACGTCCGTGTCGCGGTCGCGCACGTTGTTCACCACCAGGATGGCCGTGGCCAGGCCACCCACGGGTACGGACGCCCAGATCGCGAGCGCTGGGACCGCGTGCAGCTGCACGAAGACGGTGCCGCACACCGCGACGAACCCGAAGAACATCAGGACGAACACGTCACCCAGGCCGTGGTACCCGAGCGGGTAGGGGCCCGCCGTGTAGGCGATCGCCGAAGCGATCGACAACAGGCCGATCACCACGATGGCTGGACCGGCGACGGCGGTCAGGTACACGCCCACGAGCAGGGCCAAGCCGAAGACAACCCCCATCCCGAGGCGCATCGCGCGCGGGCTGATCAGGCCCGCCTGCACCGCCCGCAATGGGCCCAGGCGGGCGGCGGTGTCCGCACCTTTCTCGAAATCGAACACGTCATTGGCGAAGTTGCTGCCTATCTGGAGCAACAGCGCGCCGACGAGCGCTGCCAGCGCAGGCTGCCAAGCGAAGCCTCCGAGCCGGTAGGCGACCGCACTGCCGACCGCGACGGGCACGGCAGCGGCGCTCAGCGTCTTCGGGCGGCAGGCGATCCACCAGGCGAGCACGGAGTGCGCGCGCACGCCGGGTGACGTGCCGCCGGTGCCAGCGACGCTCGGCTCGTGTGTCAACACGCACCCTCGCTCTGGCGCTGCATCACCTGAGCGAGCCACTCCGGTTGTTCGAGCACGACGTTGTGCCCCGCCCGGGGAGCCAGCTCGAGTCGTGCTCTGGGGAACAGCTGCAGCATGGTTTCGCCGAGACGCCGGAACTTGGCGTCTTCTGCGCCTACCACGAGCGCGACGGGTAGGTCGAGCGCTGCCAGGCGCGGCCAGTAATCGGGCATCTCGCCGAGGCCGAGCGCGGCGAGCGCGTGCGCGAGTCCCTCGGCGGTGTGTGTCAGCCGCGCGCGTCGCTGCTCGGCGCGCACGGCTGGCTCGAGCGCTGCCTGTGTCGCGAACAGGGGCAACCGCTCCCACTCGTCGACGAACGCCGTTAGCCCGTGCTCGAGCAAGCGTTTCCGGAGCTGCTCGTCGGCGTGCTTGCGCGCGCGGCGCTCGCTGTCGCTGCGCAGACCGGGGTTGGCGCCGATGAGCACAGCCCCGGCGAAACGATCCGGGGCTGCGGCGAGGAGACCGAGCGCGAGCCGCGCTCCGAGCGAGTAGCCGAGCAGAAAGGTCGGGCCGTGCTGGCGTTCGGCGAGCCAGCGCGCGAGGCGCTCCAGCTCGGCCTCGAAGCTAGGTGCCCACGCGGCCGGCGGCGACCCGTGGCCGGTCAGCGTGGGACTGAGGAAGCGGGCACCTGGCGCGCTCGCTGCCGCCAGCGCCCGGAAACACTCGGGGGTACCGGTGAATCCGTGCAGGCACAGCCAAGTCGTCATCAGCGGGCCTCGGCCTCCGAGAGCGCACGGAGCCTGGCGCCGAGCAGTTCCGTAGCTTCTTGGTAGCTATTCGGTGCCACGCGCACGTGCACCAGCGTCGCTCCCGGCTTGGCGTAGGCGGCCCGCAAGGCACGCGCGACTTGAGCGGCGTCTTCGGCCAGCTGGTAGCCGATGCCATAGCCTCGAGCGATGGCATCGAGCGCCAGATCGGGCGGTGTACGCCAGAAGCGTCTGTCGCGCTCGGAAGCGGTGCTGGCGTCGCCCATGGGCAGGCCGTCGAAAATGCGCCCGCCAGCGTTGTCGATCACCACGATCGCAAGTGAAACTCCGCTGCTGCGGGCCAGCAACAGACCGCCGACGTCGTGGGCAAAGCTCACGTCACCGAGGACGAGCGTGGTCGGGCGCGCGCCCGCGCTGGCGATCCCGGCAGCGCCGGACACCAGCCCGTCGATGCCGTTCGCGCCCCGCTGTACGAGCGTGGTCACGCCCACCGCGCGCGGTCGGGCGAAGGCATCGGCCGCACGTAGAGGCAGACTGTTCCCGAGGAACAGCAGCGACTCGGCAGGCAACTCGTCGATCACGGCTCGCACCGCGTGGGCTTCGCCGAACGGCAGCGCCGCTAGCAGCTCGTCTTGTGCGGTCGTCACGCGTGCGCGCGCGACACTGAGCCGCTCGCCCCACGCGGTGCGAGCCGCAGCCAAGGCTCCGTCCGGCGCCGGCCGCGCCCGCACCAGCTCCGCCAGACGAGCCGCGAAGGCACCGGGGTCACTCGCGTGGAGCCAGCTCGCGGAGGCGGCGACGTCGGGCCAGCCGTGGCGAGCCACCAGGTGCCGCCGCGCAACGGAGAGGCTCGCCTCGAACGCCAGCCACGCCTGGCTCGTCAGGGGGGGGCCGAACTGCAGCACGAAGTCGGGTTCGCTCCCGCGCAGCCCCGCGAGGGCAAGCACGCTGCCGACCGCGGGCGATACGGGAGCCGCCACGTGCCCGAGGACGAGTTGGCTCGGCACTTCGGCGATCAGCGGGAGGCCTGTGACCCGAGCCAGGGTGCACACCGACTCCGCTGCGCCAGCGTCGCCCGCGGGTAACGCTCCGCATACGATGAGGCCACGCTCGACCCGCGCGAGCTCCAGCGCCACGGCCTCGACGCCGGTAGCATCCACGCCGCGTCCGTCGCGGCTGAAACGTGTCGGACCGCGTTCGATGAGCGCTTGCACGCTGGCTTCCAGCGCGACGTCGTCGGCGCTCGCCGCGCGCATCGGAAACAGGGGCTTGGCGGCCGGCGCGTTGAGATGCACCGGGCCCGGCAGCGGCCCCGCCGCCAAGCGCACGGCTTGGGCCACGGTCGCCGTCAGCGCCAGGAGCTGCTGCTCGGTCGAGCCCGGCGCACCGAGGTCGAACGAACCGCGCACCACGTTGCCGAACACCCCCAGCTGATCGATGGTCTGCGGAGCGGCTCGGTGCTGCAGCTCGACGGGGCGATCGGCGGTGAGCGCGAGGAGCGGAATGTGGGAATAGCTGGCTTCGACGAAGGCGGGGCAGTAGTGGGCCATCGCGCTGCCTGAGGTCGCGATCAAGAGCGATGGGCGGCCCGTCAGCTTGGCCTGGCCCAGCGCGAAGAACGCCGCGCTGCGTTCATCGATCGCGCTGTGGCAGGTGAGTCCCGGGTGCTTGAGCGCCGCCCAAGTGAACGGTGTGGAGCGCGAGCCGGGACTGATCACCGCGTGCTCGAGGCCGCTCTGGACCAGCGTGTCGATGAGCAACCGGGCCCACTGAGTGAGCAGGACCGCCGGCATGATTCACGTGGCCCCGAGGGCGTTGCTCATGGCGGCCAGCTTCAGCTCGGTCTCGCGGAACTCGAGATCGGCATCCGATTCCGCGACGATGCCGGCGCCGGCGAAGATGTGGGCCACGTTGTCGACCAAGAGCGCCGAGCGCAGCGCTACGACGAACTCGCCGTCGCCCGCCCGGTCGACCCAACCCACCGGGCTCGCATACCACCCGCGCTTTTCAGGCTCGTGCTCAGCAATCCAGCGCTGAGCGCCGAGCCGCGGGGCGCCGCCGACCGCGGGCGTCGGGTGCAGGCGCTCGACCAGATCGAGGACGTCCGTCGCTTCGCGCAAGCTGCCTGCGATGGGGGTGTGCAGGTGCAGGATGTCGCGCAGCCGTCGAATCGCGGGCCGCTGCGGCGTGCCGATTTCATTCGTCAACGGCTCGAACGCCCGCAGGATCTCTTCGACGACCAGACTGTGCTCGCGCAAATCTTTCTGGCTCGAGAGCAGCTCGCGCTCGGCGTCAGGATCGCGCGACGAGCGTGAGCCTGCCAGGGCCTCGGTCTGAAAGCCATTGCCCTGTTTGCGGATCAGCCACTCCGGAGTCGCCCCCAGGAAAAGCTTGTCGCCGCGACGCACGGCAAACCTCGCGCAATCACCCGCGATCTCTCCCAAACGTTCGAGGACTTGCTGCGGCGCCGGCATCGGGTCGAGCCGGCACACGGCTCGGCGCGCGGCGACGATCTTCTGAAAGCGGCCGGCCGCGATTTCGTTTTGGATCGCCGCCACCAGCCGCTGCCAGCCGTCGAGATCGGGCACGTTCGAGATGCGAAGACTCGCGGGCGGCGCCGCAGGCAAGCTCACGCGCCGGGCCATCAAGCCTTCCAGCCAAGCGATGCCGTGCCCGACGTGCTCGCGGACTAGCGTTGGTTCGTTCAGATCGCCGACGCGAACGCAGAGGCTGACCCAGGCCTGGTCCTGGGCCCGCGCGTAGCAAGTGCGCGGCAGCACGAAATGCGCGGCGTGAAAGCCTTCCCAGAGCGGGCCGGAAGGCGCCTCGGGGTGAAACGAAAAGCCACCGAACACCCGCGGCGACGGGCCGCCGTCGCCGGCGCATTTCACGCGATCCAGCAGCGCTTGCAGCTCGATCCGCACGCGCGAGAAGCGTTCCTCACCGTCTGCGATCACCTCGGCCGCGACGCCCTGACCTACGAATTGAGTGCTGCCCGAGGGTGCCCATAGAAACGAGTGCTCGCCCTGCCCAGCGGCGAACACGTTCTCGAGCGGGGCGAGCGGGGCCGGGACCGAGACCAAAGCGAACCCGTCTTCCTGAGCACGCGGCGGCCGCCATCCTTCCAGGGCTCGCGAGAGTTGGGGGGCGAGGTGCGACAAAGAAGCGGACTGCATACGGAGCGGGATCAGCAGCGCTACGAGGCCGGGGTGGCCACGTACAGGTGACAGACTCCAAAGGTGAGGGGTTCGACGCGCAGGACGTCGAGGCCGTGTTCTTGCATCAGCCGAGCAAATTCGGTGGCGCTCGGAAAGGCGGCGATCGAACGTTGCAAATAGCGGTACTCGGCCGCGCCGGAGATGAGCGAGCCGACCCACGGCACCAGCGTGTGCACGTGGAAGCGCGCGAGCGGTCCGAGCAGCCCGCCGCTTTCGGGCTCCGACAACTCCAGCACCGCGACGCGGCCGCCGGGCTTGGTGACGCGGGCCATCTCGCGCAGCGCGCGAGCCCGATCGGGCACGTTGCGGATGCCGAAGGCAATCGACACGCCGTCGAAGCTCGAGTCGGCGAACGCGAGAGCCTGGGCGTCGCCCACCACCAACTCCACGTGCTCGTGGAGCATGGCTTCGTGGACCTTGCGGCGTCCGATCGCGAGCATCCGGGGCGACGGGTCGACGCCCACGACGTCGCTGCCCTCTTTGGCGATCTGGATCGCGAGATCTGCAGTGCCCGTGGCGAGATCGAGCACCCGGGCGCCCTGCGCCAGGTTCAGCGCAGCGACGGTCTTCTCACGCCAGCTCTGGTCGATGCCGAGCGAGATGATCCGATTCACCAGATCGTAGCGCTCGGCGATGGCGTCGAACATCGCTCCTGAGCCGTCGGATCGAGTGGGGGTGCTGTTCGTGTTCACTTGCTGGCCTGTTCAATCTGGGCAGGATCGACGGCCTGGCCGGCGACGAGCGCGGATAGCAGGTTTTCACCCAACTTGGACAGCTCCAAAAGGCGCTCGACCCGCTCTTTCTTGAAGCTGCGAACCTCCGGATCCAGATCCGCGACAGCGAGCGCGCTATCGGCGGCGCCGAGGGCCTCGCTGAACTCTCGCACCAACGTGAGCTCGCGATCCCCGATCACCCGTCGCACGAGCTTCCAAACACTGGTCTCGGCTTCGTAGAAGTCGCGGCGCTCTCCCGGGCGCCAGGTCTTCTTCACGGCGCCCCATTTGTTCAGCTCGTTCAGAGTCATGCTCACCGCTCCAGCGCTCATCTGCAGGCTCTGGGCGATGTCCGCCGCGGTGAGCGGCTCGGGAGCCAAATAGAGCAGCGTCCACAAGCGCCCCATCGGGCGCTTGAACCCCCAGAACTGCATCAGGCGCCCGACCCTATCGGCCACCTGGAGCTCTGCATCGGAGCAAGCGGTGAACTTTGCAGCGGAGTTCATTCAGCGGCGAAGAGCGGGATCGTCACCTCGAGCCAGCCTGCGGCGGACACACTCGGCTCGAAGCGACGTTTGAGGTTTCAAAATCTGTTGAAAGATAGAACCGGCCCTGCAGCCGGTCAAGGCCATTCGCCTACCTTTCAGTGGGTTGGGGGTGGATCTCCTCGCAGTAGGCTGAGGTCCTTCGTGTAGTGATACCGGATCTGAAGCTCGTCGTAGCGGGCATCGCGTCCGACGGGGCAGCTGTCGCGCACCGCCAGCCACCTCTGCCAGGCCGCCTCGGGCGCATCGACAGCCCTCTGAAAGGGGCCCAAGCAAGGTCCCGGGCAGCGCGCGCACGGGCGCTCCAACACCGGCTCGGACTCGCCGCTGTACTGCTCGGCGAAGACGACCACGGCTCTCAGTCCGAGCCAGGGACCCACGCGCGGGTGGACGCTGAGGTGGCTCGGCGAGAGCCCCGCCAGCCCCGCGACGTCGGCGATGCGCTGGATGGGGATCACGGGGTCGGTGTGGTGCGAGAAAAAGGCGGCGCTCGGCCGGGGAGTCGCGCGCTGCAGCTCGGCCACGACGCGTTCGGTGTACGCGTCCAGCGGATGCGCGGCGGCACACAGCCGCGCGTCCTCGCGGACCGCGGCGCGCAGTACTTGCCACAACGCCGCCCCGTGAGCGATGACGATCCCGAGAGGTTTTGGCAGTGCGAACTCCGGCAAGCGAAAGGAGCTACCCAGCGCGCGCGGCGAACGGTTGTAGCTGGCGGCGTCGAAGCTCTGCACCAGATCGAAACCGCGAACCCGTAGCACCTCCGTCCAGCGAGTGACGATCTCCACAGCGGTCACGCTTCAGCTCCAGTTTCCGCGTACGGCAGCGAGCTCTGCGCCGCTCGCGTTGCCTGGGCGGGTTCGCGAGCGGGCGCAACGACGAGCACGTCCACGAGTCGCCGCAGCGTGCCCCGAAAGTGGGGATCGCGCTCGATCTGTTGCACGCAGTCGAACTGGAGCTGGCGTTCTATACGACGCGAGTAACCGAACTTGCACAAGAACAAGCGGGCGGTGTCCACCCGAAACGCTCGGCTCATCTTGATAGCCTCGGACACGGCTCGCCGCAGCGCGCTGAGCTGTCGTCGCTGCGGCAGCGTGTGGGGCGGGACGTGTTCGAGCAACGCGCACACCTCGCGCTCTTTCAGCGACTCGCGCAACGTATTGCTGGCTACGAACCCCGAGAGCAGCGCCCACACGACCGGCACCTCGCCGAGCTCGAGCATCAGATCGCCGATGGCGCGCTTGGCTTGAGTGCGGTGCCGATAGCTGTTGATGGAGAAGAACCATCGATGCAACGAGCCGCCCACGCAGCAGGCCGCGAGGTACTCGGCCGCCATCGCAAACGCCTCACCCGCGAGCACCCAGGGCAAATGACCTGGATCGGCGAAAGCTTCGCGCACCGGGCGTGAACCGAACGCCACGGCATAGGCGACGGCGTGAGCCGCTTCGTGAAGCACGTAGTTGGGGCTAGGCCGATTCGACGACAACTCGGCCAGCGTGAAGAACCCCGGACGAGCGGCTTCGAGCCGTTCCAGCGCGGTCACGTTGTCGCGATACGGGATCTTCCGGCTCTCGAGCACCAGGTCGAGCCCCAGCAGCGGAAACCCGAAGTACCCGCCGGGGTCGCGTTCGCTGAAGCCGTAGCCGCGCGCGAGCGCCTCGCTGCGGATGCGAGCGAAGAACGGATTGTGGGCACACAGGTAGCCGTCGCCGAGGTTTCTGGGCAGGCCGCCCGTGGCCAAGCTGCGCTGGTGCTGCTCGAGCACGAGCGCGAGCTTCATCCTCGCTCCAACGCTGGGATCCGCACGAAATGCTCGGACAACGTCGTAGTGTCGAGCACGCCGACGCATGGGTCGTAGCTTCGATGCAGGGTCCCAGCGTTGACCAGCACGAGCTCGCCGATACGCCGCAACATCGGTAGATGCGTATGGCCTGCGATCAGGATGCGGTGTTCGCCGCTCGTGAGCAAGCGCTGGAGCGCGTCGTTCGAGTCGAGCGCGTAGCCGAAATCGTCGGGCCTCACCCCGAGCATGTCATCGTACGCCGTGCCGTGGCAGAGCAGGGCGCTGCCAGCGGGGGTCTCGATGCTGGCGGTCACCGGCAGCCCGCTCAGCCACTCGCGGCTTTCGGGGCTGGCCGCTCCCAGTGACGACGCCTGTGGCAAGTCGCGCATCTTTTGTGCGAGGAACCAGCGATCGTGGTTGCCACGTACCGTGATCACCCCATGTGAATCGAGGAGCTCGCAACAGGCGTCGAGATCGCCGAATCCGTCCGCAATGTCACCGACGCACACGCACAAGTCGACGCCTTGGTCCGCGAGCCACGCTAGCGCCCACGCGAGCGCCAAGTCTTCTTGATGCACGTCCCCGATGAGCCCGATCCGCATGAGGCACGCTTCTAGCACGACCCAGACGCGAAACGAGCCCAGCGACTAGCGTGCTGTCTCCATATTTCGAACTCTGGCGTCCGATTGAGACTAGGAAAGCGTTGTTTATTTTCGTGGCGAATCGAAGATGCACCACACTAGCGAGCGTCGCCGACGCTGCCTGCCAAAGGCAACGCGCCAGCGACGATACGTTCCGAAACCTGCCAGAGCCTCTCCGCGACCGCCATGTCTCGCGCGGCCCGCCGCGGCTGCCTCACGTTGCAGTCCACGAAATATTCACCGTTTTGGCTCATGGACGGGTGCACTGCCACGTAACATTGCGTGGCGGCGCCTTGCGCGGGTGTTTTCAGGAACAGCGGTTCGCCGAGCTGCATTAGCGTGCGCATCACCGGCGTCAGGCTGCGCTGCAGATTGGTCATGATCACTCCGGGATGCACTGCGTTGGCGGACTGCCCGGGCGGCAAACGTCGGGCCAGCGCCTTGGCGAACAAAAGATTTGCGATCTTGCTGCGCCCATAAGCGCTCCAGGCGCTGTAACTCCGTTCGCCGGCCAGGTTGTCGAAATCGATGCCGCCGCGCGGCGCCATGCGGTGCGCGTCGCTGCTCACCATGACGATGCGGCCCGCTGGAGCGAGGCGCGGCAAGAGCCGGGTGACGAGCAAGAAATGGCCGATGTGGTTGGTGAAAAACTGCTTTTCGTAGCCGCACACGAGCTCCAGCCGAGGCAACGCCATGATGCCCGCGTTGCAGATGACGGCGTCGAGCAGCGCTCCGCTGGCAGTGACCGTGTCCACGCACGCCAACACCGAAGCGGGGTCGGCCAGATCGCAAGCCAATGGCAGCGCTTCGCCCCGGAGCGTGCGACACAGCGCTTCGGCTTTCTCGCTGGTGCGGGCCGCCGCGAAGATGCGCGCGCCGCGCTCGGACAGCACCCGAGCGCTGACTTCCCCGAGGCCAGAGGTCGCACCGGTCACGAGCAGGTTCTTTCCAGTAAGATCTAGGCCGGCGGTCACCTCGTCGGCGGTGGAGCCGAAGCCGAAGCCGTTCGAACCCTTCTGCAGTATCAGCGATGCTAGTGACACGCTTTTGCGACCCTCCGGTCAAGCTTCATGCGGCGTTCCTCGCGAGAACGCAAGTCGCTTGCCACCCGGTCAGTCGCCGCTGCCGGTCTTGACCGTCCCCGAGCGCTGCGTCGCGCGCTTTTGAGCGAGGTTCTTCGCCTGACTGAAGATGTTTCCGCCGGTCTTCGGCGCGGCTTTGGCGGCTTGGCGCCGTGGCGCCACCGTCCCACCCGAGCGAGCGCCCGGCGCCGAGGTCGCGTCGGCGGACAGGACCGGCAACGCTTCGAGATCGACCGCTTGTCCCACCGGCGCGGTCGTGCGCGTGGGCGCGTCGGTTCGCTTGGGAGCTGTCGCCTTCTTGGCTTTGGGAGCGCGCGCCGTGGTGCGTTTGGGCTGGGGTGCGCTGGGGACAGGAGGCGGCGCCGCGGCAGGCAACGCGACGAGCGCGCTGTCTGAGGGGGCGGCTTCGGCTTCGGCCTCGGCTTCGTCGTCGCCACCCATCGCGGCCACCAACATCACCAACAGGACCAGCACGAGCACTGCGCCGCCAATCAACGACCACTGCTGGCGACTGGGCGCCCGCACCGCTGCCGTGAGCGCCGAGCGTGCGGTGGTCGTTTCGGTCGGGCGGGTGACGACCGCGCCCGCGACCGGCACGTCAGAGAAGGGCACCACCCGGCGCGCGGGCAACGCGGAGTCGTGAGGTGGGGGAGAGCTGGGGGCTGACGGAGGGGCCTCTGCGCGCGCGGCGGCAAAGGCCGCGAGCGCTGCGCTGGTTGTTTGCACGGAGGACGGGCTCTGGTAGACCGGCGTGGGGATGCGCGCGCCCGGATCTCCGTCATCGTGATCATGCGCGGGGACCGCGTGGGCCCCAGCCTCAGCGGCAGCAAGGTCGTGGGCTGGCGCCTCGAGGGACGGGGCACTCGCTGCTTGCAAGGGCGGAGACGCCGCCAGCAGTGCCGTGGGCGGCGGGGGTCTCGAAGGCTGGCTGGCGGCAGTCGTTGGTCGCCGAGGCGGCGGCTGCTGCGACGGACGCGGGGGCGACGGAGGGCGAGGCGGTGGCTGCGAGGCATGAGCCGGGCGAGTCCCCGTGCTGCGGGCCTCCTGCGGGCTCACCGGACTCGTCGGCGGATCGCTGGGCGCTGGCGGCGGCACGGACGCGACCGGCGGTACCGAGGGCGCTGACGTGACGGACGGCACCGACGCGGCCGACGGGGCGCTGGCGCTGCCCTCTGGCTCCGCAAGTTCCGCGTCGACGACGCTCTCGATGTAGGTGTCGGAGGCGTCGTGTTCGGCAACGAAGAGATCGGGCTGCGAGTCCGAATGCACGGCACGGGCAGCAGCTGCCGCCTCGACATCGAGCGTTTCGTCCTCGAGTCGAGAGCTGGCACGGCGCACGGCCAGCAACATCACGGTCGCATTCGGCCAGCGATCTTTCTTCTCGAACTCGAGCGCCTTGTTCACGAGCTCGATCAGCGACGCCGGCAGCTCGGCGCGGTACTCTTCGAGCTTGGGTGCGTGCCGCATCATCGCCACGGCCAGGGCCTCGTTGGTAGTGGCGGCTTGATGCACGTTGCGCCCGGTGAGCAACGTGAACATGGTGGCGCCGAGTGCCCACACGTCGCTCTGCGCATCCACCTCTTCCCAGCGACCGCGCGCCTGTTCCGGCGGCATGAACGCGGGGGTACCCATCAGGCCGTCCGTGAGCGTTTTGGTAGGATCGGTGCTGAGAGCGCGGGCGCGGGCGATACCGAAGTCGAGCAGCTTGACTTCGCCATTTTGCGCCAGCAGCATGTTTTCTGGCTTGAGGTCGCGGTGCACGACGCCGCGCGTGTGCGCGGTCGCCAAGGCATGCAGCACCTGATCCATGAAGCTCAGCACCTCTTCGGCCGGCAGCGGACCCTTCCGCCGCAGACGCGCCTCGAGGGTTTCACCTTCGACCAGCTCCATGACCAAGTAGGCGCAGCCGTCTTCGGTGATGTCGTCGTCGTCGATGCTCACGACACCCGGGTGATCGACCATGTTGGCCAGGTAACCCTCGCGCAGAAAGCGCTCGCGGATCGTGGCTTGCGCGGACAGCTCCGGATGCATGATCTTCAAGGCAGCGCGCTTGGAATTCCGATGGGTGGCGGCATACACCGAAGCCATGCCGCCCACGCCAATCAGGCGATCGACGGTCCACTTGCCGTTGATGACGGTGCCGACCCGAGCCAGCGATATCTTTTCGGTCTCGTTGTCACGCATACGACCCCCTCATGCCGCCCATCACTGCTCGAGCTGGGGGTTAGCCCCAAGGGTTCCGGGGGTAGAAATGCGGTTTCTGCGTGTGCGAAAACACCGTGCCGTTCGCGGACGGGAGTACAACGTCATCCGATTTCGTGCAAGCTTGCGCTGCAAACCTCGTACGGCGGCCATGGTAAGAAGGGCTCAAGCATGGCCCCGTGCGTTCCAAGAATCACGACATTTCAACCCTCGCGCGCGCCGAAGACGGGCCGGGTCGGCCCCAGGTTCGCGCAGGAATGACCTTTTTCCACACCGCCGGACGTGTTTCTGAACCGTTACGCAGCAAACCGGGGGCTCCGGGGCTCCGGTTGTGGCACGGGCGGCTGGGAACTACGATCCGCGGAGCGACGATGAGCAAAGAACCGTACGAACTTCGACAGATCCACTGCCAAGGAACGCCCACCGAAATGGGGCACGCTCACGGCGAACAGCTGCGTGAGGAAATCCATCGCTTCGTGGCGCAGAGGTTCGAGGCGCTCGAGGCCTACATGGTCGAACGAAACCAGCTCGACATCCCTGGCTTCCTCGCGGTGGGCAGCGAATGCTTACGCATCGCCGAGGTCTGGGATCCGGAGGGCACTCGGGAACTGGTAGCCACTGCCGAAGCTGCGAACGTCGACGCCGTGCGCCTGTACGCCGCCGGGAACATGACCGATCTGCGGGACGTCGTGCTTTTGCCGTCGGCCGCCGCGGACGAGGGTTGCTCGGCGCTGGTCGTTCCGCCGAACCTGAGCGCCGACGCGCGGCTGTATGCCGCACAGACTTGGGATCTCAATCCGACGGATCTCGACTTCGTGGTGGCGGTGCACCGCAAGCCCGCGCGCGGACCGGAGAGCTGGTCCGTCACCTGCACCGGTTGCCTGTCGTTGATGGGCATGAACGAAGCTGGGCTGACCGTGGGCACCACGAACATCAAGGCCAAGGACACGCGACCGGGCGTCGGGTACCTGAGCCTGCTCCACCGCGCGCTCGCCACCAGCAGCGTCGCGGAAGCGAAGGCGCTGATCCAGAGCGCGCCCCGCGCCGCCGCGCACACCTACTGGCTCGCCGACGCGGACGCTGCGGTGGAGCTCGAGTGCGGAGGCCGTCGAATCAGCGAGCGGCGCCTCGACTCCCGGGCGCTCACGCGCACCAATCACTGCATGGAGCCGGGTCTCGTCGCCCTGCAGGGCGAGCCGACCAGCGTATCGAGCGCGAAACGCCTCGAGAAGCTCGATGCCTGGCTGGAGCAGGGCAACCAGAACTTGGCAACCCTGCGAGCGCTGTTCAGCGATCGCTCCGAAGGGCTCGACAGCATCAACCGTTATCTCGAGGATGGCACGGGCACGAGCACGAACGCCTGCATGATCGGCGTACCTGCGCGCCGAGAGCTATGGGCCTGCCGCGGGCCCGCCGATCGCAGCAGCTGGGTACGCCTCGCGTTCGAAGCGGCGCGGGGCTGAACGACTTGCTGCTTGGTGGCGCTCAAGCGCGGGTCGGCTTGCGCGGCGCCGACGCGGCTGCCTTCTTGCGGGTCTTCTTGGCGCTGACGGGGGCCTTCGGCGGCTCGGCGAAGAGCTCCTGCGACTGCTCGGCGATGCGGCGGGCTCGCTCGGTTTCTCCGCGCATTTCCATGACGAACCGGCTCACCAGGCTCGGCCTCGGCTTGCCCCACTTCATGCGGGTCTTGCTCATCGTGATGGTCAAGAACTCTTGGGCGCGCGTCACGCCGACGTAGCAAAGCCGCCGCTCTTCGTCGATGTTGCGTGCGCCATCGGTCACGGAACGCTGATGGGGCAACAGCCCCTCTTCCATGCCCACCAGGTACACGTGCGGGAACTCGAGGCCCTTGGCGCTGTGCAGCGTCATCAGCGTGACGGCGTGTACCTTGCGCTCTTTGTCGTCGTTCTTCAGATCCTCGCGGCCGCTCAGCACCGTCTCTTCCAAAAATCCGAGCAGGGTGGGGGCAGGCGTGCGTGATTCGTACAACGCGATCGAGTTGACGAGTTCTTCGACGACAGCCCAGCGCGCTTCGACGTCGCCCGAGGTCTTGTACACCCGCTCCAGCTCGGCTCGATACGCGACTTCCTCCAGCAGCTTCTGGAACAGCTCGGACAAGGGTCGCTTCCCGAGGTCGGCGCGATAGCGTTCGATGAGCTGCCGGAACTGCTCGATGCGCTCACTCACGGCGTGGCTCAAGCTGCCGTCGGCGCCAGCGTCGGGCAGCAGGCTCCAGAGCGGCTTTCCAGCGGCGACCGCCTTCTCGAGCAAGGCTTCGATCGACCCCGTGCCGATGCCGCGCGGCGGCGTGTTGATGATCCGGAGCAGCGAAACCTCGTCCGCGGGGTTTGCCAGGACCTTCATGTAGCCGAGCAGGTCTTTGACCTCTTTGCGGTCGTAAAATGACATGCCTCCGATCAGCACGTACGGCACCTTCTCGCGCCTGAGCTCGAGTTCGAACGCCCGCGGTTGTTCGTTGGTGCGGAACAGGATCGCGATGTCGCTCGGGCTCACGCGCTCCTCGCCGCCAGCTGCGAGCTTGCTGCGAATGTCGCGCACCACGGCTTCGGCTTCCTTGGTCTCGTCGTCGAAGCGAAAGAAGCGCGGCGCTGGGCCGGGGGGCCGCATGCTCTTCAATGTCTTCTGATGGCGGGTGCTGTTGTGGGCGATGAGCGTGTTCGCCAGGCCCAAGATGCCGGGTGTCGAGCGGTAGTTCTCTTCCAGGCGCACGACCTTGGCGTCTTGCCAGTCGCGCTTGAAGTTGAGGATGTGCGTCACCTCTGCCCCGCGCCAGCCGTAGATCGACTGATCATCGTCGCCGACGACGCACAGGTTGCGGTGCCCCTGAGCCAGCGCCTTGACGATGCGGTACTGGAGCCCGTTGGTGTCCTGGTACTCGTCGATCAGCAGGTGATCGAAGCGCGACGCTTCCGCGTAGCGGGCCTCCGGGTGGTCCCGAAACAGCTCCTCCGTCAAGAGCAGAAGGTCGTCGAAGTCGACGGCGCCCGCGGCCTTCAGCGCCGCTTGATAGCGGACATACGCCATCGCGCACAGGTGCTGCACGTCGCCCTCCGCGCGTGCTTCAGCCTCGCCTGGCCGCAGCGACTGGCTCTTCAAGCCCGAGATCATGGACAAGAGCTCACCTGGCTTCAGGGTCTGATGGCCGACGCGAATGTCCCGCAAGGCCGTGCGCGCGAGCGTCTCTTGGTCACCGCGATCGTAAATCGTGAACTCTTTGGGGTAGCCAAGGCGGTCGATGTGACGCCGCAAGATGCGCACGCACAGCGCGTGGAACGTCGAAATCTCGGGCGGCTCGGTCTTCTTGGGGCGGCCGAGCAGGTGCAGCGCGCGCTCTTTCATCTCGCGAGCGGCTTTATTGGTGAAGGTCACCGCGAGGATGCGGTGCGGCTGAATGCGGTTTCGTATCAGCTCGGCGATGCGATAGGTGATGACGCGGGTCTTCCCGGTCCCCGCTCCGGCGAGCACCAGCAGGGGACCCTGGCGCGTCATCACCGCTTCGCGTTGCGCTGGGTTGAGGTCAGGCACGCGCCACCCCATGACAAAGGCGGACCGCAATCGCAAGCTTGACAATGCCAGCGCCCCTTAAATAGCTAGATTTGGGCGCCTCCCGCGAGGGCGCGCGCCCATCTAGCGGGCGCTGGCTGGGCTCGAAAGGCCCCGCCGCGGCGCTATGCCGCGGCCGCAAGCATGTACGAGATGGCGTACCCGATGCCGCCGAGCACGCCGAGGGCGACGCCCACGATCGTGATGATCTTGCCCCACTTGAGCTTGGCTTCTGCGTCGGTGATGTTGCCTTGATCCGCTGCCTGCATCGCGAGGTAGCAAAACACGGCACCGACGACACCGAAGCAACCGGTGCAGCAAATCGCCGAGACCGCGGAGATGATGAGCCAGGTCTTCGCCTGCTTGGACAGCTCGGGGTTGCCGCCACCGGGCGCGCCGCCCAGCATGCCGCCACCGCCGGGGGGCGCCATCGGCTGACCGTACCCCGCGCCAGGTGGTCCGCCCATGGGTGGAGCACCGGGTGGGCCGTAGCCCGCGGGGCCACCCGGAGGCCCATACCCGCCGCCGCCCGGAGGCCCATACCCGCCGCCGCCCGGAGGCCCATACCCGCCGCCGCCCGGAGGCATTCCGCCGGGAGGTCCATAGCCGCCTGGCGGGGGACCGTAGCCCCCTCCTTGTGTGACGACGGTGTGCTGCCATTCCTCTTGCATCATTGATACTCCTGCGTTCGCACTCGAACTCGACGCCAGCAACATCGCTTCCGAGGCTACGAGCGTTTCGTAAGGTTAAACCGAAAGCTCTATTTGAAACCAGCGTTTCGGCGGGGTTCAATTCGGCATGCCCTTGCACGACCCCAGCGCCAGCGCGCCCCGACGCGCGCCGAGCGCCAGCTCCAGCGTCCGACTGGTCGGCTGGCTCTGCGCATTCACCCCGACTTTGTTCACGCTAAGCAGCGCGTGTCGTCGCAACGAATCTGCGGCCTCCGACGCGAAACCCGTGGAGTCCGCGGCACCCGTACAGCGCGGCGTTCACGTGATCGTCGAACGGACTGCCGGCAATTTCATCGAGGCTACCGTGCTCGAAGAGCAAGGCGAGCACCTTCGCCTACAGAGCGCCGACGGTAGCCATTCACTGCGCGCGTCCAAGACCAGTGTCTACTCCCTCTCGCCACCGATCACGGAAGCGACTCCCGGAGAGTTCGCAATCTGCGCGGTCCAGCGCTTGGTATGGAAGGGCTGCAAGGTGCTGAGCGCGCAAGCGAACGAGGTCGCCGTGGTGACCGCCCAAGCCCAACAGTATCGACTCGCGCAGACCGAGGTTCTGCGAGCCGGCGAGCTCACGCGCATGAACGTGAAACAAACCTTCGCCAAGGCCGAGCTTCGTGCTCGGTTCCTACGCGAGCTCCGCCTCGCCGGTACTCCTCTGGCTCCCCCCGGCTGGCGGCCGGGTCCACGAGAACGCGTGATCGCAAAACGGCAGAACGACTGGTACGCAGCGCGTGTGCACGAGATCGAAGAGGACGGCGTGCGCGTGAGTTGGCAGGACAACCCCAACACCGAGAAGGTCGGGAGCGACGAGCTCATCCCCGAACCGCCGTATCCCGGGCAGCTCACGCGGGGACAATTCGCGCTCATGCGGCCGCGCGTCGAGTCGGAGCCCTGGGTCTACGTGAAGGTGCGTGCAGCGAGCGGCGACTACAAGGTGGAGGACATCAAGGGTGAAACGAGCCACGTGGGCCATACGGCGCTGATCCCCCTGACGCGCCGCTGACCTGGGCTCATCATCGGCGAGGTGCCAACATGCGCGTCGCGACGAGTCCCACGGCTGCGCCGCTGCCGACCCTGAGCTCCACGGTGACGTTCAATGTATCCGGGCGATCGAGGGCGCAAGCGCGGGTACTCGTGGCTTGGGGGCCGCGCGCGAGCGCGACTTCGTGACCATTCGCCTTGTCGATCAGGCGGATCTCCGCGCCGTTCGCGCCGGCATCGAGCGCGAGCGTGATGTCCACACAACGACCGACCGGGATCAGGACATCCAAACGCGCGAGCTTGGTGCTGGCGAGCTGGAACTTTTGCGGTGCGCCCACCTGATGCGCGGTCTTGATCACGCCGCGGGCAAACATCCTCGCCAAGAGCCGACTGGCCGCGAGCGGAAGCTCATTGAGCACCTCGGGGGTCTCGCGCTCTTCGCGCAGCTCTACCTCGTAGTTGCCAGGGCGCACCAGCGCCTCGGCGTCCAGCCGCGTTTTTGCGCCGCGCGTGCAGGCGAACAAAGTGGCGTTGGTGCCGCTGCGCTCGTTGGCGATCAGCGAGCCTTCCGCCGACCAGAGCCAGGCTTCGACCCCGTGCATCGGGTGCTGACTCCAGACGTCGAGCCGGTAGCAGCCCTTTCGGAGGTCGAGATCGAAGCTCTGACGGCGCCCCACCGAGAGCGTGCCCTTGGCGACGGAGCGCGCTTTCGCGTAGCCAGCGGCGTCGAGCCGTTCGGCGTTTTGGCGGCGAGCTTCCGCCATATCCAGCGGGGGCAACAGGTCGAAGCGCAGCGAGTGCGCGTTGATGTCTTGCTCGGTGCCCTTCTTGCTCTTCGAAAGCACGACGACGGCGAGCCCACGCCCGGCGTGCGGGCGCACCTCGAAACTGACACGCCCGCGCGTCGGCGAGCACACGATGAGCGAACGCTCGCGCCCCGCGGCGTTGGCCCTGCCGACGATGCGCCCCTCGAGATCTTTCGCGAGCACGTCGAGGTGCGAAACTTCGTCCGCCGGGATCACGAGCGCGTCGAGGCACTGATCGGCCTCGATGTCGCCACCAACGTGCGAGGCGACGCGAGCGTCGACCGGCAACGCAACCCGCCGCAGATCTTCCCAGGCGCCACCGATCTGCTCTCGATGGCGCGTGATGCTCTCTTCCAAGCCCGGCCACGACTCCGCGTCCCGCGCGCCTTCCCGGTTGCGTGCGCCGATGGCCTCTGCCACGCGGTCGGCTTCGCGTGCGTCCACGCGTTGCGCCCCGATCGCCACGACGCCGTTGCCCTGCGCGATGCGCGCGACCACGTACAAGCGCTGCGCTTGCCCGGGGCACACCATCAGGGTGGGGCGCTTGTCGGGAGCTTCGTCGGATCCGTACGAGGTACCGTCGTCGGCGTAGACGAACAGATCGATGTCTTCGACGCCTTCGGTGCCGCGCGCGATCAGCGCCACGCACGAGCGCTCGGGCACTCGCACCATGCCCTCGACGCGATCACCCGGCATGCCCGCCTGCACCGCGATCACCTGCGAGGCGTCCGCCCCCGCGGTCGTCGCCTTCTTCGAGTCGCCGGCGAGCCACTCGGCGGCGTCCAGCTCGACACGGGTCGCACCAAAACCTCCGCGGGCGCCGGTCTTGGGCTGCGACTTCGACGCCCCCGAACAGCCGCTCATTGCGAGCAAGGCACAGCCCAACAGCACCCCTCGAGCCAGACGCTTCATGGACGCGGCTCCCCGAGAGCGACACTGCCGACCTGCCACACCCCGAGCAACCAGCCGAGTCCGGACCCGTGTGCCTCGACTTCGAGCACGGCGCGATCGGAACCTTCGGCGCAGAAGGCCAGGCTGGTACTGGTTTGGTCGGGCTGGCTCTGGTTTTGGCCGAGTGAACCGCCACCCTGCGCGGCGATCGCGATCCCATGGGTCGCTCCGCGAATCGCTGCAACCACCACCAGGTAACACGCTTCGGGCAGCACCTCGACGGGCAAGAAGGTCGGGCCCTGTACGCCCAACGTGGCGAACACGGGGCTCTCGGTGAGCGCAGGGAACTGCGCCTTGCCCACGGCCTCGGCCATGCTGGCGCGGGCACGGGTTCCCCACGCTTCGGGCAGCCCCGGCGGCAGCTGCCAGCTCGCCAGCACCACCGCCACCTCCGTGCGCGGCGCCGCGCCCTGAAACGTGAGCTTGACGATCTCTTGCTGCCCCACGCAAAATTCGACGCTGGCGTCGGGATTGTCCGAGCGGTCTTCGGCCAAAACCAGCTCGTCGGAGACGGATTTGATCAGCAGATCCAGGTCCGTCGGATGTTCGTCGTCGTCGCTGGCTTCGCCGAGCACGTCGAAGCGATGGCACCCCGCATCCAGCCGGAACAACTTGGTGCCCGTGCCCGATCGCGAGCTCGCCAGCTTGCGCTCGTACGGGTCGAGGCCGTTGTTCTGAGCGTTCCTGTGCTGCACGCGAGCGACGCGTTCGGCGAGCGGTGCGAGCGAAGCTTGCGGCCCCGTCTCACGGCGACGCCCCGGGGGGCCTGGATCGCGATGCGGCAAGGTCTTCAAGAGCGAGGGCATCGGTTCGGACGAGCGTGCCACCACGAACTCCAGCACCCCCCGCGGCGAGCGCATTTCGACGGCCACTCGGCTCAGCATCGCCTTCCGCGCCCCGCAACGCGTGACCTGCGCGGCGCCCGCGATGCTGGGCTCGGGCCAGTCACGGCTCGCGGCACCCTCGCCGCTGGCAGGCAGAAACCTCAGCACGAAGTTGGTGCTGGGCGCCCCGAGCACGGCCACCGTGGTGCACTCCTCGCTGGTCGGATCGATATCCTCCCTGGCCAAGAACAAGCGCCGGATCGTGCCGCGTTCGAGGAGGCGAGGCTTCACGTCGGTAAGCTTCGCGTGCTTTGCCCACGCGAGCTTCACGCGCTCCACGTCCGCTCCCAGATCCGCGGACGCGACACTCGAGAGCGAGAGCGCCACGACCAGTGCACCGAGGCCCGGGCCAATCCCGCGTCGCCTCAGACCACCCTCGCCTAGAGCCGTCGCCGAGTAGGCCCTGCTGGGCGGCAGCGTCTTTTTCCACCGCCAAGACGCCGATAACGCCAAGCCTCGCCAAGCGAATCTAGTTGGATCGGCGCATCGGACCAAGGCGTTCATTCGAGTCGCTCTCGTTGCCTGTACGTCATGATTTCACGCAACGCCGAGCCCGTTCTGCGAGAAAACGTCGTGTAACTAAGCCCCTGTCCTCGAATTCGGCTGAATGACCCCGGAAACGTAAACGCGCCCGTGCCCGTGCCCGAAAAAGCGCAACCGATGCCAAGATGGGGCCGATGACCGGCGCATGCTGCTCGATCATGAGGGACGGGAAGTGTATCAAGTCGCACTGGATTTTCTCGTCATCGCGAAGCGATCATCGAAGGACTACCGCGAGCACAGCCCTTTCCTCGACTTCTCGGCCTAGGCGTCGACTTCGTGAAACGGTGACTCGACGAAGGACTTGGTGTCGCCCTGCCAGATGAACAAGCGATGTTTGGTGACCTGGCCTTGGTCGACCGCCGTCACCAGGTAACAAAGCTCGTAGCTGGGCTGTGAGCCATCGCCCATGGTCATGCTCGCGGCGTCCTCGGCGCTGAAGTATGCGCCGCAGTCGAGGTGCGAATGAAAGAAGACCTTGATCGGGCGACCCGTACGCTCGCCTTCAGCGAGCGCACGCTCGAACTTCAGCCCGTTGATCTTGAAGTAATCGTGGCCAGTGCGAGGGTGCCCCACGGGATCGACCGCGTGGTACTTGTTGGCCAGATTCTCGAGCTCGACGGCGTGATCCGCCAAGAGGGCGTCGTCCGCGGGACCGGCGACGTAGCCGCAGGCCTCCTCGTTGCGGGCGTAGGCAGCGCGGGCGGCTGCTTCGATGACTTGTAGGGCCGGGCGCGTGATGCGGACACGGCCTTCGATCCAGGGACGTTTCACCATGTGTAGCGTTTCTCCCAGCGGATGGGGGCAAAGTAGCGGTCGCCGCGGTCGCACGCGACCGTCACCACACAGCCTCCACCTTGCTCCTTGTGGGCCCGTTCTGCCAGCTTCACTGCCGCGAAGATGTTGGCGCCGGTCGAGTGCCCGACGTGCAAGCCTTCTTCGGCGGCGACCCGATCGGCCATGTCCCAGCCGTCATCGGTGGTGACAGGCATGATTTCGTCGGGCAAGTTCGGATCGTAGATGCCGGGCACGATGCTCGAAGCCATGTGCTTCAGGCCCTCGAGCCCGTGCAGCGCCTCGGCGGGCTCGGCCGCGACGCAATGGATCTTTCGGTGATGCTCGTGCAGCCGGCGCGTGGTGCCCATCGCCGTACCGCTCGTTCCGAGCGAGGTGACGAAGTGTGTGATGCGGTCGCCCAAGGCCTCCAGAATCTCTCGGCCGGTGCCGTGGTAATGCGCCAACGGATTGGAGGGATTGTTGTACTGATCGGGGTAAAAATATTTGTCGGGGTCGTGGTCGACGATCTCGCGCACCTTGCGGATCGCTCCGTCCGACCCCTCCATCGGGTCACTGAAGATGAGCTCGGTGCCGAAGGCCCGGGTGATGTCCTTGCGCGCTTTGGTCACGTTCTTGGGCATCACGAGCTGCACCCGGTAACCGAGCGCAGCGCCCAACATCGAGTAGGCCACTCCCGTATTGCCGCTGGTCGAGTCGATCAGGATCTTGTCTTGGGTGAGGCGGCCGTCTTCGATGGCGTCGAGCATCATGCGCAGGGCGGGGCGGTCTTTCACCGATCCACCCGGGTTCATGAACTCGAGCTTGACGTAGACCTCCACGCTGGGGGCGCTCGCCGCGACCTTGTTGAGTTTCAAGAGGGGAGTGTTCCCCACTGCTTCGACGACAGAAGCCAGGCGGCGCGAACGATGCAGGCGAAGACCCATGAGTGCTGTTCCTCCGAAGCTTCAGTGCGCCAAGATCTCGCGGATCTGGCCGAGCGCGAGCCAGGCGCCGAACGCGACGTCGCGGCTGGTCTCGTGCCGGAAGTGTTCCTCGTGCGGAAAGGCCGGGGGAGGCTGGGCGCTCGGCGTGACGCACCGAACCCCGGCTCGCAACAGGTAGCTCGTCTGAATCGAAGCTCCGCTGGAGTCTGCGATGGCAGGCTCGGCTGCGCACAGCCGAGCCTGACCCGGTGCACCCACGTCCGCGAGGCGAACTTGTCGACTGAAACGCGGATCGTCCAACTTCATCGGCCGCCCGCGATGGCCGGCACAATGCTGACCTCGTCGCCGGCCTTCAGCTCGGTGGCGAGTCCGTCGAGGAAGCGAATGTCCTCTTCGCCGACGTAGATGTTCACGTGCCGTTGCACGCCCTTGGCGTCGAGCAGCCGGCCCTTGATGCCAGGGTGCTTGCTTTCCAGCTCGTCGATCAGGGCTGCCACGGTGGCGCCTGAAGCCTTCACGCTCTCTTCACCGCCGGTCAGCGGCCTGAGAACTGCAGGAATACGTATGGTTACCTCCATGGGTCTTCTCTCCTTGAATGCGGCGGCGGGGCGCCTTGGGTGATCGCACAGTTGGGTGCCAGATAACGCGCTTCATCGATATCGACAATGCTCGGACGCGGCCCGCAGAGCGGGCAGTCGGTCCTGCCCGTCACGGCGACGCGTCGCAAGCGGTCGAGTTTACCATCGTACGCAAAGATACTGCCTTGGCGGTCGTAGGACCCAAGCAGGCACGACAGCGCCAGGTCGGCCATCAGCGCGCCGGCGACCCCCAGCACTGGTCCCATCACGCCGGCTTCGTCGCAGTTCAGGCCCACTTCCGCGGACGGGACGTCCTCGAACAGGCAGCGGTAACAGGGCCGTCCCCCGCGGCCGACCGCGAACACCGTGGTCGTCCAGCGCACGCCCGCGCCGTGGACTACTGGGCGCCCAGTCAAAAATGCAGCGTCGGCGGTCAAGAACTTGGTGGCGAAGTTGTCCGCACCCTCGACCAACAGATCGACCGAGTTCGCCAGATCGAGGGCATTGTCCGGCAAGAACCGCGAGTGGGCGAGCTCCACCGTGAGGCCGGTGTCGAGCGCCCCAAGCTTTTGGCGGGCCAGCGTGGCCTTGTCCTTGCCGACATCTTCGGGACCGAACAATAGCTGGCGGTGGAGGTTCGACAGCGACACCTCGTCATCGTCCGCCAGCACCAGGCGCCCGATGCCCGAGCGAGCGAGGGCGAGCAGCGTCGGGCAGCCGAGCCCGCCCACGCCGATGACCAGCGCGCTCTTCCGGCTCAATGTCTGAGCGTGCTCGCGGGACTCGGACATCTGCGTCACTCCCTAAAATACTCATCCAAACTGAAATAACGCTCGCCGGTGTCGCACAACACCGTCACGACGTTCGCACCGGGTCCGAGCTCGCGGGCCACGTCCAACGCGATCGCGACGTTGGCGCCAGCGCTGATCCCGGTGAGTAGCCCCTCGCGCGTCGCGAGCGCGCGCTTGGTGCGATAGGCGCGATCGTCGGTCACCGTGCGCACCTCGTGAGGCACCTCCCGATCGTAGTTGCCCGGCACGAAGCCGGCGGCGATGCCCTGGATCTTCGAGGGGCCACGTTCACCGCGGGAAATCGTGGCGCACGACTCGGGCTCGACGGCGATCACGCGGCAGCGCGGGTACACCTCGCGCAGGCGCTGGCCGACCCCGCTCACCGTGCCGCCGGTGCCCACCGCGGCCACGAAGGCGTCGATCGAAAGTCCGCTCATCGCTTTCAGGATTTCTTCGCTGGTGGCCGCGTAATGCACGCTCGGGTTCGCATGGTTCTCGAACTGTTGCGGCATGAAGGCCTTGGGGGTCTCTGCCACCAATTGCTTCGCCCGCTCGATCGCGCCCTCCATCTGGTCGGCTTCGGGCGTGAGCACCAGCTCGGCACCGAACGATTCGAGCAGCTGGCGCCGCTCGAGGCTCATGCTTTCGGGCATCGTGAGCACACAGCGGTAGCCACGTTGCGCGCATACGAGCGCGAGCCCGATCCCAGTGTTGCCGCTGGTCGGTTCGATCACGACGCCCCCCGGGCCAAGTGTGCCGGCCCGCTCGGCAGCCTCGATCATGGCCAGGCAAATCCGATCCTTCACCGACCCACCCGGGTTCAGCGCTTCGAGCTTGCCGAAGACGCGCCCGCGCGGCAGCTCGGTCTCGAGCTGCCGCACCTCGACCAGCGGGGTATCGTGAATCAGCTCGAGGACGTGTTGGTAGACGAGCGGATGCGTCGGCGCTGGGCGCCCGTCCGCTGGCGAGTGGGTCTCAGATGACATAAACGTAGGGCTGCGAGCCGGGGCGCTTCAGCCCAAGGCTGTCGGCCTTAGCGCAGATATCCTGGATACTGACCGCGTCAAAGCAACTTTCGACTTTGCTCGAAAGGTCTTTGAACACAGCTTCTGTGACGAGCTTGGAATCGTCGGTCAGAGCGCGCCGGCCCCCGCCCACGCGTTCGCCGAGCACGATAGGGCCTTCCAGCGCACGCACGACGTCACCCAGGGTGATGCGCTCGGCGGGCACCGAAAGGCTGTAACCACCCTGTGGGCCCCGCTTCGAACCGACGATCCCCGCTCGCTTGAGATCTTGGAAGATTTGCTCCAGAAAGCGCGGAGGAATGCTCTGGCGCTCGGCAATGTCGCGAACCTGAGTCGGGCGGCCGGAGTTGAAAAACGCGATATCGAAGAGCGCTCGGACGGCGTAGCGCCCCTTGTTGGAGAGCTTCACGCTGGGCTTATGCATTCTTACATCGGTTTTGTCAAGAACCCGCGTAGCCCAGAGAATCCGCAGGAATGCTGCGGCTGTGGAACGAAAAAGGGTGTGCCAGCAACCGGCGCGCGCTCGAACTTGCTACGCTTCGGGGTTATAGGTCCACCGCTATGAATTCGATGACCCGGGAATGCCTGAGTGTGCTGCTCTTCAGCCTGCTCGCTGGTTGCGAAAAGGACACGATCGTCGCGGAAAAGCCCGCAGAGGCTACCGCCAAGACCAGCGCGGCCGCAGCCGAAGGGTCCGCGAAGGCGGCGCCAGGACCTAGCGCCGCGAGCAGCGTCGGCGCCAGTGAGGTCACGCCAGACGCCTCCGGCAAGGCCGAGGGAGTCGAGAAAAAGTGCGCGCCGGGCGGCTGTGCGCCGGGCAAATGCGGCTAGCGCCTCACTTCGAGTACAACGCTTCGAGCGCGGACTCGTACTTGGCGAGCACGTGCCGGCGCTTGAGCTTCAGGCTCGGGGTAAGCATGCCGTTTTCCTGCGTGAAGTCATCGGCGATCAGCACGAACTTACTGGGCCGCTCGTAGTTTCTGAAATCGGCCCCGTAGTGGGCGAGCTCATCCTTGATCAAGGTGCGCACGACCTCGCTATCGGTCGGATCGCCCAACGTCGTTCCAGTGCTCGCGGCCCAGTCCTTCAAGGCGTCGACGTCGAGCACCACCAGCGCCACGTTGTAGGGCTTGTTCGCGCCGTAAAGCATGACGTTCAGAATGTAACGGGAGAGCTTCAGCTGCTCTTCGAGCACCGACGGAGCCACGTACTTGCCGGTCTCGAGCTTGTACTGCTCCTTGATGCGACCCGTGATGTACAAATAGCCCTCGTCGTCGAGGTACCCGAGATCGCCGGTTCGGAAGCCGCCATCGGGCAGCAGCACCGCCGCCGTCTCCTCGGGTTTGTTGTAGTAGCCCTGCATCACGTTGGGGCCGCTGATGATGATCTCGCCGATCTTGTCCTCGCCGGTGACTTCTTTGTCGATGCGAAGCGAGACGCCGGGCAGGGCTTTGCCCACGCTGCCGATCTTGCGATTGTGCGGATAGTTGGTGCTGGCGACGGGGCTGGTCTCGGTGAGGCCGTAGCCTTCGAACACGTCGATGCCGAGCGCGTCGATGAACTGCGCCACTTCGGTCGAGAGCGCGGCGCTGCCGCTGACGACGAAGCGTAAGCGACCGCCGAAACGCGCGCGGACCTTCTTGAAGATGAGCTTGTTGGCCAGGTTGAGGCTGACGCCCTGGAGCCAGCTCACGGGTTTGCCCTGACTCTTCGCGGTCGCGGCCTCGATCGCCGACGTGAACAGCTTACGAATCAGCGCCGGCCGCGAGTCCATCTGCTTGTTCACGCGGTCGTAGATACGATTGAAGATGCGTGGAACGGCTACCAACACCGTGGGCTTCACCACAGCGAGGTTGTCGACCAGGTTCGGCACCTCGTCGTTGATCGCCATCGAACAGCCGACGCTGATGAAGGTGTAGAGCTCGGCGGTCTGTCCGTACGAATGAGCCCAGGGCAAGAAGCAGAGCGCGCGATCGGTCTGATCGAACTCGAAGCGGCTGCCGGACGCGATCACGTTCGTGCAGAAGTTCGAGTGCGAGAGCATCACCCCCTTGGGGCTGCCCGTCGTCCCCGAGGTATACACGAGTCCAGCAATGTCTTTTCCGGTGACGGGGTGCAACTCGGCGTTGCCCTCCGTTGCGAGTAGCGCCCGGAACGATGCCTCGTCGGCTTCGGGCAAGTCGAGACCGATCACGCGTGCCGCGTGACCCACTCGCGCCACGATGGCCTGCATCTCCGTGTGCGCCCCGCCGCTCGCGAGCACCAGCTTCGGGTTGCAGTCGCCCAGGATGTATTCCCATTCCTTGGGCGGCTGCGCGGGATACATCGGCACGAACTGCGCGCCGATGCCGTAGCTGGCAAACGCGGCCGCCGCCCATTCCACCCGATTGTCGGCAACGATCGCGACGCGGTCATTGTAACCGATCCCGAGCGCCCGGAACCCCGCGCGGCAGCGGGCGACCATTTGCGCGAAATCGCCGTAGCTCAGCCAAGTCCAGCTGCCGTCGGGCTGTTTGGTCCCGAACAGATCATTGTCCTTGAATTTCCCGGCACTCTGCTCCAGAAGTTGCGAAAGTGTCTCAAAACTCTGCGCCATGCATTCCCGTCTCGCGTGGGTGGTTCGGCCCCCTGGCAGGGCCGGGCGCACGATAGGGTGTCGGACACGGCTGGTCAATCTTTGCCGCACGGAATTGCATGCAACACTTCGCGATCGTCACCTTTGGCTGCCAAATGAATCAGCACGATTCGGACCGCATCGCCGAGGTGTTGCGCGGCGCCGGGTTATCACAGGTGCCCGAGCCCGAGGCGGCAGATTTCGTGCTGCTCAACACCTGCAGCGTGCGCGAAAAAGCCGAGCAGAAGCTGCGCAGCGAAGTGGGGCGCCTAGGCGTGCTCAAGCGTGAGCGGCCGGGTCTCGTGATCGGGGTCGCAGGCTGCGTCGCGCAGCAAGAGGGCGAGCGGCTCTTGAAAAAACTGCCTCAGATCGACCTCATGATCGGTCCCGACAACATCCCGGAGCTCCCGGCGTTGCTAGCGGATTGCGAGGCAGGCGGCCCGCCGCGCGTGCGCGCCGAGTTCGACCTGGCCGCCCCCAGCTTCCTGGCGCACAACCTGGCGCAAGGGCCCGCGCTCGGTTCCCCGAGCAGCGCGGGCCGCTCCACGAGCGCGTTCGTCACCGTGATGAAAGGGTGCAACGAGCGTTGTTCGTTCTGCATCGTCCCCTACACACGCGGGCCCGAGCGTTACCGTCCCGCGCGTGAAATCTTGGAAGAGATCGCGCAGCTGACCCAGGTGGGCGTGCGCGAAGTGACGCTGCTCGGGCAAACCGTCAACAGCTACACCGACCCGAGCGCGTCGTTCGCGCCTGCGGCTGGTGAGCGAGCGAGTGACTGGCAACACACGGCGCACGAGCGAGCGCGGGCCGACGAGAGCGAGTTTCCCGAGCTCTTGCACGCCATCGCCCGGCGCGCCCCCAAGCTCGCGAGGCTGCGTTACACGAGTCCGCATCCCCACCACCTGACGCGATCCTTGATCAGAGCGCACCGCGAGCTCGACGTGCTCAGCCGGCACGTGCACATGCCCGTTCAGTCCGGAAGCGATCGCATCCTCAAGCGCATGATCCGCCGCTATACCGTGGCCGAGTACCTCGAGCGTGTCACGGCGCTCCAGGGCGCGGTGCCTGGGCTCACGCTGTCGACGGACATCATCGTGGGTTTCCCGGGCGAAACCAGGAGCGACTTCGAACAAACGCTCGATCTCGTCGCGCGCGCGGGGTTCGTCGGCGTGTTCGCCTTCAAGTACTCCGAACGGCCCTTCACGCCGGCGCTGAAGCTCGGCGACGACGTGCCCGAAAGTGAAAAGAGCGCGCGGCTCGCGGAGCTCTTCGAGGTCTCCAACGCGATCCGCCAGCGCTACCTGAGCTCGCTCGAAGGCAGCGAGCTCAGCGTGTTGGTCGAAGGCCGCGGCAAGGGAGGGCAGTGGGGTGGCCGCAGCGAGCGCAACGAGATCGTCCACTTCTCGTCACCGCATGAGCTTGCGGGGCGCCTGGTCCAAGTGCGGATCGTGCGCGCCAACAAGAACTCGTTGCTCGGCGAACTGGCGGAGACCGTCGACGCGCTCGCGCCGGCCGAATTCGCGGCAAGCGTCGCCGAACCCATGGCAGCCAAGCCCCTGCGGCGGTTGCCGCTGTCACCCGTATGAGTCAGCTCGTCGATTTCCAGGGCTATCGTCCCCGCGTAGGGGCGCGCGTGTTCATCGCCGACAGCGCCCGAGTGATCGGCAACGTGGAGCTGGGCGACGACGTGAACCTCTGGTTCGGCAGCGTACTCCGGGGCGACGTCGGCAAGATCACGGTGGGCGCCCGCTCGAACGTCCAGGACCTCGCGTGTTTGCACATGACGCGCGAAGTTTCGAACGTCGTCGTGGGCGCGGATGTCACCATCGGGCACGGTGCCATCGTACACGGCGCGATCATCGGCGACGGCTGCCTGGTAGGCATGGGCAGCATCTTGCTCGACAACGTCGAGCTCGGCGCAGAATGCATCGTCGGAGCCGGCGCCATGCTCACGGCCAACCAGCGGTTTTCGCCCCGAAGTCTGGTCCTCGGCAACCCCGGCCGTGTCGTGCGCGAGCTCTCCGAAAAAGAGTACCAATCCGGGCGGCTCGGCGCCGCGAGCTACCTCGAGCTCGTCGAACGCTACGGAGCGCCCAGCGGGGCGGCCTGAGATTCAGCCGCCGCCCACGAAATGAAGGATTTCGACCACGTCGTTGGCTGCCAGCGCGGTCGAGTCGTGCCGCGCCCGAGGCACCACCTCGCGGTTGAGCTCCACCGCCACGGGGCCCTCGACGAGCCCCAAATGCTCGATCAAGGCGCGTACCGTCAATTCGTCGGGGACGTCGCGGGTTTCACCGTTCACTGTAAGACGCATGACTCGGCAAACGTAGACCACCCCACCAGCGCCTTCAAGCTGGGCCGGGCGCTGCGCGCGGAAACGCCTGCGCAGAGTGGCTGCGTCAACACGCCCCCGTGGCTCGGCCGCCACTGGAATTTCCCCGGTTGCTGCGGAAGCCGAGGCGCCACAACGGCGTTGACCGAATGAACGGAGAGCAGGCAAACTGGTTCGGCAACTTTGCAACCCGGGCCCAGTCGCTTGTAGGATCGGAGCGCCCTCATGAAGTGGTTCGGTTGGACACTGACCGTGGTCTCGGCGATGGCCGGCAGCGCCGCCCTGAGCGCGCTCGTCGCGTTTCAGTACTTCGTCGGGGATCGTTCGGCCTTTCCGGGCACGGTCGTCCTCGACCATCGCTACGATCCCGAGCAGCACTCGCTGCCGGGCCACTGGCTCGAGCTCCGGCGGCGCCAGCTCGAAAAGCAGCCGATCTACTTGCGCACGCCCGACGACACCTACGAGTACACCTTCGCGGATCTGGGCGTCGAGCTCGACGCCGCAGAAATGCTGAGCGCGTTCGAGCAAACGGCCCGCAGCGGGAGTCCCTTCGGCAGGCTGGAACGAGCGCTGCGTGCCCGGCGCGGCACGCTGAGCGTGGACGCACGCTTCAGCTTCGACCGTGAGCGCGCGCGGGCTCTGCTGAAGCGGCTGGCCCCCAGCGTGCACCGCCCGGCGATCAACGCGGAGCTGGACTTCAGGAATCATCGCCGAGTGGAAAGTCAGTCGGGGCGCACCCTCGATCTGGAAGCCACGCTCCGGGCGATCGAGCAGGCGTCTCTCGTCGACGTGCCCGTGGTGGAGCTTGCGCTGCTCGAAATCGCGCCGACCGTCACCACCGACATGCTCGCTGACATCGACGTCTCCAAGGTGCTCGCGAGCTTCGAGACGAGCTTTCGCAACAAGGCCGGCAATCGCGGGGTCAACATCCGCAGGGCCGCGGAGTACCTCGACGGCACCATCGTGGCGCCGGGCGCCGAGCTCAGTTTCAACCAAGTCGTAGGCCCCCGCGAAGAAAGCCGGGGCTTCGTGTGGGCCCCGGTCATCGTCAACGACGAGATGGAGCCCGGGGTAGGGGGCGGCGTCTGTCAGGTCGCCACCACGCTCCACGCTGCAGCGGTCTACGGCATGCTGGAGGTCGAGCAGCGCCGCAGTCATAGCCGCCCGAGCGGGTACGCACCGCTGGGGCTCGACGCGACGGTCATCTACGGCAAAGTCGATCTGAAGATCAAAAACCCGTACGACACGGCGCTGATCGTGCACGCCTACCTGCCGACCCGCACCACGTTGCGCGTCGAGCTGCTCGGTCGCGACCCCCCCGGCCTCGTGGAACACGTCTACGCGGTGACCGAGAAGCACGACTTCACGCGCCGGGTCGCCGCCAAATCGTTCCTGGCCCCTGGCGCCCAGGAGCGCAAGCAGAAGGGGACGCCTGGCTACGACGTGGTGAGCGTCGTGCGCGTGCGCTACCCGGACGGCACCGAAAAGCGCCGCAGCTATCGCAGCAAGTACTATCCGGTGCCCGAGGTGTACTGGGTCAGCGAAGGCTCCGATCTCAGTGAGCTGCCTGAACTGCCCGAGGGCGCCACGCACACCGAACACGCGGACGAGCCCTCCGCCGACACCGAGACCGCGGACAGCCCTTTCTTCGGTTGACGCCATGCCCATGCCGCGTGCCCGTGCCGGTCGACCGCCGGCGCTCGGGCGCTTTTTGGGTTGATTTGCCGGCTCAGCGCGTTAAACCGCCGTCGTGCCCGCACGTTGCCCGGCCTCCGCGTGGATTCCGCTCCTGGGCGTGGTGGCGGGCTGCGCTCAGAGCGAAGCGGCAGCCACGACCGAAAACAAGGCTGCGCCCTCCGCGAGCGCGCCGGCGCTGGCTGCGTCCGTGCGCACCGCTCCGTTGTCGAGCGTGGTGGTCGACCACGGGGAGCTCGACACCCAGGCGCCGACCAGCGCGCCCAAACTCGTGGCGACCACCATCGCCACCACCGTCTACAAGCTGCCCAACCGCGACGCGCGGCGCCTCGGATACATCCGCTTGGGCGGGGTCGTGGCGCGCGATCCGGCGCCTGTGCCCGGCAAGGGATGCAAGGGCGCGTGGTACAAGATCTATCCGATGGGCTTCGTGTGCCTCGACGACGCCAGCATCAATCTGGACGATCCCTTGGTGCGCGCCACGCAGCAGCGGCCTCGATTGGAGCAGCCGCTCCCCTACCACTACGGCTTCGTGCGCGCGACCGCGCCCCAGTACCTCAAGATCCCGACGAAGAAGCAGCAAAGCGAGAGTGAGTTCAAGCTCGACGAACACATCGCCTGGTTCGAAGCGAACCGCGCCGAGGTGCAGGGAGTGATCCCGGGCGCGAACGACGTGCCGCTCGACGCACGCGGTATCGCGGTCCCAGGCCTGAAGCAGCCCGCTGGCTTTCGCCCGGCGCCCGAGCTCTCGACGAACGAACTCTTCGGCGGGCGCCCGGGCGAGGGCGAGGTGCCGTTCTGGCTGAAGGCGGGCCGATCGATCCCCAACGTTTCGGGCTTCGACGTGCCGGAGTACGCGCTGTTCGCCGATCGCGTACGGCGCAAGACCGGGCTCTCGTTCGTCGATGCGTTCAACACCACGAGCGAGGGTTTGGAGCGCCGCTTCGCAGTCACCGTGGACATGCGCCTGATCCCGACCACCAAGGTCAAGCCCGACACGGGGTCGCCGTTTCACGGTATCGAGATCACGTCGGGTATGCACCTGCCGTTCGCGTGGGTGAACAAGCGCGACAAGACGACGTACACCTTGATCAAAGGCACCGACGAAGCGCGCCCGGCAGAAGCCGTGCCGCGGCGAGCGGTGGTGCCGCTGAGCGGCACGGCGCGCATCAAGGGCGGGGCGCGCTATTATCAGACGCTCAAGGACAAAACCCGCTGGCTGCGCGCTGACGATCTCAGCATCGTGGCGTCCCCGCCGCGCTGGCCCGAGTACGCCGAGCGGGGGCAAAAATGGATCGACATTTCGATCCGCCAACAAACCCTGGTGCTCTACGAGGGCAAACGCCCATGGTACGCGACCATGGTGTCCACCGGGCGTGACCGCTTCGGCGACCCCAAAAACTCGCTGGCTACGCCGATGGGCGAGTTCGAGCTGCAGAGCAAACACATCGCTGCGGCCATGGACTCGGAAGAGAACTCGACCGTGTCCGGAGGGCAGAAATCGAAAGCTCCGTCGATGGACGCCGAAGGACAGGCCACCGCCGCGCGACTCAAGAAGGCGGTCGACGCCGGTCAGAAGCTGAACGAGGAGGACCAACGGCGCTGGCTCAACGTGCAGAAGGGGCGGCACCCTGAGTACGGTGTGACGCGCCGGCGCGGCTCGGCGAACTTCGAGCTGCGGGACGTCCCCTGGATCCAGTACTTCGCCGCGGGCTACGCGCTGCACGGCGCGTATTGGCATGACGTGTTCGGCATTCCGCGCAGCCACGGCTGTATCAACCTCGCGCCGATCGACGCGAGGTTGGTGTTCTCGTGGACGGACCCACCGCTGCCCGAGGGCTGGCACGGCATCAACATCGGCCACGACATGGGGCAGGGCACGCGCGTATTCATCCACGAGTAACCGATCGATCGACCCCGGCCGGAGAGTTGGGCTGCCCCGAGGAGCTGGCGTTGGGGCGCGGAAAGGCCGCGACGCTCCACGTCAAAATCGCTCCCACGGGCCCACGGTCGCCCCAGGGCGACCCAGAAAGTCCGCGCGGCCGTTGACGTTTGGGGCAAGAGGCACATCGTGATCGGGTGCGAGCGCCGAAGCGACTTCGATGGGGGCTATTCCTCGCGGTACCCCTGTTGGGGGTCGAATGCGCCAAGCAGGACGCGCCCACAGCCCAGCCGAACTCCAGCCAACCTGCCCTACACGTGAACACCCCGCCCAAACCTGCCGCGTCCAGCGAGTCCAAACCGGGTCAGCATCCCGCGTTCCAGGAACGGATCGCGGAACGCGAGCGCTTGGTCAAGCACGCGCTGGAGGCGGAGGGGATCGAAGCGCCCCACGTGCTCCAAGCCATGCGTAAGGTGCCCCGCCACCGCTTCGTGCCGGAAGCGAGTCGTGGCGAAGCGTACGCCAACCGGCCGCTGCCGATCGGCTACGGGCAAACCATCAGTCAGCCGTACATCGTGGCGGCGATGACCGAAGCCGTGCTCCCCGAGGAGACCGATCGCTGCTTGGAGATCGGGACCGGCAGTGGGTACCAAGCTGCCGTGCTCGCTGAAGTATGCGAGCGCGTCTTCAGCATCGAGTACTTGCCCGACGTTGCCGCCTACGGCGCCGCCAACCTGCGTGCTCTCGGTTACGTCGCGCCGCGCGTCGTGCTGCGGGTGGGCGATGGCTTCCAGGGGTGGCCCGAAGCGGCGCCCTTTCAGGCGATCGTGGTGACGGCGGCGCCGGAGGAAGTGCCCCAGCCGTTGCTCGATCAGCTGGCCATCGGCGGGCGGCTGGTGATCCCGGTCGGCCCGCGCGAAGGCGTGCAGCAGCTCGAGCGCTGGGTCCGTCTGCGCGCCGGCCGCGATCGCGAGGCGTTCCGCCGAGAAATACTCATGGGCGTCCGATTCGTGCCATTCCTAGGGGATGCGAAGAACTAGGGTCCGAAGGCACGGGCCCATCCAGCAGCTCGGCGCGCTGGCGCTCGGGGGCACCGTCTTGGCGTTCATGATGCCGTACCCGAGTCTGAGGCATCCCGCGGTGCTGACACCGGAGCCCCCAGCGCCCCAGCGCGCCGAAGCAGCCGCGCCGCCGCGGCGCAACCCGCGCGACCCTCAAGCCGAGCCCACACCCGCGCCGGCCCCGGTGCAGGTCCCGGCAGCGTCCGCCCAGCCAGCGGCCTCGGCGGCCCCCGCGTCGAGCGACTGCCCCGCAGATATGGTGCTGGTGGAAGGGGAGTACTGTACGCACGTGCGCCACACCTGCGAGCATTGGCTGGACGACGAGAAGCTTCCGTTCGCGCGTTGCGGTCGCTACGCCCCGCAGGCTCTCTGCGTGGGCAAGCGGGTCCCGAAGCGGTTCTGCATCGATCGCTTCGAATCCGCCGACGCCGACGGCCTCCCCGTCTACCACCAGAGCTTTCAGCTCGGTCGACAGCGCTGCGCAGCGCAGGGCAAGCGCCTCTGTAGCGAAAGCGAATGGAATTTCGCCTGTGAAGGCGAAGACATGCTGCCCTATCCCTACGGGACCACGCGACAGCCCGTCTGCAACCAGGACAGGAGTGACTTGTTCGAGAACAACCCGAAGCGGCGCATCTTGCGCGATCTCAGGATTTCGAACGACCCGAGCAGCCGCTGCGTCAGCCCGTTCGGGGTCTACAACATGGTGGGCAATCTCGACGAACCGACGCAGCGCGAAACGGGTCAGCAGCCCAAGTTCAATAACGCGCTGAAGGGGGGGTGGTGGATGGCCGGGCGCAATCGCTGCCGGCCCGCGACCACCGCGCACGACGATTACTACACCGACATCCAAGTCGGAGTCCGCTGCTGCAAAGATCCGAGCAGCCAGCCGGGCTGACGCTTTGACCCGACGGCCGCTCTCGCGAGAGGGCGTAGAATCTCCATTTAATGCAACGGATAAACAATTGATGTAATGGTGGTTTTTAGATGATTCTCGGATCTGAGGCAGGTCGCCTCTTTGGGATCCCGCCCGGCAGGCCGTCAAAAGCGCTTGACCATGCTCCTGACTCGCCGAATGGTGCGGATCCAGCGTGCGCTTCGCTAAGTTCATCGTTCTGCTCCCAGCGCTGGGTCTCACCGGGCTCGGCTGCGAACGCGACCTCGACCTACCGAGCTCTGCGTTGGAGCTACGCCTTCAGCTCCCCGAAACCGCGGCGGCGCAACCCGGCGCGGTCGAAGCGACTCCCGCCGGCAAGGCGGACTTTCTGGTCCGCTCCCGCGAGGAGCGCGCCACGCCCGTGGCGGAAGCTGCCAAGGCGTGTCCAGAAGATATGGTCTTGGTCGAGGGCGAGTACTGCCCGAACGTCGAGCAGCGCTGCCTGCGTTACCTCGATCCGCCGGGGCGGTACGAGCAGTTCCGCTGCGCGGAGTACGCGAAACCCGTCTGTCGCTCCAAGGAGCGCAAGCGGCTCCGCTATTGTATCGATCGCGACGAATACGCGGAACCTGGCGAGCACCTGCCAGCCAACCACCGCTCTTTCACTCACGCTGAAAAGACCTGCGGGTCGCTCGGCAAGCGAGTCTGCCTGGAGAGTGAGTGGAACTTCGCCTGCGAAGGCGAAGAGATGCTGCCTTACCCCTACGGGACGAGCCGAGACCCGAGCGCCTGCAACGCCGACCGGACCGATATCTTGACCTCGGGTGGTGAGCTGCGAGATCTGCGAGCGCCCGCGGGCGCCTACCCGCGCTGCGTCAGCCCCTTCGGCGTCCGCAACCTCTCCGGCAACCTGGAAGAGTTCGTAGCCATCGATGGCCCTGGCCCCGCGCGGCCGGCCATGAAGGGGGCGTACTGGCAGCCCAGCCGCAACTTCTGCCGCGCCGCCCAGACCGCCCACGACCGTTTCTACAACGGCACCGAAACTGGCTTTCGCTGCTGCTCCGATCCCGAGGGCGGCTAAGGATAGCTGCCCGCGCCGTCGAGCGTGAGCGCCTCGTCCCAGCCGAACATCAGGTTCAGGTTCTGCACCGCCTGGCCTGCACCGCCCTTCACCAGGTTGTCGAGCGCGCCAAACGCGAGCACTTCGCGCCGCCCTCCTTGGAGCTCGCCGCACACCACGCCCACTTCGGCGATGTTCGAGGTGGCCACGGCCACGACCTCGGGTAAGCGGGCCTTCGGCACACGCACGAAGCGCTCGCCTGCATAAGCGCTCTCGAGCACGTCGCGGAGCTGGGCCTCCGAGACATCGGCGCTCACGGAAAAGAAGCTGGTTGCGAAGATGCCGCGGGTCAGCGGCACCGAAACTGGGACGAACGAAAGCTCCAGGCTGCGGCCACCCCACAGCTCGAGGTTCTCGACGATTTCCGGCGTGTGGGCGTGCTCGAGGGGCTTGTAGGTCCTGAGGTTGTGTGCGCGCGTCGGGTGGTGCGTGGTGGCGACGGGGCTGGCGCCCGCACCGCTCGAGCCGGTCAGGGCTACCGTGCGCACGGCCCCCGTGAGCCAGCCGGCACGCGCAAACGGCGCCAGGGACAGCTCGATGCAGGTCGCGAAGCAGCCCGGGCTGGCCACGTAGTGGGCGCCTGCGAGGCGGGAACGGTTCCACTCGGGTTGGCCGTACACGAACTCCTGGAGCAGCTCGGGGTGGCGATGTGCTTCACCGTAGTAGCGCTGGTAGCTCGCGGGGCTCCGCAGCCGGAACGCCCCCGACAGGTCGAGCACGCGCACGTTCTGGGCGCGCGCGGCGTGCATCACCTGGACGCTCGCCGCGTGCGGCAACCCCATGATCACGACGTCCACGTCCGCGACTGCCTGCTCCGGGGTCAGCTCCTCGAAATGCAGCTCCGTGAGACCTTCCAGATGGGGGTGGGCAGCGGCCACGGGCTGGCCCAGGTGATCGGCCGCGCCCACCCGCACCACCTCGATTTCAGGGTGCCGCAACAACCGCCGTAAGATCTCGGCCCCCGCGAAACCAGACCCCCCGAGCAGCGTTGCCTTGCGCATGCTCCAGCTTAGCAGCTTCTTATTCGGTGATCCCGATGGGGACCCAGAGCGCCTTGACGCTGGTGGCGGTGCCCTGACGCTTGTAGCCGGCGAGGCCATACAGCAGATTCCACCAGTGGCCGTCCGGCGTTTCGCCATAGCTGAACACGGGGAAGAAGTGGACCTGCCAGTCCAGCCCGTTCTTGTACTTGCGCTCGCTGTAATACACGTTGCCGATCAGCTGCGAGAGCGAGTCTTGTTTGGCAAACCGCCAGTAAAACGGGAAAACCACGGTGGAGCGCGAGGTGGGACTCGCGAAATCCCAGAAGACGGGGGCTACTACCGTGTGCGAGCTGTTGCCGTCCCGACCCAAGTACAAGATCGGGTGGATGTTGGTCTGCCAGCCCCGCAGATCGGTCTTGTGTTGGAAGAACGGGGTGATCCAAGTGGATTCGCTCACACCGTAGCGCTCGAAGTGGGCCCAGAACGGGAAGAACACCGTGTTCGATTCGCGGGGGCTCGTGCGCGTGTATAGAAACGGAAACAGCAGCTTCTGATCGAGGTCGATCGTCGGGTCGCGGTAGTGCCAGTAGAGCGGCGTGATCATGTCGAGCTCAGTGCGGCCGCGATGGCGCGCGTAGAGCCAACTGACGAACGTGTCGTCGCCCTCGGCGCTGTGGTGTTGCAGATAGAGCGGGTTGACGAAGAGCGTCTCTTCGCCCTTGTAGCCGTAGTGGAAGAACGGAAACACCGTCGTGTGGCGCTCGTTCTTGCCCCAGATGCTCCAGTACAGGGGCAACAGGTGCAGGTAGTCCCGCTTCTCGGTGTGGCTCCGATAGTAGGGCCCCCAGACGTTGGTCCAGGAAAGGTCCCGGTCGTTGTAGCGATAGTAGTGGAGCAGGGGAGGGATGATCTCGTACTGGGTGCGCTGATTCTGCCCGAAAAAGTAGAGCGGAAAGACGCCGAGATCGATGTCGTGAGCCGTGCGCGTGTCGCAGTTCTGTCCGCCCTTCCAGGAGCAGAACGCGGGCCCCACCAGGTTGAACCCGCCGTGCGCGTCGTTCGACAGGTAAGTGAGCAGCGGAGGAATCAGCGTGTAGCCCCCGTGCGGTCGCTGGCCAGTCGCGTACAGCGGCAGTAGCCAGTCGTCACGCTCGGTCTTGGTGACGCGATTCACGAAGGGGCCGACGATGGTCGTGCGCGAACCCTCGATCTTGTCGTTCAAGTTCCACACCAACGGGAACAGCACGTCGTCGGCGCGTTCGGCGCTGCGCCGATTGTAGTAAAGCCCACCGAAGAGCGAAGCCCGATCGGTGACCTTCGGATCGGTGCGCGAAGGCTGCAGGCGTTCGGCCCACACCGGAAAAGCCACCCGGTAGCGGTACTCGCCGCTCTGCTCGTTGTAGTAAAGCCCGTAGAACTGGCGCTCCGTCTTCGGGCTCACGCCCTGCGGTTGGTCCGCCGGATCGAGGTCGCTGCCAATCGCCGCCGCGGTCCGCTTCGACGTCTTCAGGGGCTTCGCGGGCAGGGCAGGCTCGTTGCCCTCGGGCACGATGCTATCCGTAGCCCCCGACGCCGCGTGGGTCTCCGGAACATCCGAGGGCTTGGGCTCACCGCCCGATGCTGGTGGACCGCCGGCGCCCATGGGCGCCACGCCAGGACCGTAGGGATCTTGCGCGCGCACCGGTGTCGCCCAGAGCGCGAGACACGCCAAGACCAGCGCGGCACCCGCGCCCGACGCTGACCTCTGGCTCAACCGCGATCCTCGCTCTCTGTGCTGGTCACGGGCTCGGTCAGGCGCGCAGTGAGTCGTGCGACGAGCTGATCCAGCGGGACCTCTTCCTGCTCGTGGCGCGCCAGATCTTTCAGTTGCACCACGTCGCGCGCGAGCTCGGACTCGCCGAGCACCACGCAAAAGCGGGCGCCGCCGCCGTTGGCGCGGCGCAGCATGCTCTTCAGCGACGTACCGCGGCCGTCGACCTCGACCGTAAACCCTTGCTGGCGCAGCCGCTTCGCCAACTTGAGGGCCGGGTTTTGCTGAGGCGCAGCGAGCGGCGCCACTGCCACCCACGCCGGAGGAGCGGCCTCGAACTCACCGAGCGCGAGCAAGACGCGCTCGAGTCCCATGGCAAACCCGATGGCGGGGGTCGCGGGCCCGCCCAGGCCGGCGATCATGTCGTCGTACCGCCCGCCGCCCAGCAGGGCGTTCTGGGAACCGATGGCACCCGAGGTCGTGGAAATTTCGAACGTGGTGCGCGTGTAGTAGTCGAGACCGCGCACCAACTGCTGGTCGACCTCGTAGGGCGTACCGAGCGCGTCGAGCGCGTCGAGCAGCCCCTGCCAATGCGCGCGGTCGTCGGGCGTGAGCAGCTCGAGGATGCTGGGCGCAGCCTTCGCCACGGCCCGATCGCGCTCGTCTTTGGAGTCGAGCACGCGCAGCGGATTCTGTTCGAAGCGCTCCTGCGCATGCGGGCTGAGCTCCGCCGCGCGCGGTTTGAAGTAGGCGATCAGCGCGTCGCGATAGCGCGCCCGGGATTCGTTGCCGCCTAGCGAATTCACGCTGACCTTGAGCCCCGCGACGCCGAGATCGCTCAAGAGCCCGTACAGCATGTCGATCAGTTCAGCGTCACAGAGCGGGCCCGCGTCGCCGTAGATCTCGCAGCCCGCTTGGTGGAATTGGCGCTGGCGCCCGCGTTGCGGCTGCTCCGCACGGAACATGGGTCCGAGGTAGTACCAGCGGCTCACCGGTTGCTTCGCATAGACGGATTCGTGGATGTACGCGCGCGCTGAGCTCGGCGTCCCCTCGGGTCGCAACGACAGCGATTCGGAGCCGCGCTCGAGCGTGAACATTTGCTTCTCGACGACCTCCGTCGTTTCGCCGGTCGAGCGCTGGAACAGCTCGGTGGCTTCGAGCAAGGGAGTTCGGACTTCGGCAAAGCCGTGAAGCTCGACCGCACGCCGAAAGCGCGCTTCCACGAGCTGCCAGCGGCGCACCTCTTCGGGCAGGATGTCTTGCATCCCCTTGACGGGTTTGAGCTTCATGGGGTCTTCGAGGTCGTGCGAAAGCGTGGGGACGCGGCGCCTTGCGTTTCGTCAGGGGGGCTTATGCAAAGAGGAGGCGGGCCGGTCAAGTTCGCCGTCCACTCGAAAGGCATCGGTGGACCCTCGCGCCGGGCTGGGCTGCCTGCGCTGGGGCGCGCAGGGCGCGCATCCCGTGAGCGCAACCCACGGAGGAACGTGCTAAGGCACGGTGCCGAATGCGAGCCGCTGCGATCGACCTTGGAAAAGTACGGGTGGGGGTAGCCGTCTCGGACGAGCTGGGGCTGTTGGCTCATCCAAGACCGTTTCTGAGCGGATCTGACACGGGTCGGCTAATCGACCAACTGGTTGCCCTCGCGGGGGAGGAAAACATCGAGCTCTTCCTAGTCGGGTTACCCCGCACACTCAAGGGGGCAGAGGGGCCTCCCGCGCGGCGCGCGCGGCGCTTTGCGGAGAAGCTGGCCGAGCGCTCGCAGCTGCGAGTCGAGCTCGTCGACGAGCGGCTCTCGACACGCCAGGCGGGGCTCCGTTTGCGCGAACAAGGCCTCGACGCGCGGGCGGCGCGCTTGCGCATCGACAGCGCATCCGCCGCCGTGCTGCTCCAGGCCTGGCTGGACGCGCGCCGACCGTTGCCCGAGTAGTGAGCGAGTCGCGTGCCCGAGTCGAGTCCCAGCGTCCGCCGCCGCAGCACGCGCTCCAGGAAGCGGCGGAGCGTTGGCTCGAGCCGCCCGCCCGCGGCGCAGGCGCCGCGACGCCGAACGAAGCGACAGCGCGGCTGGTGGTGGCTCGCGATCGCCCCCATCGTCGCGCTGCTGGGGGTGTCGGCATTGCTGCTCTGGGCGCGGCGCCCCGGGCCGGGCACTGGCCAGCTGGTGCGCCTCGACTTGCCCGACGGCAGCGCGGCCACGGCGGGTCGCGTACTGCGCGAGCGGGGCTTGGTCGACAGCGCCTGGCTCTTCTCCGCCTACGCGTCGCTACGCCAGTTGCGCTTGGATCTGGAGCCGGGCGAGCATTTGCTGCTCGATAGCCTGTCGCCCAAAGATCTCGTGGGGCAACTGGCAAGGCTTCGGAGCCGCGCCAGCCAACGGGTGACGTTGCTCGAAGGCTGGACGCACCAAGACATCGGCAAGCGCCTCGAGTCGAGCGGGATCTGCTCGAGCGCCGCATTCAGCGCGGCGTTCGAGGACGAGGCCTTGCTCGAGCGCTTGAGTGTACCGGCCGAGACGGCCGAGGGCTATCTGTACCCCGACACCTACGAGCTGCACCGCAACAGCGACGCGGACACCGTCGTCGTGACCTTGGTCCAGGCGACCAAGAAGCAACTCGCCGAGCTCCGCCAGCAGCACCCCGAGGCCAACGCACGGCTGGCAGAGACCTACGGCTTCTCCGAGCACCACTGGGTGACGCTGGCTTCGATCTTGGAGAAAGAGGCGGTGGACGCGGCGGAGCTGCCGGCGATCGCCAGCGTCTTCTTCAACCGCCTCACCGATCCGACCTTCCGACCCGCGCGCATGCTCCAATCCGATCCGACGGCGGCGTATGGCTGCCGCGTGGAACCCGAGCGAGCCCCCAGCTGCAAGCGATTCCAAGGTCGAATCGTTCCCGAAATGCTGCGTGACAGCAGCAACCGCTACAACACCTACCGCCATCCTGGACTGCCACCGGGACCGATCTCGAATCCCGGCAAAGCAGCGCTGCTCGCGGTGCTCACGCCGGCGGAGACGGACTACTTGTTCTTCTTCGCGGACGGCAAGGGCAGGCACACGTTCACGCGAACCTTCGACGCTCACCGTGCCGTGATTCGCGGCGAGCCGGCGGGCGGCGCGGGCAAACGCTGAAATGCCGTTTTCGAACGCATGCGCTCTTTTCAGGAGCACGGACTAGGGGTAGTAACGGCCATGGACAATTACGAACAGGCGGTTCAGACCCTCCGCTTCCTTGCCATCGATGCTGTCGAAAAGGCCGACAGCGGTCACCCCGGGACCCCCATGGCACTCGCCACGGCTGCCGTGGAGTTGTTCTCGCAGCACCTGCGCTACGTGCCCGAAGCGCCCGATTGGCCCAACCGCGACCGCTTCGTGTTGTCCTGCGGACATGCGTCGATGCTGCTGTATTCGATCCTGCACCTGACGGGCTACGATCTGCCGCTCGACGAGCTCAAGCGCTTCCGCCAGCTCGGGTCGAAGACGCCCGGTCATCCGGAGTACGGTCACACCGTAGGCGTCGAGACCACCACCGGCCCGCTCGGCCAAGGTTTCACCAACGCTGTGGGCATGGCGTTGGCGTCGAAGATGGCCGCGGCTCGCGTGAACGGCGGCGCGCCCCTGATCGACTACCGAGTCTACGCCTTCGCCTCTGACGGCGATCTGATGGAGGGCGTGAGCTCGGAGGCGGCCAGCCTCGCCGGGCACCTCGGCCTCGACAACTTGATCGTGCTCTACGACGACAACCACATCACCATCGACGGCAAGACCGATCTCGCATTCAGCGAAGACGTCGCCGCGCGTTTCGCCGCTTACGGTTGGGCGACGCAGCACGTCGATGGCCACGATCGAGCCCAGTTGAATCAAGCGTTCCGGCGCGCTCAGAGTGCGGCGAAGCCCTCGCTCATCGTCGCGCGGACCACGATCGCGATCGGCGCCCCCAACAAACAGGGCACCTCCGCGTCGCACGGTTCGCCGCTCGGCAAGGACGAAGTGCGCGCCACGAAGGCCGCCGCAGGCTGGCCGCTCGAGCCCGAGTTTCACGTGCCGCCGGGTGCCAGCGACGTGTTCGGGCCACGGCTCGAAGAGAATCGCCGAGCTTACTCCGCGTGGCAGCGCGCGGTCGAAGCGCTCCCCGCGGAGCAAAAGACACGGCTGAATCAGGTCGTGACGCGTCAGGTGCCTGCCGATCTCTACGCGCAGCTCCGGGCCTCGCTCGAGGACAAGGTCGACGCCACGCGCTCCCACTCCGGAAAGATCATCCAGAAGCTCGCCGAACTGGTACCTGGCCTGGTGAGCGGCTCCGCGGATCTGAACGCCTCGACCAAGACCGACGTCAAGGCCACGACGAGCGTCAAAGCCGGCGCGTACCAGGGCAAGAACCTGCACTTCGGCATCCGCGAGCACGCCATGGGCGGCATCGTCAGCGGTCTGGCTTTGTCGGGCGGCTTCGTACCGGTCTGCTCCACGTTCCTGGTCTTCGCGGACTACATGCGCCCCAGCATCCGCCTGGCCGCGCTGATGGGGCTCTCGGTCGGCTACGTATTCACCCACGACTCGATCTTCGTCGGCGAAGACGGTCCCACCCATCAGCCCATCGAACAGGTGTGGAGCCTGCGGCTGATACCGAACCTCGACGTATTCCGGCCTGCGGACGCGCTCGAGTGTGCAGCCGCGTGGGCCCACACAATGCTGCGCAAAGACGGACCCACCGCGCTCTGCCTGACCCGTCAGAACGTGCCCCAACTCGAGCGCCCGGCAGGCTTCGATCCCGACACGATCCTGCGGGGCGCCTACGTGCTGGCGAGCGACGCGGCGCCCGAGCTCGCCATCGTGGCGACCGGCAGCGAGGTGGGCGTTGCCGTAGCTGCGAAGAAGCTTTTGAACGACCGCGGGCGGCAGGTGCGCGTGGTGTCCGCGCCGTGCTGGGACCTGTTCCGGCGACAGGCCGCCGACTACCAGGCGGCGGTGCTTCCGAAAGGCCTGCGCACGGTCACGCTCGAAGCCGGGGTGACCACGCCATGGGCCGAAGCCGGAACGGACGTGATCCGCCTCGGCATCGATCGGTTCGGCGCCTCCGGGCCCTACAAAGAGCTGGCCGGCGTGTATGGCTTGACCCCCGAACAGGTTGTCGATTCTATTTCGAAAGCACTCGCCTAGTCCGTCGAGCCACCAGGAGTATTCGTGCCGCTGCCCATCGTCCTCGTTCCGCATCCTCACGTGCGTGTGGACCGAAGGGTACTCGGGGGCAGCCCGCACGTGGCCGGTTCGCGGGTACCGGTGCGACGGCTCTACGCGTTCTACCAGAACGGTACCAGCGTCGAACGCTTGCTGAAGCGTTACCCGCAGCTCGAGCCTGCCAAAGTGTTCGACGCACTGGCCTTCGCCCTCGACAACCCCGAAGTCATCGAGGCAGACATCGCCCGCGAGCAAGAGCTGCTGGCCGAACGCGGGCAGCAGGCGCCTGCAGATCCCGCGGCCGCAAAGCAGATCGAGCTACCGTTTTCTGGCGCTGACCCTGAGTCGAAGCGCTAGCTTTCGGCTCAACTTTCTCCCTCAGCGGCTCTGCTCTCCGCGTTGCGCAGCTCAGCGCCGCAGCCGACCAGCGCTCCTGCGACCGGTGACAGCTAACAGCCGATCGCTGCTGACAGCTGCCCACTCAACCACCGGCTGCGGCCGAGCGCCAGGCCGGGCGCTCATGGTTCCATAAGCGCCTACATCGCTTGTGCGCGGCTGTGCGTGGGGAATCCAACATTACTGCACCCGCAGACGGCGCCGCTATTTTTTCAGGGACCCAGCACAAATGTTGGGTTCTCATCGCCGAGCGAGAGGTGTAGCTTCCGGCGCTGGGTCAACCCGGTGAGCGGGCGATCCGAGGAGGTATGAAGGTATGAATAGCCTTAACTGGCGCAGAATCATGAGACCGGTCACCGGATTTGCAGCGTTGGCTGCTGGTCCTCTATTCCTAACAGATTGCGGCGGCGGCATGCCGGGCGCCGGTAGTCTTCCAGGAGGCTGCCCGGCGGACATCGCAGATGCGTCTGCGATCATGAGTGCAAACTTTGGACTAGAAGGTGAACTGGAAGGAAAAGTGAAGGCTGCGTTGGCTGCAGGCGCTAACCTCCAGAAAATTGCCGTCGAGGTCGAGGGGGAAGTCACGACGGCCTGCTCGAACCTGGCGAAAGATCTCGGCAAGTCCGATGCAGATCTCGCTCCGAAAGAAGACGGCCCGGGTAAGAAGGCCGAAGCAGCATGCGCTGCAGCTGCGGCCGCCATTGGCGAATTCAAGGCCAAGGCCAGCGGTTCACTGACGGTCGACGTTCAACCTCCCGAGTGCAAAGCCTCGATGTCTGCCATGGCCGACTGCGCAGCGGAATGCAACGCTGACATCAAGCCGGGCGAAGCCAAGGTCACCTGTGAAGGCGGAGAGATCAGCGGCAAGTGCGGCGGCGAGTGCAAGGGTTCTTGCACCGTCGAAGCCGGCGCCGAGTGCTCCGGCAGCTGCAGCGGCGAGTGCAAGGGCGAGTGCTCAGGCAACTTCAGCGGCAAGTGCGACGGCGAGTGCCAAGGCACCTGCGAAGGCAAGAACGCCACTGGTAAGTGCGACGGTCGCTGCGAAGGCACCTGCAAAGGTGGCGGCTCCGGCACCTGCAGCGCTGATTGCAAGGGCACCTGCAGCGCCGAGTGCAAGGTCTCGGGCCAAGCAGAGTGCAAGGGCGAATGCTCGGGCGAATGCAGCGTCGAGATGGAAGCACCGAAGTGCAGCGGCGAAGTCAAGCCACCCGAGATGTCGGCGGAGTGCAAGGCGAACTGTGACGCCAAGCTCAACGCAGAGCTCGAGTGTTCTCCGGCTCGCGTGATGGTGAAGCTCCAGGGTGCGGCCGACGCGGAAGCGGCGACCAAGCTCGCAGCTGCACTCGAAGCGAACCTGCCCGCGCTGCTCAAGGTCACCATGGGCATGAAGGGCAAGCTCGAAGGCGTCGTCGGTTCGGTGCAGGCCTCCCTCGAGGGTGTGCAGGCAGCCGTCACCGGTGGCGGTCAAGCAGCCATGAAGGTCGGCGGATGCTTCGCAGCTTCTCTGGAAGCGCAAGCCAAGGCCTCCGCATCGATCAACGTGTCGGTGCAAGCGAGCGCTTCGGCCAGCGGCGAAGCCAGCGCCGGCTGATTCTCAGCGACGCGCGACGCGCGTGAGCGCAATAGGCGCCCCGCGTGAGTGCAGTAGGACACGACCCCGCCTCGATGCGTCGAGCGGGGTCGTTCCGTATTTGGGGGGCGAGCACGGAGGTATCCGGGTAAACCTGAAGGCGCCATGTTCGCGATGCTGCTCGACGCTCCAGGCGCTCCGCTCCGTGCGGCGGACCTCGAGCCTCCCGCCGTGGGCTCCACTCAGGTCCGCATTCGGGTCCGCGCCTGTGGCGTCTGCCGCACCGACCTGCACCTCGTGGACGGGGAGCTCCCCGAGCCGATGCTGCCGGTGATCCCGGGGCACGAGGTGATCGGCGCGGTCGAAGAACGGGGCAGGGAAGTGACCGCGCTCGAGGTCGGCGAGCGTGTCGGTGTGCCCTGGCTCGGGTTCACCTGCGGCGCCTGCGACGCTTGCCTGCGCAAGCAAGAGAACCTGTGCCCAAACGCCAAGTTCACAGGCTACACCCTGCACGGCGGCTACGCGGGCGAGCTCGTCGCCGAGGCCCGCTACTGCTTTCGGATCCCCGACGTGTTCGAGGACAGCGAAGCCGCACCCCTCATGTGCGCCGGACTCATCGGTTACCGCGCGCTCTCGATCGCCGACGCCGAGCAGCGGGGCGAGCGGGTCGGTCTCTATGGCTTCGGTGCCGCCGCACACATTCTGGCGCAGCTCCTCGTTCACCAGGGCCGTGACGTGTTCGCCTTCGTCCGCCCCGGCGACGCAGCCGCCAAAGCGTTCGCCCGGAGCCTCGGTGCGCGCTGGGCCGGCGACGCAACCGAAACGCCCCCGGTCGCGCTCGACAGCGCGATCCTGTTCGCGCCTGTGGGAGCGCTGGTGCCGCAGGCGCTCGCCGCAGTGCGCCCCGGCGGCAGGGTGGTCTGTGGCGGCATCCACATGAGCGACATCCCGAGCTTTCCGTATCGGCTGCTCTGGCAAGAACGACAGCTCGTCTCCGTGGCGAACCTCACGCGCAAAGACGGCGACGACTTCCTTCCGCTCGCCGCCAAGACCCGCATCCGCACCGCCGTCACCACGCTCCCCCTCAGCGAAGCGAACCAGGCCCTCACGCGTCTCCGAAACGGCGAAGTCCAAGGCGCCCTCGTCCTCCAGGGCCTTCACCTCTAGCATTCCCGCTGCATCGCGAGTGCAAGACCGGGTTCACAGGTGAGCTCGCTCAACAAGGGCACATACCGACGTGCCCAATTCGTGGCTATGACCCTCCTGGCCCGACTTCGGTGCGCGGCTGCGCAACCAAGTCGAACCGCCATGTGGTGGA
>JAICQQ010000236.1 GCA_025937785.1 Polyangiaceae bacterium
AAGTTTGGGCTGCACGGTTTGACCGAGACGTTGCGCGCCGCCGTGGCAGACTTGCCGGAAGTGCGGGGCGTCTAGCGATTCGACGCCTCGAGCGCCAAGTCATCTGCTGGCATTCTGCAGGGCCGGCAGCCGGACCCAGAATCGACTCCCCGCGCCGACTTCACTCTCGACCCCCACGCTGCCGCCGTGTGCTTGCACGATCTCGCGCACGATCATCAGCCCCAACCCGCTGCCCGGCACACCGCGTTCTGCGCGCGTGTAGCGGTCGAACAAGGTGGGTAGTGCCTGCTGCGGAATACCACGGCCGGTGTCGGCGACGCTGACTTCGACACTGCCGTTTACCCGGCGCACTTCGGTCGTGATGAGCCCCGGCGATTCGGTGAACTTGATGGCGTTGCCGATCAGATTGCCGAAGACCTGGTTCAAGCGATTCACGTCGCCAGAGACGCGACAATCGCTCGGAGAACACGCCGTCGCAATGCGGCGCCACGCCAGACGATTGGCCTCGAGCAACGGCCGCACACCTTCCATCGTGGCGTCGAGCAACGAGGAGATGTCGATGTTCGAACGCTCGATGGTGATCGGCGCATTCTCGACCGAGGCCATCTCCAGGAAGTCGTTGATGAGTACTGTCAGGGATTTGATATCTCGATCGATCTTGCGAACGTCTGCTGCAGCTTCGGGGGTGAGCGCCCCCCGCTCGCCGCGCAGAATCAACTCGGTGCGCAGAGAGATAGCGCCCAGCGGCGAGCGCAGGTCGTGCGCCACGATGGAGTAGAAGTCCAAGCGCCGGGCTTCGGCGGCGCGACGTGCGGTGACGTCGCGCAACGACACGGTGGCCGCCGCCTGGTCGGAGATGAGCGTCGCGCGATTGGTCGGGGAAAAGACGCGTGTGCCTATCGTGACGTCCGGCAGCGGCCGCGCGGGATCGTTGGCGAGCTGCTCCGCGAGGTCCGACCAGGCAGGGATCAGCGCATGAATCGGTTGTCCAACCAGCGCTTTGGTCACGCATTCGAACACCCGGCCCGCTTCGCTGTTCGCAAAGACAACGCGGCCTTCCAGGTCGATCGCGAGCATCGCGTCGGGTGCGCTCTCGAGCAAACCGTGGGTCACCCGTTCAGCTCGTGTCGCGCGTTCCAAGAGTTCGCGCGCCCGCACCTGCGACATGACCCTGGCCTGGAGCTCCTCCGGCTCGTAGGGCTTGGCCAGGTAGTCATTCGCCCCTGCCGATAGACCCTCTACGATTTGCTCGACGGCTCGATGCGCCGTCAAAAGCACGATGCCGATCGCGCTCCCGTGGTCGGGTTGGGTCCGGAGGAAGCGACAGACATCGGGGCCCGAGATGCCTGGCATCACCCAATCGAGCACCAGCACGTCCGGTGGCGGCTTGCTGGTGAGGCATTCTAGGACACTCGCACCGTCTTGAAATACCTCGATGTCATAAGAGCTCACCAGAGCGTTGCGAGCTCGTTGCGCATCGAGCGGACTGTCGTCGACAATCCATACTCTTCGTCGCGGGATTCCAGAACTCACGGCTGCGTTATAGCAAAAGCTTCGAAGGTCACACTCGCAAACGCATCAGGAAGTGACTGGACAGTTCCACGGTCGCCTCTTATGTTGCTCGCGGGGACAATTGGCAGCGACCTGACGAGCGAGCGAAGTAGACGTGGAGATACTGATCGTCGACGACAGCAAGGTGATGCGGGAAATGATCGTCGCTTGTTTGCGCGGTGTGGCAGATTTGCACTTCACCCACGCGGCGAGTGGACTCGAGGCCATCGAACGCCTCTCTTTAGGTCGCTTCGCGCTGGTGTTTCTCGATCTCAACATGCCCGACATCGGTGGATTCGAGGTGTTGGAGTTCGTGCGTGGGCAGGACGCTTTGCGCGACGTCCCCATCATCGTCGTCACCACCCGGGGCGATGAAGGGTCGCGCGATCGAGCGCTCGCTACGGGCGCGACGCGCTTCATGACCAAGCCGTTCGAGCCGACCGACATCTTGGCTGAGGTTCGCGCGCTCCTTCCCGCCCTGACGAGCGCCACCGCGTGACGACGCTCGACCGTCAGGAGTTCGTCGCGGGCTACTTGGCCGAGGCGGAGGAGCACCTGCAGACGGCCAATCGAGACCTGTTGGCAATAGAGGCGGGCTTGCATCGAAACGAGCCCCATCCGCGCGGCGTCCGCGACTTGTTCCGCGCGCTGCACACCCTCAAGGGCCTGTCGGCGATGATCGGAGTAGACGCCGTCGTCGACGTTGCACACGAGATGGAAGCCGTGTTGCGCCTGGCGGACCGGGGCAGCGGGCGTCTCTCGCTGCCGGCGGTAGAGGTGCTGCTGAAAGGAGTCCAGGCGATCGAAGCCCGAGTTGCGGCCTTCGCCGCGGGCAAGCAGGTACCGCCGGCCCCCCAAGACTTGGTCGCAGCCCTGGTCGCGCTGCGCCCCGTGACCGAGGGCGTACCCGCCGCACCGCCTTCCACCATCGCTCTGGAGCCGGAGTTGCTCTCGAAGCTCAGCGCCAGCGAGCAGCTACAACTGATTCAAGGCGCCTCGGGCGATCGCCGGGTTCTGCGCGTCGACTACGTGCCGTCACCCGCGCGGACGGCGGAGGGCACCACCATCACCAAGGTGCGCGAGCGGCTCGGGAAGATCGCCGACGTCGTCAAGGTCGTGCCCCTGGCCATCCCCAAGAGCGAACACGCCCCAGCCGCATTGCAGTTCGCGTTGCTCGTGATCACCGATGTCTCGGACGAAGGGGTCGCCGAAGCCGCGAGTGTTCAAGTGAGTGATGTGCACGAAGTGGTGATCGAGGTGCATCCGACCGAGCCACCGCCCGCGTGGGAGTCGAGCGATGAAGAGGGAAGCGACGCTGACGCGCCCCTGAGGACCAGCTCGATTCGCGTCGACGTGGCGCGCCTGGACGACGCCATGGAGAAGCTGTCGGAGCTCGTGGTTACGCGATTTCGTCTGGCTCGCGCGGTCCACGCACTGCGCGAACAGGGCGTCGACGTGCGCGAGCTCGGTGCCATCGTCGACGAGAACGCGCGACGTCTGCGCGATCTGCGTGGCTGCATCACACGCGCACGCATGGTGCCCGTTCGTGAACTCTTGGAACGAGTACCGCTGATCGTACGCGGCATGCGGCGCAGCACGGGTAAGACCGTGCAGCTCGAACTCGAGGCGGGTTCAGCCGAGCTCGACAAGGCCGTGGCCGAGCGGGTCTTTCCGGCGATCGTTCACCTGGTCCGCAATGCGGTCGATCACGCGATCGAACCAGCTCTGGAGCGTGCAGCCCTGGGTAAGCCGGAACGTGGATGCATCACCGTCGCGTGCTTCGAGCACTCCAACAGCGAGCTCGAGCTGCGTGTCAGCGACGACGGTCGCGGTATCGACGCTGCACGGGTCGCGCGTCGGGCCGGCCGCGCCGCGCCGCGGACGCAGCGAGAGTTGCTCGAGATCCTTACGCTGCCCGGGTTCTCCACGGTCGACCAAGCCACGAGTACCAGCGGGCGCGGCATGGGCATGGACATCGTCCAGCGCATCGCCGTGGGCGCGCTCGGTGGCAGCTTGACGCTGGAGACCGAGGCCGGCGCGGGTACGACCTTCACTTTGCGTATTCCTCTGTCGCTTTCTATCGTCGATTCCTTCAGCTTCGCCTGCGCCGGTCAGACCTTCGTCGTGCCGGTGTCGATGGTGGAAGAGATCATCGATCTGTCCACGGCGCCGATCGTGGCGCCACCGGCGCCTGCGTCGCAGGCGAAGCAGGTCAAGCTGATCGAGCGTCGCGGGCAGGCGATTCCACTGTTGCCGCTCGCCGGATTGTTCGCCCTCGATGACGAGCAGGCAGGGGCGTCGAAAGCATTGATAGTCAGGCGCGCGGGCGAACCGTTTGCGTTCGCCATCGATCGCATGTTCGGACAGCAAGAAGTCGTGGTGCGGCCGTTGGAAGACCCGCTCGTCAAAGTCACGGGTGTTTCGGGCGCCACGGATCTCGGCGACGGTCGACCCACGTTGGTGCTCGACCTGCTCGGTTTGGCCCAAGCATCGAGCCAGTCGGCATCGGCGGTGAGCGCATGAGCGATCTGTACGTCCTGTTCCAGGTGGCGGGCGCGGACTACGTGCTCTCGTCTAGCGAGGTGTTGCACATGGAATCGTTCAACGGCGCTACCTACGTGCCGGGCGCGCCGGCCTATGTCGCGGGCTTGGCGCAGATCCGCCGGCGTGTCGTGCCGGTCGTCGATCTGCGGCTGCGCTTCGGGTTGCCGTCGATCGAGCCTACGCTCGACTCGCGCATCGTGGTCGTTCAATGCGACGAGCGCAGCGTCGGGCTTTTGGTAGACAGCGCGCGCGAAGTAGCGCGCCTCGACGCGGACCAGTTTCGCCCGCCGCCGGAGCTGGTGGCTCAGCAAGCGGCAGGATACGTAACGTCGGTGGCTCAGTCGGGGAAGCGTCTCCTGCTGCTCATCGACAGTCGGAAGGTAATCGGTGAGGAGGTGCCTAGTGGCAACTAACGGTGGAACAGCGCAGGAAGGCCAGGCCGTGCGTGCAAAGGAGATCGTGCGGCGTTTCGAAGAGGGCGCGAAGAAAGCCGAAGCTCTCGAGCTCAGCCTGCAGCAGCTCGCGGCGGAGCGCAGCGAGCGCGGCGCTGGCGCGGAACAGATGCGTGCCTCCGTAGAAGGCGTAGTTACTTCGATCGAGGAGACGAACGCGACTGTCCTCGGGTTGGCTCGCGCCCAGCGCGAGGTTAGCGAAACCGCCAAGGAGACTTTGCACGGCTTGGTGGGTAACGCCAGCCAACTGCAAGAACTCACCGCGTCGATCGCCGGGATCGACAAGGACACCCAATTACTTGCGGCGTCCGCGGAGTCCACGGCGGTGGCGCTAGAGCAGGTTGCCCGCACCGTGAAGGGCGTCGAGTCGTTGGCCACCAACCTCAGCGCCGCCAGCGAGCAGCTGGCGAGCAGCGCTCGCGAGACCAGCGTCAGCCTGGCGGACGGTGCGGCGCGCGGTGAAGCCACGGCTACGGCGATTCAGGAGGTGGCTTCGACGGTCGAGGAGCTAGCGAAAGGTATCACGCGTCTGACGAGTGACACCCAAGCCGCGGCCAGCGACATCTCGGCCACCGCGACGGCGCTGGCGGGTATCGCGACTGGCCTCGAGCGAACGGCGGGCCACGCGGGAGAGATGAGCGCGTCGGCGGAAAGTGTCGCCGCCGGTGCGGAGCAGATGCTGCGCTCCGTGCGCGGCGTTGCCGAGCTGGTGCGCAGCTTCGAGACCTCGCTCGCAGCGAACGCCGCGTCGGTGACGGAGATTGCCTCGTCGGTGGAAGAAGTGGCCGTGACGGCTGAAAAATCGGCGCTCGTCGTGGACTCGAACGCCAGCGCGGTCGAACAGCTGGCACGCTCCTCACAGAGCGTAGCGCACGGGGCCGAGCTCATCAGTAGTTTGGCGACGACTACCGCCACGGCTGCTGCCCAGCTCGATACGACCTCACGCAAGATTACTGGTGTCATCGAAGGTGCGCGCCAGCATGCGGAGCGCGTGATAGGCGCGGCGCGAGAAGGCGGCGCGACCGTCAATCGTTCGATCGAGGGCATGAAGGCCATTCGTGCCACGATGGTCGAATCCTCCGATGTGATCAAGGAGATGGGCAAGAAGGCCGAAGACATCGGAGATATCGTGCAGGCCATCAATTTGATCGCCGATCGCACCAACTTGTTGTCGTTGAATGCCAGTATCGAGGCCGCACGAGCGGGGGAGCACGGACGCGGCTTTGCCGTGGTTGCGGAAGAGATCCGCGCCCTAGCCGACAAGGCAGCCACGTCGAGCGGCGATATCGCCAAGATCGTTCGTGGGTTACAGAGTACCGCACGCGAGGCCATGACGACGTCCGCCGAAGGTGTGCGCGCCGCCGATGAAGGCACTCGGCTCGCGGCGGACGCGGAGCGAGGCCTGGGCCTGATCTTGAGCAGCGTCGAGGAGCTGGGTACGGCGGTGCGCGAAATCGACCGCGCCAACGGCGAGCAAGCCTCGGCCGTTTCAGGCATGACTCAAAGCGCCGGCCGCACCAGCGACGAAGCGCGAAAAATCGCTCAAGGAGCGAGCGAGCAGACCAAGGTTTCGCACGCCGTCGCTCACGGGATGAGCGAGATGCGCACGAGCGCCAAGCAGACCAAAGAGGCGATGGCGGCGCAGGCTCGCGCGTTGCGCGATATCGTCAGAGCCAACGCAGAGATCACGAGCGCTGCCAAAAAGATCACCGGCGCGACCAGCGAGCAAAGCGACGCAGCCGCTGAAATGGCCAAGACCGCCGCCCGGATGCGTCAGATGGCTCAGCAAGTGAGCGGCGCGACCGCGGAACAAACCCAAACGACGGCCAGCGTCTACGGCATGGCCCAACAGGTTGCGGGCGTCGCGCAGCGCACGCTGCTCGGTTTGAGCGAACAAGCCAAAGGTGCGAACGAGCTCGCGCAGACGGTGAGCGAGCAACGCACGCTCGCAGTCCAAACAGCCAAGGCGGTGCTGGAGCAAGCGCGGGCCGTCAAGGAAATCGAGGCGTCGGTGGTCGACGTGCGGCAGGCGGCCGCCCAACTAGCAACCGCGATGACGGAGCAGACCAAGGCCAGCGTCGAGCTGACCAAGGCCGGCGACGACGTGCGGCGCATCGCCAAGCAGAGCGCGCGCGCCGTGAGCGAACAAACCCAAGTCGTCGGCGGCCTGAGCACCAGTACGGCGCGCTACGCAGCGACCTTGGAGCGCATCGTGGGGTCGATTGCGGAGCAAGCCACCGGTAGTCAGCAGTTGGCGCAGGTCGTCACCGAGATTCGCGGTCGCGCGCGCGACCTTTCGGCTGCCATTCACGCGCAGGCACGGGCCGAGCAAGAAGACACGCTCGGCGGGCTGATCGCCGAAGCGCAGGCTTTGCGCAGTGGCTACCTCGCGGAGGCGAATGCGCTCGACCAATTGATCAGGGAGCTCCAAGGCTCGCCTCCGGCTGCCGCAGGCAGCGCGGCGCCGGCAGTACCGTCGCAGACAGCGGATCCGGTGTGACCGATCCCCGCTCCCAAGCACCGTCGGAGTCAGAGCGCTTGCAGCGCGTGCGGGCGCTCGCCTGCAGTGGCCCCGGCGCACTGGACGCATTGCTCGCCATGCGGCTCGATCCGAGTTGGACGGTGCGGCGAGAGGTAGTAGCGGCGCTGGGATTGCTGGGCGAGGCGGCGCTGCCGGCCTTGTGCGCCTCGTTGGTCCGAGAGCGCGACGACGAAACCCGCATCGCCGCCACGGTGGACGCGTTGGTCGCTTCGAATGGGGATGTCGAGCCAGCGCTGACGCGTCTCGAGCCCTCGGCGGCGCCCGCGGTCTTGGCCGACGTTGCACAGATCTTGGGGCGGCGTAACAGCCGGGCCTCGTTGGAGACGCTCGCGCGCTTGGTCGAACACACCGACGACAACGTCGCCGTCGCTGCCATCGAGGCGCTGGGCCGGGTCGGTGGGCGCGGCGTGGTCGACCTTTTGGTGAAAGCGGTGGAGAGTCGGCGTTTCTTCCGGTGTTTTGCGGCGATCGGTGTACTGGGCAAGAGCGGCGACCCGCGCGCGATTGCGCCGCTCGTGGCGCTCCTCGATAACGCGCAGTACGGCTTCGAGGCGATGCGTGCGCTCGGCCGCACCGGCGACCGTGCGGCTGTCGCTCCCCTGTGTCGCCTGCTGGCGGTGGGCAGCGACGGCGTCGTTAGAGCTGCGGCAGCCGCGCTCGCCGACTTGAGGCAACGTTATGGCGAGCGTCTGGGCACGAGCTTGCCGATCGAGGAGGCGCTACGTCAAGCGGCGCCGAGCGGGGCGGCGCGGCGCTTGATGCACTGCATGAACGGCGCCGACGTGTCGGAGCAGGTGGCGATCGTCGTGGTGCTCGGGTGCCTACACGACGACTCGGCCACGCGCACGCTGCTCTCGGCTCTCGACGCTGCTCCGGCCGTTGCTGCCGCTGCCGCAGGAGTCGTGAAGCGGCTGGCGCGCAGTTCCGACCTGCAATGGACGGAGGCGCTCCGCACGGGGAATTCCCTGCGCCGCGAAGCGATCTTACCGATCGTTTCTCGCGCGAGCACGCTGGATGCGGTGATCGAGTGCTTGCGTGACGAAAGCGCCAGCGTGCGCCGGCTGGCTTGTGAGGCTCTGGCCAACATGGGCAGGGCCGAGGCAACCCCCGCTCTGTTCGAGAGCTTGCACGACCCTTCACCGGCAGTCGTGCAAGCGGCAATCTCGGCGATCACGGCCTTGGGCTCCCAGGACACTGCGACGCTGGCCACGACCGCGGCGGCAGCGGACGCGCCCGAGGTACGCCGCGCCGCACTGCGGGTCCTGTCGTATACCGGACGAGCCGACGCGTTTCCGGTGTTCGAGGTGGCCACCCGAGACCCCGATCCGCGTGTCCGCGATGCCGCGATACACGGGCTGGCGTTGATCGAGAGCCCACGCGCCGTCGCTTTGCTACTCGAGTTGGCCGGCGACGCTGCGGCCGCGACGCGCGCCGCTGCCGTTCGCGCGCTCGGGGGCACCAGCGCGGAGCCGCCGGTCGTCGCGCGGCTCATGACAGCCCTGCGCGACGACGAACCCTGGGTGCGCTACTTCGCGTGCCAGTCATTGGGCAAGCTCGGTGACGCCGCGGCTGTCGCAGCCGTCACCGAGCGGCTCGCAGATTTTGCCGGGCAGGTGCGCGTCGCTGCGATCGAGGCGCTGGCACGCTTGGGTGGCGAACGCGCCTTCGAAGCGTTGAGTGCGGCGGCAACGGGCGGCGACCTCGATCAACGCCGGGCCGCCTTGATCGGACTCGGCTTGTCCGCGAGGCAGCAAGCGATTCCGCTTTTGGTGCGCCACGCCGAAGCGAACGACGTCGCGACGCGGCTGATCGCGATCTCCGCGCTGGCGAACTTCGACACACCCGAGACCCTGGCAGTTCTCGCGCGGGCATTGGACGACCGGGACGAAAACGTGCGCGCAGCTGCAATCGGCTTTCTGGGCAAGCGCGGCTCGACCGAAGCCACGCTGGTGCTGGCGGCCTTGTTGAAAGACCCCGAGCGCGCGCAACGCGCCCATGCGGCACTGTGCCAGCCGCAAGCCGAGCGTGTCGCGGGGCTGTGCATGGCGCTTTATGCGGCCGATGATGAACATGCCATCCAACTGACCCACGTTCTGGCGCGACTGAACCAAGCTGAAGCGACGGAGGCGCTGTTCGAAGCGCTCACCGTCGACAACCCGGCGGCGCGCAAGGCCGCGGCTACGACGCTGGCGGCCATCGGTAGCGGCGAAGCGCACGCTGCCTTGCGGCGCATGGCCAAGGAGGATTCGGATCCTGAGGTGCGGCGTGTATGTCACCTGTTGCTCGCCCAGTAACACACGCATGACCAATCTCGAGCTGACCCCGCAACTATTTGCAATCCTGAGTGCGCTGATCGAAGAGCGGGTAGGTCTGTCGTACGCGTCGACCGATCAGGCGTTGCTGGCCTCCAAACTCGCGGGGCGAGCGAGTGAAGCGGGCTTCGAGTCGCTGCTCGATTACTACTACTTCTTGCGCTACGATCCCAACAGCGAGTCCGAGTTCGAAGCGTTGGTCAATGCATTGGTCGTGAACGAAACCTTCTTTTTCCGAGAGTTCGAGCCGTTGCAGCTGGCGGTGACACAGTTTCTGCTGCCGCTCGTGCAGGCTGGCCACACGCCACGCGTTTGGTGCGCAGCTTGTTCGACGGGCGAGGAACCGCTGTCGCTCGCGATGTTACTCGATCAGCACGGTATCTCGTCGAAGGTGGAGCTGGTCGCCACGGACGTGAGTACAGCTGCTCTCGAGCGAGCCCGGGCAGGGCGGCACGGCCGGCGTTCCCTGCGTCACGTGCCCGTGCCCGAGTTAGCGGCGAAGTGGCTGCATCTCGATGACGATGGGATCCGAGTCGTAGGCGACCTTGGCAGAACCATCGACTGGCGGTACGTCAACCTGTTGGACTCGACGGCCGTCCGAGCGCTGGGTGGCTTCGACGTGATCTTGTGTCGTAACGTATTGATCTACTTTCGCGATCAGCTCGTGTCGCAGGTGGTACAGTGCCTCCAGGAGCGGCTGCGCCCCGGTGGCGCGCTATTCGTTGGTGTGTCGGAGTCCTTGATGCGATTCGGTGCTGCGCTGGAGTGTGAAGAACGCGGTGGTGTGTTCCTGTATCGAAAGTCGCAGCTTTGACCGCTCCAATTCGCGTTCTGATCGTCGATGACTCGGCATTCGTCCGCAAGGTACTGCGCGAGCTACTCGGTGTCAGCGCGGAGATCGAAGTCGTCGGCATTGCGCGCGACGGACTCGACGCACTCGAGAAGGTCGCCGAGCTCAACCCCGATGTGTTGACGCTCGATTTGATGATGCCCAACCTGGACGGGTTGGGGGTCCTCGAAGGGCTGCCGCTCGAAGGTGCGCCGCGGGTGATCGTCGTCAGCACCTCTGACGGTGAAACCGAGCTAGGCGCTGCGGCGTTGCAGGCCGGCGCGCTCGATATCGTACGCAAACCAACGGCGCTGGCCACGGACCAGTTGTACGAGGTGCGCGACGAGCTGATCCGCAAGGTGAAACACGCAGCCGCTGCTCGCCCGCGACGCTTCACGTCGCTCGTGGGCCAGGCGGCCCCCACCACGGAGAGCCGATACCGCGACGTGATCGTGGTGGGCACCTCGACGGGCGGGCCACAGGCTATCACGCGCTTGCTCGCCGCCTTGCCGGGCAGCTTACCGGTTCCGATCGTGATCGCGTTGCACATTCCGTTCGGCTACACCGAGGCGCTGGCGGCTCGTCTGGATGCGGGCTCGGCGCTCGATGTGCGCGAGGCCCAAGACGGTATCGTGCTCCGCCCCGGCCTGGCGGTGCTGGCGCGTGGGGGGGCGCACGTACGCATCGTTCGCCGCGGCGAGCACGAGTGCGTAGCTGTAGACACCGATCAGGGTGGCGCAGCATATGCGCCGTCGGTAGACGTGCTGTTCGAGTCGGCGGCAGGAGTCTTCGGCAGTCGAACGCTGGGCGTTGTGCTGACCGGTATGGGAGACGACGGCTTGCTCGGATCCAGCGCGATTCACCGTGCCGGGGGCTCGGTGCTGACGGAGTCCGAGCGCTCGTGCGTCGTGTACGGCATGCCCCGCTGTGTCCAGGAAGCGGGTTATTCTGCGGCGCAAGCGCCGCTCGACGAGATGGCGGCGGAGATACTCCGCTTCTTGTGAGCCGTCTGTCAGGGGGCTGATCCGCGCGACGGGTCGAGCGGGCGAGTGTGGTTGCTGGCGGAGCGTCGGGCTTCGTCGCGGTCCGAAAAGGGCGTCACGGTGTCACCGATGATCTGACCGGTTTCGTGGCCCTTCCCGGCGATCACTACCACGTCGCCCTCGCTCGCGTCGGCGATGGCTCGGTCGATGGCTTCGTGCCGGTCGAGGATCAGGTTTACCTTGTCGCGCGCCTCGATGCCGTCCACGATTTCTCCGGCGATTCGCGCAGGGTCCTCGCGCCTGGGGTTGTCGGTGGTGACGAAGATCCGATCGGCGAGCTCTGCCGCGCGCCCCATCAGCGGACGCTTGAGGCGATCTCGGCCGCCACCCGCACCGAAGACCACGGTGAGCGCTCCGGAACAGAGCTTCCGAGCCGTCTGCAAGGTGCGCTGGAGCGCGTCGGGGCTGTGCGCATAGTCGACGACCACGCGCGGCGTTTCGACCACGCACTCGAAGCGCCCCGGGATGCCGGGACAACGTTTCAGCCGCTCGGCGGCCAGCTCGGGCTCGACACCCGAGGCCACGGCCGCAGCCAGTGCTGCCAGCGCGTTCTCGGCAAACACGTCCCCGATCGTCGGAACGGTCAGCCTCGATACCTGGCCGGCGGGCAGCGTGACGTCGAACGAGGTGCCATCCCAGCTGATGCTCGGCTCGTGGCCGACGACGTCGAGTGGCAGCTCACAAACACGCGAGCGCATCCCGTAGCTCACCAGTTTTGCCTCGGGCGGCAGCACTTCCGCCAGTACGGGAGCCACCTCGTCGTTGCCGTTGATCACGGCATGCGCTCCGCTCGGGAGCATATGAAACAGCTGGGCCTTGCTCGCGAAATAGTGCTCGAAGCTGCCGTGCGCGTCGAGGTGATCATGACTCAGGTTGGTGAACACACCAACGTCGCAAGGCCACAGCTGGGCAAAACCGCGCGCCAGGGTCTCGCTCGTGATCTCGAGCACGACGTGGCGGCCACCGCGCGCCAAACAAGCGCGCATCCCGTCGAGCATACCCCCGTAGCTATGGGGCAGGTCGAGCCTCTGCGCGCCCAGGTAAGTGCCCAACGTAGTGGTATAGCCACAGGGCGCTGTGGGCGTCCCGAGCATCGCACTCAGGTAGAACGTCGTCGACGTTTTACCGTTGGTGCCCGTGACGCCGCACAGCCGGAGCCCACGCGACCAGGCTGGTCGAGGCGGAATGGGCTCGGATCGACTCACACCGGCCTCCGCGGCTAGCTCGAGCCGCCGGTGCCTTCGCCGCTGACGCCGCCCGAGGCGCCTTCGCCACTGACGCCGCCGGTAGCGCCTTCGCCACTGACGCCGCCGGTAGCGCCTTCGCCACTGACGCCGCCGGTAGCGCCTTCGCCACTGACGCCGCCGGT
>JAICQQ010000422.1 GCA_025937785.1 Polyangiaceae bacterium
CCGGAAAGTCCCAGCTTCAGCGACAATTGGCCGAGGGGCGCGCGTCTTCCGACGCGCCTCGTGGCCCCAGACCGATTACAGTTCCGATAACCCGCGGTGGGTTCGCGAGCTCAGAGCCGGTCCACTCGGGTCTCGAGCTTCGCCGCACCCACCCTCTCAGCCAGAGCGCTTGCATGAGAACCCCGTCTGCCATCTCTTCGTACCTTTTGATTGTGCCTTTGGCCCTTTCCTCGTGGGCGTGCTCCTCGAGCAGTCCCGACGGTGGGCGTGACTCGTCGAGTGACGGTGTTGGCTCGACCACCGACGGGCAAGGGGGGGGGAACCAGGGTAGCAGCAACACCACCGTACCTGGTTTGACCGGTGGCATTATCCCCGGCGGCACTGCCGAGAACCCCTGCGAGGCAGAAGACGCGCCCGACGACTGCGAGCTCGTCGCGTCCGGTCCTGCCTGCGGCGACGGCGAGATCAACCTTGATCCGCCCGAAGCGTGTGACGACGGTAACAGCCTGCCCGGTGATGGCTGTAGCGGCACCTGTGTCGTAGAACCGTACAACATATGTGAGACACCCGGGCAGCCCTGCGTGTCGACCATCATCTGTGGGGACGGCGAAATCGGCCCCGGTGAAGCTTGCGATGACGGCAACGCAACGGCCGGAGACGGCTGTTCCGATCGCTGCAACCTGGTCGAGACCGGGTACGTGTGTCGAGATGCCGGGACCCCGTGCACGCGGGTGTTCCTTTGCGGCGACGGGGTGACCGATCCTAACGAAGGCTGCGACGACGGCAACCTGCTGGACGCGGACGGCTGCTCGGCGCGCTGCCGATTGGAGACGGGCTTCAAATGCGAGGGCGACCCGATCGTCTGCACACCCACCACCTGCGGCGATAACATACGGGAGGGCGCGGAGAGCTGCGACGACGGCAACCAGGACCCCTTCGATGGCTGCTCGGCGACGTGCCAGGCCGAGCCCGTCTGCCCAACGGGTGAGGCCTGTAGCTCGAGCTGTGGCGACGGCATCATGTTCGCGGGCGAAGAGTGCGATGACGGCAACTTGCGCGACGGCGACGGTTGCTCGAGTAGCTGCGTGCAGGAGGAGGGCTACAACTGCCAGCCTCCCGAGGCCTGCACCGGCGACGACTGCACGCTGACGCTGCCCATCATTTTCAGAGACTTCTCGGAAGATCACACCGACTTCGGAGTCTCGTGCGGCACCATCGAACGCAACGTGCCCCAGGCGCTGCTCTCCGCTGATGGCAAGCCCGTGCTTTCCGCGGCCAGCTACGACGACGCGTGCATCAACACCACCGCCTCCTTCGCCGATTGGTACACCGACCAGGCGGTGAATCACCAGGTCACGGGCACCATCGTGCTCTATCCCGACGGCAACGGCGGCTACGTGAACCGCTACGGAGCCAATGGTGAGAAGTATCTGGCACCCGTTACCGCCAACGAGCGACGGGCAGGCGACACACTGGAAGACTGCGAAGACAGCTGCGAGAACTGGGCCATCAATTCCCAGGAGATGTTCGCGGGTCAGCCGCAGCTTCGCTGTACCGAGAACGAGCACTGCCAGACCGAGACGCAGCGGGTGCGCACCATCCGCGACACCACCCTGAATCAGGCCAACAACGCCCTGACCCAGGCACAGAATCAGCCAGACCCCGATCCCGATGAAATCGCCGAGCTCGAAGCGGCGGTGGAGGAGGCCGAGGCGCTGCTGGCGGAGGCCGAGGAGGCGGTTCAGATCTGTCTCGACGAGTGCCAGGGCGAGGTCGACGAGCGCGTGGCGATCTGCACGCCCGAGTGCGCGCCATGCGGCGGCGGCGAGGGATACTGCATCGGGGTCGAGATCCTCGAGCTCGACGGCAACCCGCTGTTCTTTCCGGTCGACGACGTGACCGGGCCCACCGCTGACATGGATACGGCCCAGATCCCTCAGGAGTTGTACCTCGGGGGCTGGCGGGACGAACCAGGTGGTGCGCTGCACAACTTCTACTTCACGTCCGAGATTGCCTACTGGTTCGAGTACACGGACGGCATGACCGCGGAGCTGTCGTTCATCGGAGATGACGACATGTGGGTGTTCGTCAACGGGCGGCTGGCGGTCGATCTGGGCGGCCTCCACGTGCCCACCGAGGGCCGTTTCACGCTCAACGCCAACGGCACCATCGACCAGATCCATGGCACCGACGACACCGCGGACGAAAACGAGCCCGACACTTCGACCGTGGCCGAGTTCGGGCTAGAGCCGGGCAATGTCTACGAGGTCAAGGTCTTCCAGGCAGAGCGGAAGAAGACGGGTTCTACCTACAAGCTCACGCTCTCTGGGTTCAACGCCGGTCCCAGCGATTGCTTGACGGACTGCGGCGACGGCGAGATTGGCCCGGGCGAACTGTGTGATGACGGGCCCACCGGCAACACGGGCGAGTACAACCAGTGCACGCCGCAGTGCACCCCAGGCCCACGCTGCGGCGACGCGGTCGTCCAAGACCAATTCGGCGAGCAGTGCGACAACGGCGTGAACGACGGCGCTTACGGTGGCTGCGCGCCGACCTGTCAGGCGGGACCGCACTGTGGTGACTCGGTCGTGCAGTCGGAGTTCGAGCAGTGCGACGATGGTACCAACGACGGCGGTTACGGTGAGTGCTCCGCCGGCTGCGTGCTGGGCCCCTACTGCGGCGACGGCAACATTTCTCTGGAGTTCGAGGAATGCGACGACGGTGGCAACGAGAACGGCGACGGTTGCAGCGCCGCCTGTAAGCGCGAGATATCGATCCCGAAATGAGGAGTAGATGACGAAGGACCGCAAGTCCGCAAAGCGGTGTTCCGGTACACGCTCGGCAGCGCCCAGCCGGCGCCAGTTCTTGTCCGGGCTGGCAGCGGGCGCCGCGTTCGTGGGCTGCGGCGACTCCGCGTCCCACCCCGCGGATGGGGGCGGCGGGGCTACGAGCGGGGCCTCGAGCGGGGCCTCGAGCGTCAGCGGCACTTCGAACACCTCGAACACCTCGAACACCTCGAACACTTCGAGTGTCGCGAGCGCGACCAATAGCTCGATCACGAACGGGGGAGTGAGCACCGGTGGTCTGCCACCGATGGGCAAGGCAGCCACCGATCAAGTGCCGCTCGGATCCACCGGAATCACGATCTCTCGGCTAGCCATGGGCAGCGGCACGCATGGCAACGACGGTGCTTCCGACCAGACGCGCCTGGGGCTCTCGCAGTTCGCCGATCTGCTGGTCCAGAGCTACGACCAGGGCATCACGTTCTGGGAAACCGCCGATCAGTACGGCGCCCACGCCCACCTGGCGTCCGCGCTTTCGCAGGTCGGGCGCCAAAACATCGTGGTGCTGACCAAGAGCCACGCGCAGACCGCGGCGGAGATGGAGGCGGACCTCGATCGCTTCATGCAGGAGCTCGGCACGGACTACATCGACGTGATGCTGCTCCACAACAAGCAGTCGTCGACCTGGACCACCGAGTGCGCCGGGGCGATGGAGTATCTCGAAGATGCCAAGCGGCGGGGTCTCATCCGCGCTCACGGGGTGTCGTGCCATACCCTGAGCGCGCTCGAGCTCGCCGCCCGGACGCCTTGGGTCGAGGTCGATCTCGCGCGCATCAACCCCGCGGGCGTCGCGATGGATGCGGATCCTGCTACGGTGATCTCCGTCCTGACGCGGATGAAGGCTGCCGGCAAAGCCGTGATCGGCATGAAGATCTTGGGCGAGGGAAGGCTGGCGAACCAGCTCGACATGGCGATCGAGCACGCTGTCCGGTTGGATCAACTCGATGGCTTCACCATCGGATTTACCAGCCGCGCTCAGCTCGACGAAATCACGATGAAGATAGCCGGCGTCTGATCCGCGGCGACGGCTCAG
>JAICQQ010000456.1 GCA_025937785.1 Polyangiaceae bacterium
CACTAGCCGGGGCGATCGCGCACCGAGGCCAGCTTGTCGGTCGCGGAAACCTGCTACGAGCACGACTTGGTCGTTTACTGGGCGTCGCCGTCGTCGGTCTCTTCCTGCATTTCGTCGGCGGCGTCTTCGGTCTTGTCAGCAGCGCCCTCGACCGCTTCCCCAGTCTCGTCCGCGGCTTCTTCCGCCGCGTCGGCGGTGTCCTCTGCTGCCTCGTCGACCTCCTCGCCGGCGTTCTCCATGGGGCCCTCCGGCTCTTCGGGGCTCTTCTGATCGCCACCGCATGCCGCGAGTCCGAGCGCCGTGATCAAGGCAAGTGTCGCTGTGAGCTTCTGCATCATTGTGTTTCTCCGTGAGGGTCTAGTAGCCATTGCGCATCGTGTGCGAACGGCCTCCTGTTTCAAAGCAAGCCATGTGCCGCGCACGTCGGACCGCCTAGTGCCCGCTCGGTCGACGCTTCTGACACATGTGGCAAAGCGTCACGCTCTCGGCTCCGAGGGGTGGTGACGAGGCCACGCGGAACGCTGCCTACACCTGCCTCGCTCGTCTCGTGAAGGTTGGGCCGCCCTCATCAGCTTCGGCTTGACCTCGACCGAAAGAAAGGTGTTTGCTGCTTCTGGTCAAGGGGGCGACGAATCAAAACACGGTCACGAGGGCACTGTCAGGAGACGCTGTGGTCAGGACACGTTACGGACATGGACATTGGGGTGAAGCGGCAAGGCGAAATGGACCTCGAAGAGTCCGACCGATCGTGCCAAGTAAGGGGCGCGTTTGCGCCGGTGGGCTCCAGCTCTGCTGCGTAGCGCTCTTCGGCGGCGTAAAGACTTGCCTCGGTGGACTGCGCCCGAGGCGAGCGACTGGATTTTGGGGATCGGTTGAACCAAACTGTGGTGTTCGGCCATGACGTCACGAGCAAAGCGTAGCCTCCGAGAAGTGAGTGGGTCACGTCCTCGGAGTTCGCGTCCCGACGCGAGCAGACTCGCCCTGCTCGACCACCTGCGGCAGGCAGAGGTACGCGCTGCCAGCTCTCAGGTGGCGTCTGTCATTGGTCACATGATAGGCACGCCCCTCAACGTCATCGTGGGTAGAGCGGCTTTGTTGCGGGCCAGTAACCCCGAGAGCATGCTCGAGCACGCCCAGCGCATCGAAGATCAGGCGCAACGTCTGGCAGAACGCTTCCAGCGGCTGATTCACTACCTGACGGTGCCCGAGCCTGACTACGAGCCGAACGCGGCGCAGCTGGTGCTCGATGACGCCCTCGAGCTGTTCGTTCCCATCGGCGAGGAGGAAGGGGTGACGCTGGTCAAGGCTGAGGGTGACGTTCCGCCCGATGAGGTCGAGGGGATCCCTGCGCTGATGGTGCTCGGGTCCTTGCTATCGTTCGCGATTCGCACCACTCGCGCAGGGCTCAGCGTGGAGTTGGGCGCGAGCGCCGCGGAGGGCGGCGTGACCTTTAGCATCGAGGTTCCGGAAATGCCCCAGCTCGAAGGTCGGCTCGATCGCCTCGATCCTCCCGAAAAGTACGACCCGAGCAGCGTCGAGCGCGAACAGCTGCTCGCTACCTGTGCCGCGATCGCAAAGCGCTACGGTGGCCGGCTCCAGCTCGACCGCGCGCCTGACGGGGCAGCCGCAATTTTGCGCCTGTTCTGCCCGAGCGTCCCCGCGCGGAGCTGAGCGCCCCGCGCGCCACGATCACACGGTTTCGTCCGCGAATCGTGCGCTCGTGCCAGACTCCACGACCTTGGTGATGAGCTCCGACTGGAGCTTGGCGTTGCGTTCGATGGCCGCCAAGGCGCGCGCGCTGGCTTCGGGCTGCAATTGGCCGCCCTTGAGCAAGCTGACCCAGCCCAGAATCGCTTGCAGGGGGGTGCGAAGTTCGTGAGACACGTTGCGTAGCAGCTCGAGTTGCTCGGCGTCCGCAGCCTCGAGACGGGCATTGTCCAGCGATGCGCTGCCCTGGGGGCTACTGTCTGGAGTGGCGCCGCGTCTCGGGTCGCGTGCCAGCGTCGTGAGGATTCCATGATGGATGGCGCGAGCCAGAGCGCGTACCTCCGAAACGGCCGGTAGCAACTGCTTTTCCTCGAGCTCGTGGAGCAGGTCGTCATGAACCTGGGCGTAGGCAACTGCGAGCGCCGCCACGTTGGGTCGACCACTCGCCCCGCTCGCGATCCCGTCGGTCGCTTGCAGAAGTTGTGGCAAACGGTGCAGCATGAGCGCGGCACACGGCGTGTGGGACGCCGTGTGCTTCACGAGTTCGGTTTGGAGGGCTTCAACGATGGAGCTGTTGTCGAATGCTTGGGGCATCGGGAAGATCTGGCGTCAGCAAACGGTGAGTTTGGAGAGCGGTCGCGGGCAACGCCCTCCATCGAGCACGGAATGTAAATCATGCAAGTTGGATACCCATCGGGTGGCGCGGGTCCGCAACGCTCGAGGCGTGGCGGCGTGCCTCATTCGGGGCGATTTCGCGGACGCTCGGGCGGGCTAGAAGTGTCTCCAGTAGAGGGCACGGACCTTGCTGCTCCGCTTCGCTCACCCGTCATCGCGGGCGACGCTGCCATCGTGGCTCCGAAAGGACCGTGCTCGTGGTCAAAAGACCTCCGTCCCGACTTCACATTCTCATCAACCCCGCTTCCGGCCAAGAGGAACCAGTCTTGGCCCCGGTCAATCGTCGCCTCAAGGACACATCCATCGATTGGGAGGTCACGGTGCTGAAGCCTGCTCAGGAGGCAAGCGCAGTGGACGCGGCGCTGGCGAATCGGCCGGACCTGCTTCTGGTCTACGGTGGAGATGGCACCGTCGCGAAAGTAGCCACCCGCATGCTCGAGGTCGGGAGTTCGGTGGCTCTCGCGCCCCTACAGGGAGGCACCGCCAACGCTTTAGCCGCCCACCTCGGTGTGCCGCGGGACCTGGATCAGGCGTTGGGGTTGCTGTGTGCCGGCCACTACGAGGTCTCCGCCGTCGACGTCGGTCTGGCACGCCAGCATGCGTTCTTGCTGCGTTTGAGCGTCGGCTTCGCCGCCGAGCTCACCAAGAACGCGAG
>JAICQQ010000331.1 GCA_025937785.1 Polyangiaceae bacterium
CGCCGTCTCGTCGCCGATGGCCCGCCCGATGCGCTTCTCGAGGTCGAGATCCCAAGAAGCAGCCCGGAGTGAGGCCGTGGGGAACACCGTCGAGAAATTGTCCTTCGTGTCTTCGCGATTATCTTGCCCGGCGTCGAGGTTCACGCCATGCCCCGCGTCGCGGTAGCGGTAACCGCGGATCGTGCCATACCCGGGGATGGTGACGTCGGGGCTGCGCTCGATGTCGCGGTAGTCTCTGGCCGTCCCGTCGATACCCATCATCTGCTGGGCCTTCTCGGCCGGGCTCATCGTTTGCAGCACTTGCTTGACGCTCGCGGCCACGCTCTCCGGCACGCAGTAGGCCTTCATCGAGGCCGAATCGAACTGCTGAGATGCCGGGGCTTGGCAGTCGAACTGCGGGCCCGACGGGGCGACCGAGCAGCTATTGACGGTGCCGCCGCCGGTGGTGCTGCTGCCGCTGTTCCCCGACGATGGGACAACGCCTTCCTTGGATGCCTCGTATGCGTCCATCGTCTCCTGCGTGTGGCCGCACGACAGGGCCAACGCCAAGACCAGGATCGGAGCGATGGCAGAGTAAGCGAAAGAACGGGAACGACTCATTACGGGCTCTCCTTGAGAAGCGAATTCCAAAAATTCGGGCGCTGTACGACGCTAATGCCCACTACTTCGTCGGTTTGTTCATCAAAATGCGTCACCGATCCGTGGCGAGAAATGCGTGGTGCAAGCTTCCCGCGAGGCAAGAAATCGTGCCCAGGGGAATGGAGCGACCGCGGTAAAACACAGTTCTCGTTTTGGGGAAAGGCAAAAAGCAAGCGCGACGGATGCCCGGAAAAGTTGCACGCTGTCCGGCATTTGTCGACTGGCTCGGCTCGCCGCGAAGGGCCCGTTAGAAAATTATGCTACCGATGCGGAGCCTAGGAATCGTTTCCCCCGCTCGTCGGTGGCACAGCCGTTACGGTCCTCCGCCATGATCCTCTCCGTTCGCGGTTTGAGCAAAAACTACGGATTGGGCGATGCGCAGATCGCGGTCCTTCGCGGCGTCGACCTCGACGTCGCCGAAGGCGAGATGTGTGCGGTCATGGGGCCATCGGGCGTCGGCAAGAGCACGCTGCTCAATCTGGTGGCGGGTCTGGACGAGCCCGATGACGGCACGATCGAAGTGCTCGGGACGTCCCTGCGCGGCCTCGACGATCGATCGCGCACGCTCGTGCGCCGCGACAAAATCGGGATTGTGTACCAGTTCTTCAACCTCGTCTCGAATCTGACGGCGCTCGAGAACGTCCTGTTGCCCTACTATATCGCGGAGTTGCCTCCCGACCGCGCGGCGGCCCAGCACTGGCTCGAGCGGGTCGGCATGCTGAAGCGCGCGGAGCACCTGCCGGCGCAACTCTCCGGCGGCGAAATGCAGCTGGTGTCCATCGCGCGGGCGCTGGTGCGCAAGCCCGCGCTCGTGCTCGCGGACGAGCCCACGGGCAACGTCAACGTCGCGACCGGCCGGCGGATCCTTGCGCTGCTGCGCGAGGTGCTGAAAGAGACCGGCAGCTCGCTCTTGATGGTGACGCACAACCCGGAAGATGCCGCGCGGGCCGACCGCGTGGTGTTCATGAAGGACGGGCTGGTACCGCCGGAGGTGTCGATCGAGGGCGACGCGGTCGACGTGGCCGAGATCCACCAGCGGCTGCGGGAGCTCGAGATTTGACGCTCGGGCGCTTGCTGGCAGCCAAAAACCTACGCTCCGATCGCTTCGCGACGCTGTGCATGGTGCTCGGTGTCGCGCTCGGGACGGCGACGGTGAACGTCGTGCTCGCGCTCGACGTCAACACCCGCCGCGTCGAAGCGTCGAACTGGGCCACCAACCCCGAGCTCGACCTCGACGCCTCGGCGACGGTGACGTTGACGCCGGAGCGCCGCGTGCAGCCTGCGCCGGAAGCCCCGGCTGAAGCAAGCCCTGCGCCGCGACAGGCACACGACGCGCGAGAAGAAACGCACGAGGACTACCAGGTGATGCGCTCGGCGATCCGGCTCGGCTCGCTGTCTGCGTTTCTGGTCGGTGCGCTGATCGTGTTCTTCAGCTTGGCGGTCGTCGTGGAGCACCGCCGGCGCGAAGTGGCCTTGCTGCGCAGCCTGGGGGCGACCGCGCGCCAGGCGGCCGGGGTCTTCGTGCGCGAAGCCGCGTGGGTGGGCCTGTTCGGTGCTGTGCTCGGGTTGCTGCTCGCCGTCCCCATGACCTACATGGCGGCTCGGTTTGGGATCACCACCACCGGTCGCGCGCGTATCGTCTCGCTCGTGTTTCCCTGGGGCGAGATGCTGGCAGTGTCGCTGCTCGGCGGCGTTACGGCGCTGCTCGGTGTGGTCCCCCCCGTGCGGCGCATCCTGAAGCTGCGCACTCCGGACACGCTGCGCCCGCAGTTTCTCGACGCCGAACGGGCGCGGGCCTACGGTCGCAAGACATCCGGTATCACACTGGTGGCGCTGCCCGTCGCGCTCTTGGTCTACGGCCTGCTGCGGCCGCTGTTTCGCGAGGTGCTGCCGTCGCTCGCCTTCTTCGTACTGGAAGCGGTGCTGGTCATGCTCGCGCTCTTCGCACTGCTCTTGCTGGTGCCCGGCGTGACACGCAGCTTGGGGGCGCTGCTCGGCCGGCTATTTCTGCGGGGGCCCGCCGCGGCGCGCCTGCTCGTCTTGAGCCGCATCCGGCGGCAGGGTGACGAGCTCGCCTGGTCCGTGGGGGGCATCATGTTGGTGTTCTCGCTCTTGCTCTCGCTGCACATATCGACGCACGCGCTCAAGGCAGAAGTGTCGCGCTTCGCCGAGGTGGCGCTGCGCGGACACGCCTTCGTCTTCACCAGGGACCCGGGGGCCCTGCCCGAGCCGACTCGGAACGCGGTGCCGTCCGGGTACGTCACGGCCAGCTACTCGGGCGGCACACCGCTGCCGAACCGAGTTTCGGCGGTCTCGCGCGCCGACCTGTTGGCGTTCGCGCGCGCCACGGGCAGACCCGAGCTGATCGCCATCGCCGAGCGCTTCGACGCGGGTACGACCGTGCTGTCGACGCTCATGGCACGCCGCCTCGGCGTCGATGCCGGGGACCGCGTGACCCTGTCGAGCCCGACCGGCAAACGCACGCTCGAGGTCGCCGGAGTCACCGACGCGGTCGGCTTCGTGCCCACCTTCGAAACCTACCGAAACACCAAGACCTACGCGATCATAGAAGCCGCGAATTACCCGCTGATCGAGCCGTTCGCGGCTCCCATCGGCAACGCCCTCGTGATCACCAGCCCGCGCACGTCCGCGGGCGAGGGGCTCGACGCGCACTCCGTGATCGGAGAAATTCCGCGACAGCCGGGTGTGTTCATGCTCTCGGGCAGCAGCTACGAATGGATCCGGCGGCGCGAAACGGACGGCGACTTCGCCATCTTCGACCTGATCCTGCTCTTGACCAGCGTGCTCGCGGCCGTGGGCGTCGCGAACCAGCTGATGCTCGCGGTGCACGCCCGGCGCCGGGAGATTGCCTTGCTCCGAGTGCTCGGGATGACCCCGGCGCAGATCCGAAAAATGCTGCTGCTGGAAGGCGGATTCGTGGGGCTCCTCGGCGGGGTGCTCGCGGTCACCCTCGGGATCCCGCTCGGGTTCGGCTCGCTCGCCGCGCTCGAGTTGGTGTCAGCCTTCGACGTGCGCTTCGAGCTGCCGCCGCACTACATCGTGCTGACCATCGCGGGCGCGGTCGTCGTGTCGCTGCTGGCCGCCCTCTACCCGGCGCGCCGGGCGGCGCGCGCCCAATCGGCGGAGTCGATCCACTACGAGTAGCTCGCGGACTACTTCACCCGTGCGCATGATCCGCTGTTCGTTCGATGGCTCGGAACAGCTTCTCGGGCTCGACGGGCTTGCTGTCCCCACGTAAACGACCGCGAGACAGGCGATGACGACGACGCGGTGCGCGATCGACACGCTTCACGATACCCCGAAAGTCCGTGAAGCTTCCACGCCAGAGGCACCCGCGACCGTGTCAGAGCCGGTCAGCGGGGGTCCGTTTGCCACTCGATCGTGCCGTGCGCGAGCAACGTGGCGAGCCAGGGCAAGGCATCGGGACAGTGTTGCGAACAGGTCGCGTCGATGGCGGCGCCCTCCGTCAGGGGTTCGAGCCACTCGAGGTGACCGAGCCCGAGCTGAAACTCGTGTCCGTCCGCGAACAGCCACAGCTCCGTCGTGCGGGGCACCAAGAGCAGTCGCGCGCCGAGCCGCCGGACGAGCCGTTCGCCACGGGCGAGCCGGCGTTCGACCTGACGGGTGTCGTCCGCACCCCCGCCGGCCACCCGCGCCGGGTCGCTTTCGAGCGGCTCTCCCGCGATCTCGAAGTGGAGTTTCGGGCGAGTCAAGGTCCGCCCGAGAAAGCGATCCAGCTCGTCGTCGCCGAGCGCCAACCCGCTCTTCACGAGCTCGCGCAGCTGTCTCAAATCTGCCTCCTCGATCCGGCTCGGGTGTGCTGCGACCGGGCGTGCCGGGTCGCGAAAGCGCAGCTCGTCCCGGGCGCTGCCGATCAGCTGCTCCGCACAGGCGCCGATCAGCTCGCGCTGATTGGGGGCGCGGAAGCCGATCGAGAGAGTCATCGCCGCGTCGAGCGCGAGCCCGTAGTGCGCCACGTTGGGTGGCAGGTACAAGAGGTCCCCCGGCTCGACCACGAACTCTTGCTCCGGGCTGAAGCGTTCGAGAATCTTCAGGTCGACGTCGGGGAGCAGCGCGCGATCGAAGTGCTCGCTCAGTTGCCAGCGCCGGCGCCCCTGTGCTTGCAGCAGGACCACGTCGTACTGATCGGTGTGCGGTCCCACCGAACCCCCCGGCGCTGCGAAGCTGACCATGATGTCGTCGATGCGCCAGTCGGGGATGAAGCGAAAAAGCGCGAGCAGCGCCGCCACCTCCGGCACCCACTTGTCGACGTCCTGGACCAGCAGCGTCCATTCCCGCTCGGGCAAGCGCGCGAGGGTTTCCTCCTCGAACGGGCCGTGTTCGAGCTGCCAGCCCCCTCCGAGCCGTCCGCTGACCAGTCGGGACTCCACGTCCGCTTCGCAGGCCAGCCCCGCCAGATCGTCGGCCGAGAGCGGGGCCTGGAATCCAGGCAGCGCCCCGCGCACCAACAGCGGCCTTTGCTGCCAATGGCGCCGTAGAAATTCCTCGTGAGTCAGAGAGCCCAGCATCCAGGCTCACGTATCGCACCAGCGCGCGGCCGAGAAGCGTCGTGTCGAAACGCGCGTGAATAAGATGCCCGCGGACGCCGCTTTGTATTGCAGCGCGAGCTCGAACGCCGAAACGGCGCAGCGGCGCTGGAATCCTGCAAGCTTCGGGGCGAGTGGCAGAGGAGAGGTAGCTTTCGCCAGCGGAGCGCCGCGGCTTTCATGCTATTGAAGGGCGTGGGTAGGGCTCTGGAGTGGGCCTGTCGCTTCGGTCTTCTTGGGTTGGAAAGGTTCCGTCGACTATGTCTTGGCGGTGGTGGGCAGCGTTGATCGGGTTGTGTGCCGCGACAGCGGGCGCGTGCTCCGGCAAAAGTAGCAAGAACGACGACGAGCCGACAGGAGGCGACGACGGAGGCGACACGGGAGGCGCCGGGGGCACGTCGCAGGGGCACGCGGGTGAGCAGGGCGATCAAGGCTCCGCGGAGACATCGAGCGGCGGTGGGATGGGGCTCAGCGCGACCGCTGTCAGCGGTGGCGCGAACTTTGGTACCGCGCCGGGCTCTATGTCGAGCTCGACCGGTAGCACGGAGGGGACGACGGCTGCGACGAGCACCGGTGGTGCGTCTGGCCTTCCGCCCGCCCCCGAAGGCTGGACGTGCCTCGCCAGCGCCTACGACGACGGCTCGGACTGTCACTGCGGGTGCGGTATCGTAGATCCGGACTGCGAAGACGCGAGCGCCGATAGCTGCGACGTGTGTTCCTTCAGCGGCTCCTGTGCGGGCGGTCGCTGCCCCAGCTCGATCGATCGGGACGACAACTCTCGCTGCGACGTGCCCGAAGGCTGGACATGCTCCCCGTTCCTCTACGGGAACGGGGTCTGCCATTGCGGTTGCGGGGTCGTCGACATGGACTGCGCCTCCGCCTCCGTCGATGACTGCGAGGTGTGTTGGGCGGGCTGCACCGGTGAGGGCTGCCCGGGTCCCATCGATCCGGCCGACAACGCCATCTGCACCGGTGTCTCTCGCCAGTGGACGTGCAGCGAGCGCTTTTGGGGCGACGGGGTTTTGTGCCACTGCGGTTGCGGTGCCCTCGACCCCGACTGCGATGCGAACGACATCGAGGCGTGCGACCGTTGCGACTTCGAGGGCAGCTGTTCAGCAGGGGAATGCCCCGGCACCATCGATCCCGACAATGTCGCGCTCTGCGATCAGCCCAGCCCCCCGCCCGACTGGGTCTGTTATGCGGGCTTCTACGCGGACGGCTCCGTTTGTCATTGCGGTTGCGGTGCCGTCGATCTCGATTGCCCCGACGACAGCGTCGACAGCTGCCAGAATTGCGAAACCTGCAGCTATGGCAACACGTGCGATGTCAGCGTCGACCCGGAAGACATCAGCAGCTGCCGTCCGGCGCCCGACGGCTGGACCTGCAGCGATTATATCTACGGGGACGGGTATGCGGACGGGTCCGTGTGCCATTGCGGCTGCGGTGTGATCGATCCGGACTGCGCATCGCTCGCGGCTTCGAGCTGCGACGCTTGCTCCGTCGGCTACGGCAGCTGCGCCGAGGACTACTCCTGCAAGGGCATCGATCCAGAGGACAACACGCGCTGCACGGACAGCGCGCCCGCCGGATGGGCCTGCGATCCCGAGACCTACGGCGACGAGGCTTGCGATTGTGGCTGCGGCGTGCGCGATCTCGACTGCGCGAGCAGCGACCCCGGCGTCTGTGACCTGTGCGACGCCGAGGGCAGCTGCTCGGACGCCAGCTGTTCGAACCTGGTCGAAGACGACAACACCGTGTGCGCGCCCGAAGAACCCTGAAGCAGGTTGCCCGCGCACCGCCGACTGCTACGTTTGACCGCGAGGTACGGGGGGGAACGTCACAAGGTTATCCGCGGTGTCCGCACCACCTTTGGCCTAGGGCTGCTGGTGAGCGGCACCGCGCCACTCATGGGCACCAAAATCGCGTAAAGGACAATCGCTCACTGAATACTCATTGTTAGGTCGCAAGCGACGCGGGCGGCTCTGCGCGGTACTCGCTGCCGAAACCCGCGATCTGTGTGGCCCGTGCGCGCCGACCGCACGAGCCCTGTGGCCCGTAGGCAGCGACTGCGCGAGCCCTGTGGCCCGTAGGCAGCGACTGCGCGAGCCCTGTGGCCCGTAGGCAGCGACTGCGCGAGCCGCGGGGCCCGTGCGCGCCGACCGCGCGA
>JAICQQ010000491.1 GCA_025937785.1 Polyangiaceae bacterium
CAACACCTTCTCCCTCAAGAACACCCGCTTCGAGGCTCCGCGCGACCTGCGCAATCGCAAGGTGCAAATTCGCTTCGACCGGTTGAGATTCGAGCGCGCGATCGTTTATTACAAGGGCGAACGCATGGGCGAAGCGCGCCCCGTCGACTTCATTGCCAATGACCGAAAACCCTCGAAGAAGGCGCAGTCATGATTCGCTCCCACTTCGGTGTGGCGAAAGAGCCGTTTTCCTCGGAAAACGTGGCACTCCTGCCGCACCAGCGGGAAGTGCTCGACACCCTGCGCGTCCACTGCCAGCAGGGCGGACTGTGCGTCATTGTTGGCGAGCCGGGCACCGGCAAGAGCGTCATCAAACACGCCCTCTGTCAGCACGACCCCAAGCGCATCATGACTCCCGTCGTCAACCGGACGCTACACACCTACCACAGCACGCTCCGCATCCTGTGCGACGCCTTTCAGATCGAAACCGACGGCGCCGACTTTCGCTGCGAAAAACGCCTCATCGAAGAAGCACGGCGCCTCAACGGCGCCGGCAAGATGCTCGCGCCCATCATCGACGACGCGCACTTGATGGACGTCCAGGCCCTGCGCCGTATCCGCCTGCTCTTCGAGGACTTTCCCAAGAACCATTGCTTGGTCTTGGTGGCACAGCCAGAGCTACTGAGTCGCCTCGCGCTTACCGTCAACGAGGACATCAAAAATCGCGTGACCTACTCTGTTTTGATGCAGAAAATGGCTCCAGACACCCTCGCTGACTTCATTCGCAGCGAGCTCGACAAGGTGGCCCTCGCTCACTCCACCTTCACCGACGACGCCCTCGCCCTCATCGTCCGCGCTTCCGAAGGCGTCCTACGCCGCGTCAAGAACCTCTGCCTCAGCGCCATGCTCGAGGCTGTGCGCGATCGCATCAAAACCGTCGACCTCAAACAGGTCAACCGCGTCCTCCTTCAGCCCCACTGGCGCAAGGAGGCCGACTTGCCGCACTAGCGGCAGAGCCACACGCGCCATCGCAACGGGCTTTCTGGCCCGCCCGTGCGCGTCGTAACGACTGAACGATTCCCTGCCGCTCGTCACCGCCGAGACGGCCTGCGCCGTCGTAGTGTCCCTCGCACTGCGACGGCGTCGGCCGTTTGTGCGGACAATCACCCCTGCTGTCTTGTGACCATTGCGGTCGCGCATTGCGATGGCAGTTCGGTCTCTTCGCGGAATCTCTACGACCTCAATCTTGGATTCGCTTACGATGTCAAACCGGCCGGCAACAGCTCGCAGCCCTCGATGAACAACGCGAGCTCGCTCGACGTTAACTCGATGACCTTGCCGTCCGCGCGAAACAAGGAAGCGAACCGTGATTTCTCCAGACGCTTCTGGAAAATGCAGAGACCCGTGCCGTCCCATAGAAGAACTTTGCAGGACGAACGACGGCCGTTGGTGAACAAGAACAGATCGCCGCACAGTGGATCGCGCCCGAGCCCAGTTTTCACCAAGCCGTACAAGCCATTGTAGCCCTTGCGCAGATCCACCGGCTCCGGATACGCGAACACCCGCACCGAGCGACTTGATCCGAGGATCATCCGAGTGCCCTCAACAAGGAAGCAGCTTCTGTCAACGTCAGCCCCTCGACGCGAAATCCATTCGGTGAGACAACGACCAGTCTCGGGGGCTCCGCAGGGCTTTCGACCACTCGCACTGGAAGCAACGACCGGCTCGTCGCGACGGGCTTCTTGGAAACGCACCAACGACGAACCGTGTCGAGTCCGAGCCCCAACTCCTGAGCGATGTCTACCCAGCCGGCTCCGGCCTGCCGCCGACCCTGCGCCCACGCGGCCACCCTGCCGCGCAACTCAGTTGGATAGCGCTTCCCACGCCCGCGTTCGCCCCGTGAAAGTTCCCGCTTCAGCAATATCGATTCTCGCGTCATCGTTCGTCTCCTCGACGACGACGCCAACAGCTCCCGCGCTGCCTGTCAGGACGGGCTAGGGCGAAAGGTTAC
>JAICQQ010000355.1 GCA_025937785.1 Polyangiaceae bacterium
CGAGCAATTCGTCTGGCGCCGCCGCAACGGCCAGATCGAGACCAATCCAGCGCTGCTCCCGCTGCTCGAAGACATCACCTTGCCGGAGTGCATCCCCGAGCAAGACCTCTACACCGTCTGGGCCTGGTTCAGCGGCAAGGGTGTGCGCACCTGGCTGCACTACGACAACAACGGTTGTCACAACATCAACGCCCAGGTCCAGGGCAGCAAGCGCGCGCTGCTCTTCCCCCCGACGGATCTCGAGCACATCCCGCTGTTCGATCCGTCGCAGAACGCCGCCTATCACTGCAGCTCAATCGACATCGAGGCCCCGACGGCCGAGCAAGCGGCCCAACTCTCCAAGGCGCACCCGTGGACCGCCGAGCTCGAAGCCGGCGACGTCTTGTTCATCCCCGTCCACTGGCTCCACACCTTCGAGCACCTCGGGTCCTTCAACGCCAACCTCAACTTTTGGTGGAAGGCGGACCAGCCCGTCGAGGATCCGATCGCGCGGCGTCAGGCGTCGATCGAAGCGCGGCGCTAGGACGGCTTCCGTCGATAGCATCACTTGGATGCGCGCGGGCTCACCCGCACTTCGCCGCGCACGCTGGAAGCGATGTCCCATCCGAGCCCCACGTCGTAAAACGTCGGATCCACGAAGTGCCGCCGCAGCTCGGCCCCGTGCTGGTCGAGCTCGAGCACGAGCACCCAGTCGTGATCGCCCATGCCGCGGCCGGGTAAGCGGACACCCAGAAGCCGGGCGCGCTCGGAGTGCACGACCAGAGCGCGGGCGTGAAGCCCGGCGCGCGCGGCGGCGTCGTCGAGGATGCGCGCGAAGAGCTCGGCGTACTCGATGCAGTTGGCTTCGCGCTCCAGCGTGTCGAAGCGAAGCGCTGTCCGGTGCTCGAGGCCGAAATGGAGATACCGGCCCGTCTCGACCAGCGCGAGCTCGACGAGGCCCGGGACCGTGTCGGGCATGGGGCGCCGAGCGAGCTCGTCACGCAGCGCCGGCGCGAGCACGGCCCTGGAACGCCGCACTGAATGCGGCGGCCAGAATTCAGCAAAGCCTCGGATCTTCATCGACGCGCTCGAGCGCAATATCGCGACACCGAAAGCCAAGATCCGCGCGCTCACCGATCCTTCCCCGTCGCCGCCCGGGGACCTGACGCTGCGCTGTCGCGCGGCCATTCAGTCCGTCGAAGCCGCGGAAGCCGCCAAGACCATCAGCGACGATCTGAAACGCAGGCTACGCTTCTTGCCGTGACTCAGGCAGCGGCTGCGAAATCTCTCGGGAGGCTGGCCGTGCTGTGGGCTGCTTTCGTGATCGCCGGACAGCTGCTCGACCGGCTCGTCCCGACCACGTTCCTGTTTCTGACCTGGGTCGGCGCTTGCCGCGACTCGGCCATCGCACAGTGCCGAATTGGCCTGTTCGCGATCCCGTCGCTGTCCCTCGCGTGCGCTCTGGTCGGAGTCGCGCACGTCGTTCTCCCGCGAGGGGTCGCACGCGACGCGTCCCTTCGCGCGCAGAACCGGCGCACCTTTCGGGCGGCGCTGCTCGGCGCCGTTTGTTTCGTCGCGGCCGCGTGTGCGGTGCCCGTCCTGGCCGGCGGGGCCTACGACGCCGTGTTGCACTGGTTGCCGGAGTTTGCCGCCCTGGCAGGCTCCGCGCTGGTCCTGCTTTCTCCGCCGTTCGCGGCCGGCACCGATCAGTCCGACGGCTGATCGAAGCAGCCGGGGGGCAGGGCCTTCGCCGCGCTGGCGCTCAGCTGGAACGGCAGCGTCGTCTTCAGCATTCGCTCGAGGGCGCTTCGGTTGTAGCGGCAGGCCTGCTCGGCGGCCTCGTCGCGCGGGCGCTCGCAAGCTCGAGCCAGCTCCGTGACGAGCCGGGCTTCGGGCGCCCCCCACAACTTCGCGCAGTGCAGCCTCGACGGCCAACGCAGCGCGTCCGCGTCGAACGGCGACGTCACCTTCTCGGGGCACAGCCTCCGTGCGTAGGCCCGGGACAGCTCGCTTTCGCCAGGGTACTCGCCGTTCGGTTGCTGCTCGACGAGCAGTGTCCACTCGGGCGCGGACATGCGGTTGTACCCGCCGAAATTCAGCGAGAACGCGTCGGCAGCGACGCGATAGGGATTGATCACGAGCTCCGGACGGGCGTCGCCGTTGCAGTCCTCGAGGCCCACAATCGAGGCGCGCTGGCTCACGGGCAGAAGCTCCGGTGCGGGGCCCGACGCCGAATAGAGCTGAATCGAACGCTCGTCGACGCCGGAGCTGTTCGGCTCTTCGTAGGAGAAGAGGAACGCCTCGTGCGGAGCCTTGCCGTCGACGTCCACGAACCAGAAGCCGCTCGGAGGATGCAGGCCTTCGCAGTGCGTGTTCTGGTAGCAATCGTTCGGGTCCTGGCAGGTGCCGTGAGCGGCGCAGCGAAACGCCTGCCGAGGCAGAGCTTTGACGTGCCCGCCTTTGGCTACCAAAACTTGCCAGTGGCCCTCGACCCAACGGATCGCAGCGTCGTTCGCGACCGGCTCGATGACAGCGACGCTGGCCCACGCTTCTCCCGAAGGCGCGATCGCGCAGGAGAACGACAAGAACCCCTTCGAGCCCTTGGCTCGTGACTCATAGAGCGCGCGACAGGCTCTCGGGAGCGCCGCAGCCGACTCCCCACGGGCCACGCTCTCGCCGAGCAAGGCCACTCCAGTCGAGCCAAGCTGGGTGATCCAGTCCATTTCCGGTCCGTAGTACGCCTCGCTGGCTTTCACCGGTGCCCCGGGCGCTTCGGCCGCGGACGGCAGAGCGGCGGCAGAGGCCGCGCTCGCGGGGGCGCGCGGCGAGGCGGTGTCGCGCCGCGGCGCCTGGCAGCCCCAGACTGCGAGCAGACCGAGCGCCAGCAGCCGGGTCGCGTGAGTCATGTCTCGTCCCCGCGTAAGTAGGCCGGCACGTCCGAGAGCGGAATCGCGCTGACGAGGCTGCCGCTGCGCACTCCCCAGGGCAGGCGGTCGGGCACGGTGTTCTTGTTCTTGTCCTTCTTCAGGTCCGCCTTGAGTACGACGCCGTCGGCCAGAGCCGTGATGTTCGCCATCAGAAACAGGTGCCGAAAGCCTCGCTCACCTCAGCACGTATTTCACAACCGCACCGGCTTCTTCGCATCGAGGAGTTCGACGCCGCAGTCGCGGCGCATGCACTGACGGAAGGGTGCGTCTTGGTCACCGCCAATCTGAAGCACCTGGGACGAATCTCTGCCGTGCAGGTGGAGGACTGGTCGGAAGAGCTCGAGACGTAAGCCGCGCGAGGGCTTCGAGCTCGAGCGCCGCGAACCACCACGAGTCGCATCGCGGCGCAGGGCAGTGCCGGCGAGGCGCGGCTGCGGGCGGCCTGACTCGTGTGGCAGCGGCACCTCGCGACGTCTTCGTCGGGCTGCGCGCACTTTTCAGTGGGCGCACCCGGCCCGGAGTCTCCTCGAACGCGCGACGAGATCGCGACGACCCGACGCCTTTGGCGTGGCCCTCCTGACAGCGACCGCGAGGCGCTCCAAATCTGGATGCTGAGAACCCTCCGCGGTGACCGGCTGGCCCCCTCTCCATTCGCGAGCGCAACAGGCACTATATGGGGGGTTTAGACAGAAACTCTGTCCGAAAATGTGGTTTCGGTCCGGACCTCATCTCATCCTCTGCTCCCGTTCTCGGGGGGGTGGGTCCGCTGCGCCCACGCTAAAGGGCGGTTGCTTTCGGTGAAGCCCATGGCACGGAAGGCTCCCGCGTGGTGATCTGTGCGCGGAGGTGTTCGGTGGAAAAAATGGTGAGTGTCAAGCTGGCGAGCCAGATAGGTGGTCTCGCGTTGGTGGGTTTCGTCGTGGCTTCCGCGTGCGGAGGCACCGAGCGCGATTTCAAATCCGGTACCGGTGGCGCCGGTGGTGACGCAGCCGTCGCGGCCGTGAACGGAGGGCGAGCGGGGGGCGGCGGCAACTCCGCAAGCGGCGGAGCGCGGCCAACGGCGGGAACGAGCAGCAGCGGGGGAGAGGGGGCATCCGTCGAGAGCGGCGGCGCCGCCGGCAGCAACGACGTGCCAACGCCGACCTTCGGCGGTAGCGCTCCGGTCGGGGGTAGTGGGGGTTCCCCGGGAACGCTGTCCGCAGAGTGCAGCGTCGGCGCCAAGCAATGCGACGGGCTTCAGCCGCAGCAGTGCGATGCGAACGGCATCTGGCGGGCAGCCGGGGACCCTTGCCCGTTCGCTTGCGACACCGGGAGCGGCACCTGCACGGGCACCTGCACGCCGGGGTCAGCGCGCTGCGACGATCTGCAACCGGAGACGTGCGACGCGACCGGCGAGTGGCAAGCCGAAGGCGAGCCGTGCGAGATGGTCTGCAACTCGGGGAGCTGCGCCTCGTGCACCGCGGGTGACCAGCAATGCAACGGCCTCCAGCCGCAAGTCTGCGACGACGGCGGGCTCTGGCAGAACGAAGGAAGCCCTTGCGAGTACGTGTGCGACCAGGCCTCGGGCGAGTGCTCGGGCGTGTGCACACCGGGCTCGAAACAATGCGAGGGGCTACAGCCGCAGCAGTGCAGCCCCGCGGGCACCTGGCAGGCGCTCGGCAGCGTGTGTCCCATGGTCTGCGATCAGGGCTCGTGCACGGCGTGCGCACCCGGTGCGAAGTCGTGCAACGGTCTGCAACCGCAGCTCTGCGGCAGCGACGGAACGTGGCAGCAAATGGGCACGGCTTGCCCGTTCGTTTGCGACGCAACCAACGCTTCGTGCGAGGGCGTGTGCAACCCCGGCGCCAAGCGCTGCGACGGCCTGCAGCCGCAGGTGTGCAGCGCTGCGGGCGTCTGGCAAGACTCGGGCAACGATTGCCCCTTCGTGTGCAGCGCCTCGAGCGGCACCTGCATCGGCCTCTGCAACCCGGGCGCGAATCAGTGCGCCGGTCAACAGCCCCAGGTCTGTGACGCCAACGGCGCCTGGCAGAATATGGGGTCGGCGTGCAGCGGGTGCTCACCGTGCTCGGCGGCGACCGGAACGTGCGTGGCGAACACCGGCGCCACCTGCAGCGACAACAATGCCTGCACGAGCGGCGAAAAGTGCCAGTCGAACGGCACCTGCGGCGGGGGAACCACCGTCACCTGCGGCGGCGCAGACGACTGTCACAACAACGCGACGTGCTCGCCGAGCTCAGGCTGCGGCGCCCCCCCCGTCACGACCGGGGCCGAATGCGACACGGATAATGTTTGCAAGACCGGCAAGACGTGTCAGTCGAGCGGCACCTGCGGCGGTGGCACCAACACGGACATCACCGTCTCCTGCGGTAGCAACAAGTACTGCGACGGAAAAGGTGGTTGTGCTTGCCGGACGCCGAGCTCCTGGAACCTGCTCAAGGACAAGAACCCGGGGTTGAACGGCAACACCTCGGGTTGGAACCTCGTGAGCGGGAGCTCGTATTCGAGCCAGGACGCTGACAGTTGCTCAGGGTCCGGCTCCATCTTGCTCGACGGCGGCCTTGGCTCGCAGTTTGGCACGTGCCTGAAGCTTCCTTCTACCGGCACGCAGCAGTACTTCTTCGGGTTTCGCTTCAAGGCGCTAAAAACCGGAGGGACGGTGGTCTGCAACGGGTTCTTTCTGCCGACCGGAACCCCCTGCGATGGTAGTGGGTCGACCAAGACCTTTCAGCTTTTCCAGGGGATCACCAGCACCTCATGGGTCTCGATGGGGACGGCCGAAAGAGCCGACAGCACACATACCCACGTCTACGTGAACTGCGTCGCCGTTGCGTTCGAAGGCGGCTATTTCGATCAGTTCTACCTCTCGACCTCGTCCCCGGGCTCGGTGAAGTTCTAGTCCAGGGCGGGCGCCGCTCCGTGAATGGATCGCTGTCAGCCGCTCGCTCGGGAGGCGGCTGACAGCGACTCGGGTGAGGATACGTTGGGACTTGAGCCCTCGTAGCCCCGGGGAAATCCGCTCATTGCGACCAGGGACAGCGGGTGAAGATCCAGCGGAGTTGCGCGCGCCGCCGTCGAGGGCGACACTCGCGCCCGAAGGAGGGCCGATGCACCACGACAACCCAACTCCCAAGGACTGGCCGCGGATCTCGACCGCGATCTTTTACGACGATCC
>JAICQQ010000086.1 GCA_025937785.1 Polyangiaceae bacterium
CCCGACCGCGGCGCCGAGCCCGAATCCGAACCCATATCCGAGTCCGAACCCGAACCCGCAGAGCCGGCGGTGGCGTCAGCGCCCATCAGCTCAGGCCGCCGAGCGCCGCTCACGGCGGTGGTGGTTCCCTCGGTCCTCGCAGGCCCGGATGCCACCTTCACGCCCGTACCGTCGGTGCTGCAGACCTTGCGCGGCCCCGGGGTGCCGCCGCTCGGCGCCGACGCGCTCGGGCTCGCCCCGGAGTGGGTGGCCGCCGGAGCTCTGGCACCGCCCGATAACGTCAACCCGGTCGCCGCGGCACAGTCGCCGATTTCGGCAACCCCCAGCTCAGGCGTGACACCGGCGAGGGCTTGGTCGATGCGGCTGGATCACGCGGTGGACGCCGCCCGCGCTGCGCGCAAGCGCATGCCCGGCTCTCTCGTCGCAGCCGTGGGCGGCACCGCCCTGCTCCTGTCGATCGCGCTGGTGTCCGCCGCCGGCGGCAAGGGCGAGTCTTCCAGCGGACAACCTTCGAAACTTCTCGCCGCGCAACGCGCGGATGGGGATCGAACGGCAGCCGCTGAGCAAAAGCGCACGGCGCAACGAGCGCCGCCTCCGAACGCAGAGACCAGCAGCGGTAAGGGTGAGACCAAGCCCCCGACAGCCGACGCCTCGCGCGGGGAAACGGGCGCGGACGATCTCGCCAGGCAGGCAGCCACTGCACGCGACGAGGCCGCTGCGCGCGACGAGGAGGCCACTGCACGCGACGAGGCCACGAGCGCACTCGCCGTGGCTGCCGTCGTGGCCCCCCGTCGCGCGGTGGCTTCGAAGCCTGCGCGACGCGCCAGCGCGGCCGCGCGCGCGACCGCTCCGGCCACCAAGAAGAAAAAGATCCGCGCGACGCGAAAGTACATTCCCTCGGGGATCTAAGCGGCCCGAACTCGTCGCAGCTACTGTCGGCCCCCCGCAAAACGCGATAGGGTGGCCACATGTCCTGCGCGCGCCTGCTGCTGGCTGCCTGCCTCTGCATCGCGTCGCCCGCGTGGGCAGGGAGCGACATCGACTCGGCGACGGAAGCGGACAAAGCCAAGGCCTCGGCGCACTACACGCAAGGCATGGCATCGTTCCAAGCGGGTGACACCGCCGCTGCCCTGGCGGAGTTCGAGCTCAGCTACCAGGCCGTGAAGAGCCCCAACTCGCACCTGATGGTCGCGAAGGCGCTCATCGATCTGGGACGCTACGTCGAGGCTCACCGCGCGCTCACGGAGACGATCGCCGAAGCGGAACGCGCCGAAGCCGCGGACCCCAAGTACACGCAAACCGAACAGGCCGCCCGAGAAGAGCTGGGTCGCGTCGACGCTCAGGTGGTCAAATTGAAGTTGACGCTCTCGGGCGTACAGTCTTCCGCGAGCGTCCGCGTCAACGATGCAGAGTATGGCCCCAATGAGCTCACGCGGCCGATCGTCGTGGCCCCCGGCCAGCTCACGCTCACAGTGATCGACCGGGGCGAAAGCGTGGCGACCCAGACTCTGGAAGGCAGAGCGGGCGAGACGCTCAACCTCGCGCTCGCGCCCGAGCCCGCGACCGAAGCAGAAGCGACGCGGAACGACGCCGCGGTCCCGGTCGCGGCAAGGGCCGAGAAACGCCCCTTCCCGCGGCGCCGGACGACTGCGTACGTCGCTGGGGGTGTCGGTGTGGCAGGCGCAGTCACGTTCGGCGTATTCGGGCTCTTGAACCACGCGAAGTACTCCGACGTCGAGGAGCAATGCGCTGACACGCTGTGCAGCGACAGCGTCCGCGACGACGCCGAACGCGGCCACACCTATCAGACGATCGCCAACGTCGGCCTGATCGTGGGGGTCGTCGGCCTGGGCACGGCCGTGGCCCTGGTATTGACGGAATCGGAGACCGCTACAGCGCGCCACCCGACCACCCGCGTCGCCGTCGGTCCAGGAAGCATTCGGCTCCAGGGGACCTTCTAACGATGCGGACCGCCGGCGCGCTCGTGCTGCTGCTCGCAACTTACGGGCTCCTGGCCGGCTGCACCAACGACTACGACGACCTCGCCTACGTGCCCGAAGCGCGCCGAGGCCCAGCAAACTCATGCGACGACAACGGCGATTGCGCAGGCGACGCCGTGTGCCGGGGTGGGGCTTGTTCATGCTTGGGCGAGGGCCCGTGCAGCGCCGGTGAAACCTGCTGCGCACCCGACGGCTGCCTGAACTTGGACAGCGACGAGCAAAACTGCGGTGAATGCGGGGAAGCCTGCCCCGGCGGTCTGTCTTGTAATGGTGGCGTTTGTGCGCCCTGAATTGCCTGCGCCTTGACGAGCCAGGGCTGGCGCCGTACCTCTCCTCGCCCCAGTTTTTTCTCGAGCACTCGTGGCCACCCGAAAGCGCAAGCAGTCCACCCCACCGCCCCCCGAGCCGGAAAACGACTTCCAGACCGAAGGGGCTGAAGAGGCCGACGACGGCGATGCCCAAGACGACCTGAGCGACTTCGCAGAAGTGGACGTGGAAGCCGGCGAGGCGGACGACTCCATCGAGGCCACCGCAGAAGTGCTCGACGATCGCATCTTGAAGCGAGGCAGCAGCGAGACGGGGCTCGCACGACTCGATCCGTTGCAAGCGTACATGCGCGAGGTGCAGCAGCACTCGTTGCTCTCGCCGGACGAAGAACACGAGCTCGCCGTCAAGTACGAGAAGACCGGCGATGTCGCCGCGGCCGCCAAGCTGGTGACAGCGAACCTGCGACTAGTAGTCAAGCTGGCGTACGAGTACCGACGCGCGTACCGCAACATGATGGACCTGATTCAAGAAGGCAACATCGGGTTGATGCAAGCGGTGAAGCGGTACGATCCGTATCGCGGCGTCAAACTCTCCAGCTACGCGGCCTGGTGGATCCGTGCGTACATGCTCCGCTACATCTTGAACAACCATCGCATGGTCAAGATCGGCACCACGCAAGCGCAGCGAAAGTTGTTCTTCAACCTCGCGAAAGAGAAAGCGCGCCTCACCGCCATGGGCATCGAGCCCACGCACGACGAAATCGCCAAGAGTCTGAACGTCGACGAAAAAGACGTGGTCGAAATGGATCGGCGTCTGGCCCGCGGCGACGCTTCGCTCGATACGCCCGTGACCGAAGCCGACGGGCGCTCGACCGCTCGCATCGATCTGTTGCCCTCTGCGTCGGAAGGACCCGAGGGTGCCACGGAGACTGCGGAGCTCAGCCTGCTGGTGCGCGAAAAATTGGAAGAATTCCGCGAGACGCTGGCAGGCAAAGACATCACCATCTTCGACAAGCGCCTGGTGGCCGAAGACCCGGTCACGTTGCAACAGCTCGGCGACGAGTTCGGAGTGTCGCGCGAACGCGTGCGCCAGCTCGAAGCTCGACTTCGAAACCGCGTCGGTGCCTTCCTGAAAGAAGCACTGGGTGATGCCGTCGAAGTCACCTGAAAGCCGATCTTGGACAGAGGCTACCCACCGAGACACGCCTCCCATGGCTCCCGGCATGAACTCACCTGCGGCGCTCACTAGACCGCCAAGACGCGACTCATGATTGGCCAATCTGTTCGCATGGAGACGGTTGGGAATGCAGGCATCCGCATCACTGCGCCGCGACTTGCTCCCGACCGATGAGTGTCGCGTGATGCCGATTCAACCGCCAAGACACGAAGAGCGCCAAGTTCGCGAAGATTCTAATTTCTTCCGAGGCTCTTTGCTTCAACCGTCTGCTCGCGTTTTCGGAGTGTCCCGGACGAGTCATGTGTTTGCTCTGCATGCGCTGAGCGACTCACGCGACCCAAACACGGCGCGCTGCGACCGGCAGCAAAAATTCATTTCTTGGCGTGAGCTTGGCGTTCTTGGCGTCTTTGCGGTTGTGATGCGCCTCCAGTCGTACGATGGGCGAAGAAGAGCTAGTCTCACGTCAGGAAAGAGATCTAGTGAATCATCAGTGACGGCTTGGCGGTGGAAGAGGCGCTTCCGACCGGTAGGGCCTTCGGAGATAGCTCTAGATGACCGACGCGCGGAGTGATCGCGTTCGGGGCCCGGGCACGCTGTACCTCGTCGGCACTCCGATCGGGAACCTGTCCGATATTACGCTGCGCGCGGTCGAAACCCTGAAGCGAGTGCCCCGGGTCGCGGCGGAAGACACGCGACGCACGCGAGCGCTCCTCAGCCACCTGGGACTCGGCGGCAAAAAGCTCCACAGCGTGAACGCCAACACACGTGAGCACGAGCTCGCGCGCCTGCTGGATTCGCTCGTCGAGGGTGACGACGTCGCGCTCGTCACGGACGCCGGCATGCCGTCGATCAGCGACCCGGGGGCGGAGCTGGTGAGCGCTGCGGTTGCCCGCGAGGTCGCGGTCGTGTGCATCCCCGGACCGAGCGCCGTCACGACCGCGGCTGCGCTGTCCGGTATGGTGAGTGGCCCGTTCCTGTTCCTCGGATTCTTACCGCGCAAAGGCAAGAAGCGCGCTCTAGCGCTGGGGCGCATCGCGGCGTCGAGCGAACCCGTCATCCTGTTCGAGTCGCCGTTGCGCACCGAGCAAACCTTGGCCGAGCTGGCCTCGAGCATCCCCGATCGGCGGGCCGCGATCTGTCGCGAGCTTACCAAGCTGCACGAAGAAGTGGTGCGCGGTACCCTCGCCGAACTCGCGCTTAGCGCCGCGGAACTCCGCGGAGAGGTGACGCTCGTGATCGACGGCACGACCGTGGACACGGCGGAGCCCGAGCTCACTAGCAGCGAGGTCGACGAGGCGACCGCCGAGCTCTTGGCGCAGGGCCATTCGGTGCGGGACATCGTGCAGCTCTTGCTCGCGCGCTCCGGCATGCCGCGCCAAGCCTTGTACGCCCGCGTCCAGGCCCTTCGCGACGCAGCCGCCGACGACTGACAAGCGGGCCGGGAGCCCAACGCCGCCGCGCAGCCCCCGCAGCCGCGGAAAGACGGGGAAATGGCGCGCGCCCGCCCGGCGCCCACCCAACGACCGGGCATTCGAGGTCCACCGCGTTCTGTGCTAAGACGCGCGCCGTGTTCGAAGCACTTTCCAAAGGGTTCCGCGAGGCACAAAACCGCCTCGCCGGCTTGACCGAGCTGAACGAGAAAAACATCCAGTCGGCGCTGCGCGAGGTCCGCCTCTCGCTGCTCGAAGCGGACGTCGAGCTGGGCGTGGTGAAGCGCTTCCTGGCGCGCGTCGAGAGCAAGGCGCTCGGGCAAACGGTTCAGACTCGCGTCAAGCACGCGGGTGAGACACATCAGGTGACCGCAGGCGAACAGTTCGTGAAGATCTGTCACGACGAGCTCGTCGAGATCATGCGGCACGACGGCGAGTTGATCGAGTTCGCCTCGAGCGGTCCGACCGGTGTGATGATGGTCGGCCTGCAGGGGTCGGGCAAGACCACCTCCTCGGCCAAGCTGGCGCGCTACTTCGTCAAAGAAGGCAAGCAGCCGCTCTTGGTCGCAGCCGATATGCAGCGACCCGCCGCCGTCGAGCAGTTGAAAGTGCTGGGGCAACAGATCGACGTCCCCGTCTTCAACCTGCCCGACAAGTCACCGGTAGAGATCTGTGTCGCGGCTCGCGCTGAAGCGAAGAAGCTCGGCGCCGACGTGATCATTTACGACACCGCGGGTCGGCTTGCGATCGACGAACCGCTGATGGCGGAGCTGAGCCAGATCAAGGACCAGGTACAGCCCGACAACATCCTGCTCGTCATCGACGCCATGATCGGCCAGGACGCCGTGAAGACCGCGCGCGGCTTCAACGACGTTCTCGAGTTGTCCGGTGTGGTCCTGACCAAGCTCGACGGCGACGCCCGCGGCGGCGCTGCGTTGAGCGTCAAGGAAATCACGGGCGCCCCGGTGCTCTTCGTCGGCCTCGGCGAAACCACCGACAAACTCGAGCCGTTCCGGCCCGAAGGCATTGCCGGGCGCGTGCTCGGCATGGGCGACGTCGTGGGCCTGATGCAGGACTTCGAAGAAGTCATCGACCAGAAGCAGGCCGAAGAAGATGCCATGCGCATCATGCAAGGCCAGTTCACGCTGGACGACTTCTTGAATCAGGTTCGCACGATTCAACAGATGGGGTCGCTGAAAGACCTGGTGGACAAGATCCCAGGCATGGGCAACATGATGCCTCCCGGTGCCGAAGCGAATCTCGACGACCGCGAGCTCACGCGCATCGAAGCCATGATTCAGTCGATGACCGCGGCGGAACGGAAAGACCCACACGCGCTGGTGCGCGAGCCGTCGCGTGTCACCCGCATCGCCAAGGGCTCGGGGCAGCAAGACCAAGCGGTCAGCGAGCTGGTGCAGAAGTTCTTGTTCATGCAGCAAATGATGTCCGGCATGGGCCAAAACCTGGGCATGCTCGGGAACATTCCCGGCCTGAAGAACCTGGCGTTTGCTCGCAACATGCGGCGCGCGATGAAGAGCGGAAAGATGCCTCCCGGAATGGGGGGAATGCCGGGAATGCCGGGAATGCCGGGCATGGGCATGCCGGGAATGCCGGGCATGGGCATGCCGGGAATGGGACTTCCCGGGATGGGTTTCCCCGGGATGGGGATGCCGGGAATGGGTGGGCCAGGCGCGGCAGCGGGGGCCCAGCGCGTCAAAGCGTTGAGCCGCACGGAAAAGAACGCCAAGAAGAATCAGCGCAAGCAGCAGCGAGCAGCGCGTAAGAAAGGAAAAGGAAAGCGATGAGCCGAAGTCGACAGGGGAGTTTGCGGGTGGGCCTGGTGCTCGGGCTTGGACTGCTCGTCGGGTGCAACGCGCCGGGGACGACCGCAGAAGCAAAAAAGCTCGACCCGAAGCTCGAGCAATACGTCCTGACGCGCTTACCGAAGACCGTGGAGCAAGAGACCTACCTCGACTTCGAGGGTAAGGTGCAGCTGTTGGGTTACGATGTCTCTCCCAAGGACGTGGCGCCTCCGGGCTCGAAGATTTCGTTGACGCTCTACTGGCAGCGGACCGGCAACTTGGACGAAGGCTGGAAGCTGTTCACGCACCTGCTCGACGCTCAAGGCCGGCAGATCGCTCAGTACGACAAGTCCGGCCCCCTGCGCGAAGGTGCCAGCGACAACGAGCAAGCGCTCGGTCCGAGCGACTGGGAAATTGGCAAGATCTACGTCGACAAGCTCGAGTTCGAAGTGCCGCGCCGGCTCGCGCAAGGCGACGAGAAGGTCCCGCTGCGCACCGGCACCGTCACGGTGGCCGTCGGCGTCTGGAAAGAGGCGGCTCGGCTAGACGTGCTCGGCGGCAACTCGGATGCACGGCGGCGGGGCTTCGTCACCAGCCTGAGCACCGGCTTGAGCCGAGAGGCCCTGCTACCGAAGAAGAAGGACGAGCAGAAGGGATCGGATGGTTAGGTCCTGCGCGCGCTTACGCTCTCGCGCCCTTCGCTTCGCACCGCTGCCTTTGGTGCTGCTGCTCGTCCCGGGCTGTGTCGATCGCCCGCGTCCCCCGCGCGAGGAGGAAATTGCCCGGCTCGAAAAGTACATCCTCGACGCCCCGCCCAAAGTCATCGCACACCCACTCAAGCTCAGCTTCGACGATGCGGTCGAGCTCTTGGGGTACGCGATCGAGCCCGAGCTGGCACTGCGCCCCGGCACCCGGGTGAAGCTTACGATGTACTGGAAGCTGCTGAAGGACTTGGACGAGGGCTGGAGCCTGTTCACGCACGTCCTCGACAGCACCGGTAAGCGACTGCTCAACATCGACAACATCGGGCCACTTCGCGAGTGGCGCGGCTCCGGTCAGGCGTTGCCGCCAGGCGACTGGACGGTGGGCAAGGTGTACGTGGACGAACAAAGCTTCACCATACCTGTCGAGGCGAGGGGCGAGCGGCTCGAGGTGGTAGCCGGGGTCTGGAAAGGCGAAGCACGCTTGAAGGTGGTGGCAGGCCCGCACGACGCCGAGAACCGCGGCAAGGTGGCGACGCTGGCCCTGGAAGAGCGCAAGAAGAAGAAAAAGAAGCCCAGCAAACCCAAAGAGGACCCGGTGCCCAAGCTACGGGTCTCGAAGCTGCCCGCCGGAACCAAGCTCAAGATCGACGGCGTCCTGGACGAAGCCGAGTGGCGCAGGGCCGCTACCACGCGCCCATTCGTCAACGCCCAGAGCGGCAAGCGAGACAAAGGCACGAAGCTCGGTGGGCGCGTGCGGCTTCTGTACGATGACAGCTCGCTGTATTTGGGCTTCGACATCCAAGATCCGGACATCCAGGGTGGGTTTCCGAAGAACGCCAAGGATCCACATCTGTGGACGGCAGACACCGTCGAAATCATGATCGATCCGGACGGCGACGGCGACAATGACGACTATTACGAGATCCAGATCAATCCGCAGAACCTCGTGTTCGACAGCCACTTCGATCGTTACAAGCAACCGCGCGGCGGGCCCGAAGGTCCCTTCGGCAACCAAGACTGGTCGGCTGAGCTGAAGAGCAAGGTGACCGTCGACGGTACACTCGACAAACCGGGTGACGAGGACAAGGGCTACGTGGTCGAAGCTGCGATTCCCTGGAAGGCATTCCACAAAGCCAAGCAGGTGCCTCCGAAGCCGGGCGATGCTTGGCGTGCGAACTTCTACGCCATCGAGAAGAACTCGGGCGTGGCGTGGTCGCCGCTGCTCGGGGCGGGCGACTTCCACCGAGCCGCGCGCTTCGGCCACCTCACGTGGGGCGAAGAGCTCGTGGTTCGGACACGCGAGGAGCTCACGCGCGAACACGTGCGTGCCCCGCACGGCGGCGCCGAGGGCAATCCGCGCACGCCCGGCGCGCTGCCGCAGCGGGATCCCCGTCAGCACCGGAACGTACCGGTGCGTCCCCCGTTGTTCCCTCGCCTCCCCGCGCAGCCTCCTGCCGCGCCCCCCGATCCACCCGCGGCCACCGACGAACCTTGAACCGCTGATCCGCGAGTTCCGGACGGGTCGGCAAATATAGAACAGAAACAGAAACACAAGTTGGGAATGACGGTTACGAGATCCGCCGAGCACTTGATGCCCGCGACCTCGTTCTCGGTTCGTATTCGTATTTCTGTTCTTTGTTCTCTCGAAACCGCTGACCAACCGCGAACGAGCTAGCGGCTAACTGACGCACCTTGAGCACTGCCGCTCAGGAAAGCTAGCGGGCTTTGGCGAGCCCGTAGCTTTCCTGAGCCGCCGCCTGCAGCGCGACGCAGCTTTGCGTTTCAGCTTCGGCCTCGATCAAAGCCGCGCGGGCGCCGTCCAGCTCGTCGTCCAGCCCCTCTTCTTCGCCCTTCTCGATCTCGAGCTTCACCCGCTCGACCTGCCCGAGCGCAACCACGTGCTTGGTGTAGGCGCGTTCGCACTCCCGCTTCAGCTCGCACAGGTCAGGCTCGCTGCAGGGCATCTGCCGGAGGGCCGCCAGGTGCTCCGCCTTCGCGAGGTTGGGCGCCTGTCGCAGCGCGTCGATGCCGTGGCTCAAGCCCGCGGCTTCGGCGACTGCGTCTTGGCTGGGTCGCTTGCCGCAAGCCGCCAAAAGCATCACGCCCACGAGGATGGGCAGGCAAGCGGCGGGCGACCCGTGGTTGCGGCGAGCTGCCCGGGGTGGCCGGCGGTTGGAATGCCTCAGTCCGACGCCCTGGGGGGCGGCCCCATTTGAATGCGTTCACCCAAGTAGGCCCCGATGAGCGTGAACATCACGCCCAGCGCCGAGAGCAGCATGTACATGAACGCGGGCATCGTCTTCACGGTCTGGGACTGGAACAATAAGAACGCCGTGGGAATCGCCACCAAGAACACCGCGACCACGGGCTCGATGAAAGTCTTTCCGGGTGAGATCAGTCCCACCAGCAACCCCCCGAGGAACCATACGGGTATGGCTACCAACATGCCAGCCGAGCCTTCGAAGTCGAACGCTGGAACCACCTCGGGCAAGCCCATCACGAGCGCGGCCGTCAGCACCGACATGATTCCAATCGAGATCGCGAACCAGGCCAGGCTGAACCCTTCTTGTTGGTAGCGCCGCTCGAGCTCTTCTTGCCGATTGAGAGCCCGCCGCAAATCTTCGATTTTGGCGCCACACGAGACACAGCGATTGTTCGGAATGGGAGGCGTGTGCTTCCACCCGCACGAAGGACAGATTATCTTCTTCGGAGCTGCCATGTTTTCTTTCCGCGAGCCCTCTAGGGTAGCTCGCCTCCGGCCATTCCCCAAGCATCGACCAAGCCTCAGCGAAGCATAAGCCTTTGACCGCAAGGCCGAATGTACCCACAATAGGCCTTTCGAACCGAAGTACCGGATGACCCGAAGCGCCTGATGCCCATGGAACCAAGCGGTTTGCTTGCTGTCGGATAGAAACCCCCGATGACTCGTTCGCCGGACGGCCGCTCATGGGCTAAGCGCCCCTCATAGGACTAAGCGCAACGCGCACCAGAAACTACACGGCCTTCATGCATCGCCCCGAATCCGCCGCTGACCTGCCGCTCATGGCCGAGCTTTCCCCCGATCCGGAGCTCGAAGCGCTGCCTGAGCCTCGGAGGCCGGGCAAACGGCTCACGCTCGCCACACTGAGCGCGACGGTGATCGCGTCGCTGGCGATGGCGGTCGCGCTATCCCCAGAGGTCAGCTACGGGCTCCGCGCAGGCGCCCCTGCCGATTTGGGCCAGCTCGCACATGTCACGCTGGCGCCGGACCGCGCCAACGCCTGGGTTCACGGCGAGGCGTTGCTCGGAACGACCGGCGCCGTGCGCTATGGGCGCCCGCTCGAATCGGACACGTATCGTTTGGCCCCTGTCGCCGGCAACCCGAAGATCTGGGTGCAGATCCGCGTGCCCGCGGGCATGGAAGGGCCGCACTTCGTCCCGCCCACGTCCTTCGTGGGACGCCTGCTCCCTGCAGCCGACGCGGGCCTGCGTCATGGCGGGCTGCGCGAATCCGTCGACGCCTTGGGTCCAGGGCGCATGCCCGACGACGCTTGGCTCCTGATCGACGGGGAAGCCCCTGCGACCACACGCTGGACGTTGGGTGTCGTGGCATTGCTGCTGGGTTTCGCCGGCTTCGGCGTCTACGGCCTGTACCGCCTGCTGCGTCCGGTCAAAGACGCTTAGCGGCTCAGAAGCTGCCCTGGAGCTCGACGCGCGACGCGCCCACGCTGACGGACAGCCCGGGCTGATCGTCGGTACGGTCGAGCAGCAGAAAACCCGCGCCCAACGCGCCCCCGACCACGCCCGTCCACAATCCCACGTTCGTAAGCTGCGCGGCGATCCGATAGCGATCCACCGCTCGGGATTCCTCTTCCGGACAGGCGCCGCCTTCGCACACATCGTCGAGCTGGTGGCCGGTGGTCAGCACCACGATCCCCGAAACGAGCCCGAGCCCCAAGCCTGCTCCTCCGACGACGAAGCTCGAGAGGGCGAGCGGGCGATACACACTGGATTCGTGTTCCGGTGCCGGCGCGATGGATCTTTCGCGCTCTGCCTTCGCAGCAGGAGGCGGAGGGGCCGCGGGCGCGGGAGGCGGCGCCAGCACCGCCGGTGCCGCCTTCGCTGGCTCGGGCTCGGAACCGAGCGACCAGGGGATGGTGATGGTCTGCCCGGGGACCACTTCGAGCGTGCGACCGTAGCTGCCGTCCTCAGCGACGATCACGACTTCGTGCGAACCAGGATCGAGGCGCAGGGTGACGCGCTCCAAAAATACCCGATCTTCGTGTGCCACCGAGGCGTCGGGTTGCGGAATGAAGCTGCCATCTCCGGTACCGCTCGGTACCGGCGGCGCGCCGTCTACCTTCAACAGGAACGGACGCTTCGACTCCACGGTGAGCGTAACGCTGCCGAGCCTTTCGAGGAGCAGCTGTTGGAAGTTTCGGGCCGCTGCTTCCCGTTCGTCAGCCAGCGTGCGGCCGGCGGGAAATGCGCCGGGGTCGAGGGCCTGTGACGTGTAATACAAGGCCCGCGTCGACTCCCCCAGCTGACTGTGGCAATAGCCGATGTTATACAGCGTAGTCGCATGCGGGTAGAGCGCGTAGGCGGAACGGTACAGCTTGAGCGCCGCTTGCCATTGACCGCTCTCGGCGGCACTGGAAGCCTCGCGAAAGCGTCGCCGCGCCTCGCTCGCTTCGGGGGATGCAGCGCCCGCGCTGCCGGTAGCCGCGGATGCATCGGGCGCGGCGAAGACTGGATCGGACAGCGCGATCGAGAGCGCGAGCAGGCACGCAGTGGGACCCAGTACGTGGGGCAGTACCAGCCTCATTCCGCCTGCTCCGGGAAGATGCTGTAGAAAATCAGATCGCGCCCGGTGATTTTGACGTCGCGCGCACGACCCACGACCTTGCCAGACCCGGACTCGCGAGCAACGAAATCGTGTTCGCCCAAGGGCAAGCCGCCAATCAGGGCCAGGCCTTCGCCAGAGGTCTTGCTACTGTCGTCGGCCGTCGCGAAACTAGCTCCGTCTTTCGCGGCGTACACGATCTTTGCGTCGGGTGCAGTCTCTACCGTCAGCTCCACGCCCTCAGCTCCAGAGGTATGGCAATCGAAGAGTTGCACGGCGACGACGGACTCCCAGTCCACGGTATCCTCCTGCGATTGGAGAACCAAGCGGAAGTAGTTGGCGCAGACGTCGTCCATCAGCACGGTGGCCTCGACCGCATCGCTCCAGATCGGCAGGTTCCGCTCGAGGCGATGCGGCCTGACGAGCTCGGCACCGTCGACTCGACGGAACCCGTGCCACCCCGCCAGCGTGTTATTGGTGTGGATCGGAACTTCGACGGTGTAACTCCCTGTAGCATCTGTGACTGCGTGCTGAATGCAACTTCCTTCGGCCGAGCAGTAAGCAACCTCCACTCCCACGGCTTTCCCTCCGCACAGGTAGGTGAAAGATTGTCGAATCACGGCGCGCTCCTGCGGCGGCACCGGCGTCGTGTAGTTTCCCAAACAGCTCCATGCCTCGCCAACGGCGCAGGCGGAGGGACAGCCCAGCCAGCATTCGCGCACTTCGGCGAGGGCAGCCAGCGTCTCGAGCGTCACAGCTCCCACGCGAGACTCGGACTCGCAACTCGCCTGCGCGCCGGGGTTCGCCCCGTCGCGCGTGCACACAGCCAGCTCGGTACAGTCTGGGATATCCGCGCAAGCCTCGATCTCGGACTGGCACCTGTCGCGCACACACTCGTCGCACGCGGCGCTACCGCCGGAGAAAGCCGCGACGATGCGTTCGAAGGAAGCAGCGTTCGTCCTGTCGACCTCGTACTTCGAATCAGAAACCGGGAAACCGCACCCCGGGACTGGCACGAGTGCAAGCACGACCAGCGCAGAAAACTGCAACGGATGCATGGCTAGAAGTCGGGCTCCGCAAACAAGCGGGGCGCGGCATTCGAGCTGGCGCGCGCGGTAGCCAACGCGGCCGGGCTGCGCTCGCGCGGGCGAGCGGGCACGGTCGCGCGCTCGGCAGCGCTGGCCCCGCCAAGCCGTTGTGCTCGCCCCGCGGTTGCTTCGAGCGTCGGGGCCGGGTCCGAGCTCCTCGGTGCGGGATGCAACGCCTCGGCACTCCGCTCGGAGCTCGGCGCAGCGCTTGCGGAAGCGGCAGGATTCACCCACTGCGCCGAGTGCCTGAGGGGCGGTGCCGGCGAGCTACGAGCGCCGTCCATGACCCGAGCGTTCGGGGCGCCCAGCAACGAAAAGAGCCAGGCCATCAGCGGGACACCTACTAGTGGCACAGCTACGAGGCCCGCGATGAAACGCAACCGCCTCCGCGAGGCTCCACGCCGTTCTGCACCAGTTCCCGGAGGCTGCTTGGCGAGCGTCGCGGATGCGGTCACGCTGTCGTCGTGCGGCTGGCGAACAGGCGCGTGCCCTTCGACCTGCCGCAAGTCCTGCGCCAGTGCCTCCACCGACACGTAACGGTCTTCTGGGCGCTTGCGCAAACAGCGCGCGATGATCGCGCCGAGCGTCGCCGACGACTCTGGCGCCACCTCGCGCAACGGCCGCGGCGGATCGGCCACGATCGAGGCAAGCATCGCAGAGTTGGTGGCGCCCTCGAACGGCAACTCGCCGGTCAGCATCTCGAACAGCACCACACCCACCGACCAGATGTCCGTTTGCGCCGTGCCGACGCCCGCCCGCACCCGCTCGGGCGCCATGTATGCTGGCGAACCCACGACCACACCGCTGTCGGTGACGGTGTCGCTGGTGGCCGCTTCGACCTGTTTCGCCAGCCCGAAGTCGACCAACTTGACGAGCAGGGGCGACTCGCCGGTCTCGACCAGGAACAGATTGCTGGGCTTGATGTCTCGGTGCACCAAACCCGCGGCGTGCGCCTCGCTGAGGGCTGAGCAAACTTGGAGCACCCACTGCACGGCGCGCTCGACGGGAGCCCTGCGCGCGTCACGCAAGTATTCACGCAACGTCCGCCCTCGCAAAAACTCCATCACGATGTAGGGCGTGCCGTCTGCTAGGCGATCGACGTCGAAGATTCGCACGCTGTTGGGACTTCTGAGCCCCGCGGCGAGTTGGGCTTCACGCCAGAGGCGTGCGTCCGGGCCAGGTTCACGGCGCAACTTGATCGCGACACGCGTGTGCAGGTTCAGGTTTTCGGCGGCATACACGCAACCGAAGCCGCCGGACCCGAGTTCCTCCTCGATCCGGTACTTTCCGTTGAGGATCTGCCCCGATCGGAGCTGGCAAGGCAATTTTGCCGGAAACATTTGGGTTCCTGCCCGGGAGTCGCCGCAGCGTGAAGGGATTACCATAAAAAATCGACAAAACCACTGGAAATGGCGCAGCGATTGCCCTACTTGTTGCGTCGTCTTGTCGGGCAAGGACGCCACCAGCCAGACTTTGTCCACTGACCTCTCGTCGCTCGAGACCGAGGAACGTGCGAGTGGTCAGAAGTGTCTTCAGCTCGTACTGCTCTGGTCCGCGCACGAACCGGAGCGTGTGGGCGAAGTGTGTGCGGTGACGAGAACCGCCACGATCGGGCGAGGCGCGAGCGTCGCTGACCAGGACCCCCCCAAACTCGAGTTCATGCGGCAGCGGCCGGGTTCCAATCAGCACACGGGCTACTTGGAAGCGCCGACACTTTCGCGCCGGCAGTGGCACCTCGAACCCAGGGGCGTCGAGCTTTGGGTCGAAAGCCACGGCAAGCGGAGGCTGCTGCACAACGGCGCACCGGCAAGCAGCTGCAAGGCTGCCGTAGGCGACACGCTGGCGGTGGAGGGGGTCGTGCAGTTCCTCGTCGCGAAGCGACCGCGCTTGCTGCGCGGGGCGTGGCACGACCACTTCGAATTCGGCAGCCCGGACGCCAACGGCATCGTGGGCGAATCGCCCGAGATCTGGGAGCTGCGCCACGACGTGAGCTTGCTCGGTCGGGGCCAGAGCCACGTCGTCATTTTTGGGCCTTCCGGCAGCGGGAAAGAGCTGTGCGCACGCGGCGTATGGCGAGCCTCGACGCGCGCCTCCGCCGAATTGGTGTCGCGTAATGCCGCGAGCATCCCGGCGGGCTTGGTCGAAGCGGAGCTCTTCGGCAACGCTTCGAACTACCCGCACGCCGGCCTGCCTGCTCGTCAGGGTCTGATCGGCATGGCGCACCAGGGGACGTTGTTCCTGGACGAGGTCGGTGAGCTCCCGGAACACCAACAAGCGAACCTGCTGAGGGTGATGGACACTGGCGAATACCAACGCCTGGGGGAAGATCGGCTGCAGAAGAGCGACATGCGTGTAGTCGCCGCGACGAATCGTGCACCGGACACTTTGAAGAGCGACTTCCTGGCCCGCTTCACCGAACGCCTCTCGGTGCCTGGCCTCAATGAGCGCCGCGCCGACGTGCCCTTGCTAGCGCGCCATTTGCTCGCACGCATCTGCGCCGAGAACCCGACCGACGGGGCCTCGCGGGTCGGCATGGCGCTGACCGATGCGTTGGTGCGCCACCGGTATCGACTCCACCATCGAGAGCTGGAGCGACTGCTGCGGCTCGCCCGCCGCCACTCGCCGCCGAGCGAGCTCGGGCTCTCGCCAGAAGTGGAGGCCGAACTCGACCTGCCCTCGCCGCAAGTCGAAACCTCCGCCGACGCCGTGCGCGCCGCGCTGGCCGCGTCGAAGAATGCCTCCGAAGCCGCCAAGCGCCTCGGCCTGCCCAGCCGCTTTGCACTGCACCGCCTGATGAAGCGGCTGGGCATCGAACCGGACGCGACACGCAAAGGCGCGAGCTGACGCAGGGGGCCGAACCCCCACGCCCGCCGCAGTTCTGCTCGCACGGCCCGAACCCCCGGGCGTCTCGGCGAAAAAGCCGAGAAACACACGGGAATCGGCTCAGGATCGCGCGCGCGTGTGAAAGTTCGAGGGCGATGCTATGAAGCGCCGTCATGGCACTTACCTACGAGCAGGCCGGCGTCAGCATCACGGAGGGCAATGCTCTCGTCGAAAAGATCAAGCCGCTTGCGAAGAGCACGCGCACCGAACACGTGCTGGACGATGTCGGCGGCTTCGCCGGCCTGTGCGCGCTGCCCGGCGGCATCGACGACCCGGTGTTGGTGAGCGGTACCGATGGCGTCGGGACGAAGCTCGAGGTGGCCTTCAAGCTCGGCCGTCACGACACGATCGGCATCGACCTGGTCGCGATGTGCGTGAACGACGTCGTGACCACCGGCGCAGATCCGCTGTTCTTCCTCGACTATTACGTGTGCGGCAGCCTCGATACCTCGGTCGCAGCGAGCGTGATCGCCGGCATCGCCGAGGGCTGTAGAATGTCAGGCTGCGCCTTACTCGGCGGCGAGACCGCGGAGCATCCGGGCAAGCATCCCAAGGGTGAGTACGACCTGGCGGGCTTCGTGGTCGGTGTCGCCTCGAAGCGGGCGCTGCTCGGTCCTGATCGCGTCAAGGTCGGTGACGCGCTGATCGGCATCGCGTCGAGCGGCCTGCATTCGAACGGGTTTTCGCTGGTGCGCAAGGTGATCGAGCACGCTGGTCTGGGCTACGAGGACCGTATCGATGGCCTCGATGCACCGCTCGGCCAAGTGTTGCTCACACCCACACGCATCTACGCCACCACGATGCGAGCCCTGCGTCAACGGTTGGGGACGGAGCTGCACGCCGCCTGTCACGTGACCGGCGGCGGTATCACCGAGAATTTGCCGCGCGTGCTCGGGGCGAACATGGTCGCACACGTCACCCGTCCCCCGACGCCGCCAATCTTTCGACTGATCGCCGAGCGTGGCCCGGTGGAGCAATCCGAGATGGATCGAACCTTCAACATGGGCGTCGGCATGATCGTGGTCGTGGATGCTGCTGTCGTGTCGAAAACGCTCGAGTGCCTGAAGGCTGCCGGAGAGCGCTGCTTCGAACTAGGGACGATCGGCGCAGGCCAAGGCGCGCCCTACGTGAAGTTCACGTGACGTCCCGCCACTACGACGTCATCGTCCTGGGTCGCTCGATCGGCGCTTTGTCGGTAGCTGCGCTGCTGGCGCGCCGTGAGTTCCGGGTGCTGCTCTTGGGTCAAGGGGAGCGGCCGCCGATGTATCACGTCGACGCGCACCTGATGTGCCGGCGCACGTTCACGATGCTGTCCGCCACCTCACCCTGCTGGAAGCGCATTCTTCAAGAGCTGGCACAGACGCAGCGCTTTCGCCGGCGCATTCAAGCGCTCGATCCGATGTTCGTGGTGCTCTCCGGCGAGCGCCGCATCGCGATACCGCCCGACATCGAACTGTTCTACCGCGAGGTCGAGCGCGAGTTCCCCGAGGTGCGCCAGCTGGTGGACGAAGTGTACGCGATGTTCGCGCACGTGAACGCGGCGGCCGACGCTGCCTTCGAGCGCGAAGCCGTGTGGCCACCCGGTACCTTCTGGGAGCGCCTCGAGACCGGTCGGATCGCGACGTCGCTGCCACTGGTAAACGCCGAACAGAACGACCTGTTGGGCAAGTTCCCCGCGGGTCATCCGTATCGCCAGATCATTTGGCTGCCCGCGATGTTCGCGACGCACGCCGCGACCCCCGGCGATCAACTCGCGGCGTTCGCGCTCGCGCGACTCCACGGCGCTTGGACCCGAGGCGTGAACGGCCTGGTCTGCGGCGAGCAAGAGCTCGAGCGTTTCCTGGTCGAACGCATCGAGGCACACGGAGGCGTCTGCCGGCTCGAGCATCGCGCCAGCCGTATCTTGGTGCAACGCGGGGCAGTCTGTGGAGTCATGCAAGAAGGCGACGAGGAGCCCACCGGGGCGAGCTCCGTGGTCGCGGCGCTGTCGGGTGAGCTAGTCGCCGAGCTGAGCGGCGGCGAGGGCGTCACCAAGGGCGCTCAGCGCGACTGGCCCCGCCTGACGGCGAGCGCAGGACGTTTCGTCGTCAGCCTGTCGGTGAACCCGGCAGCCTTGCCCGATCCGTTGAGTCAGGAGGCCTTCCTGATTCCCAGAGGCGACGGGACGCCGAATCCGCGCAAACCGGTCGTGCACCTGCAGCGGCTGGACAGCGCCGATTACCACCCCACGCAGAACGGTGAGCAGGCGCCGGCGCTGTTGGTCGCCGAAACGATTCTGCCGATTCGCGGGCCGCTGACCTTGCTCGAAGCGCGCCAAGCCGTACTCACGACGCTGCGCGATCAGCTCCCCTTCCTGAACGAGCATTTGATCGCCGTGGACTCGCCGCACGACGGGCTGCCGGCTTACGAGTTCGGAGAACGCGGCATTCGCGAGATCGATCGCATTCACATCAAGGAGAGCAAGCCGGGCCCCGAACCGATGCAGCCTCTCTGGAACGTGGATCCCCCAGGATTTCTGGGGCTCGGAGGCGAACCCATCCGCGGTCCGATTCCGGGAACGTTTCTGGTGGGGCCCAGCGTGCTCCCCGCCCTCGGCCAAGAAGGCGAGTTACTCGCCGCCTGGGGCGCGGCTCGCTTGATCACAAAACACGACAAGCGCCGCCAGAAAATGCGCCAAAAGCTCTGGACGAAGATCGAGACGAACTGACGAGGGGACGCGATGCGTGTCACCGGCGGGAAACTTCGCGGACGAGAGCTCAGAGCGCCCAAGGGCGAGAGAACGCGCCCCACTACCGAGAAGGTTCGCGAAGCCTGGTTCAACATCCTGCGTGACGTCACGGGGGCGCGAACCCTGGAGCTGTTCGCAGGGACCGGTGCGCTCGGCATCGAAGCACTCTCGCGTGGCGCCCAAGGGGTCGTGTTCGTGGAAGCCTGGGGACCTGCGCAGAAGGTGCTGAGCGACAACCTCACACGCCTGGACCTGTGGGGTCAGAGCACGCTCGTCCGCACGCGTGCCGAGGCCAGCGTCAAGCGCTTGCTAGACCTCGGACCGTTCGACCTGTTGCTCGCCGACCCGCCCTGGACGGATCTGGCGCGCTCGTTGGACACGATCGGCCGGCTGCTACAGCACGAACTCCTGGAGCACGGTGCGCGCGTGTTCGTCGGCCACCCCGCGCGTCACGAGTTCACCGAGCCCCTGCATCCGGAGCTCGTGAGTGTTGACCGCAGGGCCTGGGGAGACTCGGGTGCCTCGCTCTTCGACTGGAACCCACCGGCGCGCATGTAGGACGCAGGTAAACTCGGCAGGGAAGCCCGATGTCCCCCGAACCCTGGTGCAAGCTGCGTCAAGATCCTCGCGCTTGGTCGGCACGATCGCTATAGTCGGCGCTCGTTGCTCACCAGGGGCACTGAACACTCGGAGCAGTATGGCAACCAGCACGACACCTCCTCCCCCCAAGAACAGCGGCACTGGCTACGTCGCCGCGGGCATCTTGATGCTAATGGCCATGGGAGGGCTGATCTTCTGGAAGATGTCGGGCAGCAAAACTCCAGAGTCTCAACCGCCACCGCCTCCGAAGCTGGCCGACAAGAAGCCCGTCTTCGATGAGCCCCCCCCTCCACCCCCACCGGTCGAAGAGACCAAGGACGCGGAGCCCCCCAAGGAAGAGGCGAAGAAGGTCGTGCGGACGGGTAACGCCCCGACTGCCTGCTCGGACCCTTGTAAGGGCACGGCTACCGCGCAGCTGCAGAGCGCGCTCGGCGCGAAGGGCGGGCAGGCGCGCGGGTGCTACGAGCGTGCACTCCGCATCAACCCGACGCTGGAAGGCAGGCTCATGGTCGCGGCGCGCGTGGGAGCCCAAGGGCAAATGTGCAACGCCAACGTCGTCCAGAATTCTCTCGGTGATCCGGGCGTCGCGTCGTGCATCACGCAGATGTTCCGTTCCGGTAAGTTCCCGGCGCCTGCGGGTGGCTGCGTCGACGTCAACGTGCCGCTCAATTTCGTAGCGAGGAAGTGATGCGTCCTATCCTCAGGCTCGTCAGCTTCGCGCTGTGTGCGTGCTTCGTTGCATCGTGGGTGGTTGCCTGCGACGATGACGGCAAGCAGACGTCGTGCGAAGAAATGCCACTGGCCGACGAAGACGCTGAGGTACCCAGCAACGACCCGGACGTCAGAGCCTGGTGGCGACGAGCTGCCGACGAGCGTTGCGCGACACCTCCGATCGGTGGCTTCGCAGGAGCTGCCGGCGCTTCCAATTGAGGATCCAACTTCATGAATGCGGCGGACGACGCTGCCTCGACGCTGCCGAGCGTGGTGCTCGACGTGGCCTACGACGGGCGCGGCTTCTCGGGCTTCACCCGACAAACCAACGGCAAGACGATCGCCGGCTGCCTCGACGAAGCGATACGGTCGATCGATCCTGACGCTTCGCTGGTGCGGGCAGCCAGCAGAACCGACGCTGGCGTGCACGCCAAGCAACACCCCGTTGCCTTCGATCCCACGCGTGACTTGTCGACGCGCTCGTGGACGCTGGCTCTGAATGAACGCCTCCCCGACCAGATCGCCGTGCGCCGCGCGCGACGGGCACCGCGGCTGTTCGATCCACGTCACTCGCTGTGGAAGCGGTACAGGTACGTGGTGCTGCCAGCCCACAGCCGCGACCCGCTCTGGCACGGCAGAGCGTGGCGAGTGCACGAGAGGTTAAACCAGATCGTGATGCAGGAAGCGGCGGCGCAACTCATCGGAGAGCACGACTTCGCCGCCTTTCGGGGCGCCCGCGACGAGCGGAAATTCACAGTGCGACGCCTGGTTCGCGTCGAGGTGCGTAACGGGTGTAGCGACGCCGGCACACTCGAGATCGAAGTCACCGGAACCGCGTTTCTCTACAAAATGGTGAGAATAATCGCGGGAACGCTGGTGGATATCGGGCGCGGAAGATTGGACGTTGGTGCCATTCCACGCGCCTTCGCCAGCAGGAATCGGACTGACCTCGGGATGACCGCACCCGCTGATGGATTGTATCTCGAGCACGTCGAACTCGCGGTGGATACGTTTGACGATTGGCCAGAACGCGCTAATTGACGCGGTCAGTTCCCTCGCGTAGCGTCGCGAACCTCGTGGGCAAGCCGCCGATCGCCGAAAGGCACGGGGCGAACTCGCGGGCGCTGATGGCGGCAGAAAGAGCAGGGGCGCTGGAGACATCTATGAGCCTAAAGCAGAAGATGGTCGAACAGAGCCGCAAGGCGTTCAACAGCCCGGCGCTGATGAAGTGGGTCAGCGATGATCGCTTTCTGAAGGCCGCGGAAGGGGTGCTGGACGCTCGCACGCGCTTCAAGGACGCTTGGCACGTGCTCCTGAACGGTCACGGTCTACCCAACATCGACCCCGCACTGAACGACGTAGAACTGCACGCCAAGGCCGGTGCAAACCAGAACGGCGCCTCCACCGCCCCCGCCAACGGGGCCGGTCAGACCCGCAACGGCGCGCGCCGCTCGGCGGCGGGCACCAACGGCCACAGCCATAAGAACGGTTCGAACTTCGGCGAGGGTTCGAGTGACTTGCACGAGTCGATGAACGAGCGACACTCGCTCTCGAACATCGGGGGCAAAGACGTCCTCGAGAAGTGCTACAAGTTCACCGCCGCCGACAACGCGCGCAAGCGCGGCATCTATCCGTTCTTTCGTCCGCTCGACTACAACGACGGGCCCGAGGCGCAGATCAACGGCAAGCGGGTGATCATGCTCGGGTCCAACAACTACTTGGGCCTGACCACTCATCCCAAAGTCCGCGCTGCTGCGAAGGAAGCGATCGATCGCTTCGGCACGAGCATGACCGGGTCGCGTTTGGTCAACGGCTCGATGCGGTTGCACGAAGAGTTCGAAGAAAAACTCGCGGTCTGGATGGGTAAGGAGTCGGCGCTGGTCTTCACCACCGGCTACCAGGTGAACATCGCCACCTGCGCGGCGCTGCTCAGCAACAAGCAATCGGTCGCCGTGATCGATCGCAACGTGCACGCTTCTTTGTACGACGGCTCCCGCCTGGGCCAAGCAGCAGGCGCCCGTCTGGTTCGCTTCAAGCACGCTGATGCCGAGTCGCTCGATCGCGCCCTCGAAGGGCTGAACGCCCACGACGGGGCGTTGGTGATCACCGATGGCGTCTTCAGCGCCGAAGGCGAGATCGCCAAGCTCGACGAGCTGGTCCCGGTCGTCAAGAAACACGGCGCTCGCATGCTGGTCGACGACGCCCATGCGTTGGGCGTCATCGGTCCCGAAGGTCGCGGCACCGCCCACATGTTCGGCCTTTCGGACCAGGTCGATCTGATCGGTGGCACCTTCTCGAAGTCGCTCGCGAGCATCGGCGGTTGGTTGGTCGGTGAGCGGAAGGTCCTCGACTACATCCGGCACTTCGCACCGAGCTTCATGTTCGCCGCGAGCGCTGCACCGCCCTCGATCGCGGCAGCCATGGCCGCGTTCGAGGTCATGGGTGAAGAGCCATGGCGCCGCGAAAAGCTGCGCGAGAACTTCACGTACATGCGTGACGAGCTGACACGCCTCGGCTTCGAGCTGGGCCACACGCAGACTGCCGTCATCCCGATCTTCGTGCGGCAAGATCTGCGCACGATCATGATGTGGCGCGATCTGCTCGAAGACTGGGGCATCTACACGAACCCCTTCATCTCCCCGGGCGTGCCCCCGAAGAGCGCCATGCTGCGCACCAGCTACATGGCCACCCACGAGCGCCCGCAGCTGGACCGCGCCCTCGAAGCCTTCGAAAAAGTCGGCAAAAAGTACAGCGTCATCTAGCGCCCCCCTCGCTCTGGCCGCCCCTAAGCGCCCCCCAAACGCGCGCCCTGCGTTCCCCACCGACGGCCCTGCTTGTCAGGTTTTCTCAACCGCCAAGAAGAACCCCAAGGCACGCCAAGATTTCCTGCATTTATTTTATTTCTTGATTCATTGAGAGGTCGCGCGCGAAGGGCCTTTGCGAGTGCGCTATTGCTCCGGGTTCACCCCGGACGCTGCTCCGGTCCGGGGATCTGAGAAGGGCAGTCCACGAACTTGGCGGGGCTCATCCCCCGTCAAGGCCGTCTGTGAGCGGCAGAGCCAAAATTTAGAAAAACTCGGCGTACTTGGCGCTCTTGGCGTCTTGGCGGTGAAGCATCGGTATCAGCGAAGCCCAACCTTGGGCACGTGGCGAGACGCTTTGAAGCGCAACGAGCGCGTCGAAGTAGGAGCGAAAGTGGGAGTTTGCGCAGGCAGGAGTGGTTGACACAAGAGGGGTCTCAAACTTATGTGGCGCCATGGCGATTGAGATTCGGGAGACCCCAATCGGCGGCGACTTGCGCGACTTTCTGAACATGGTGGACTACGTCTACCGGGACGATCCGAACTTCGTGCGCCCATTGAACATGGAGCTGAAAGAGCGCCTCAGCCCCAAGAACCCTTTCTTCAACCACGCCGAAGGCACGACCTTCACCGCACACCGCAATGGGTGGTGCGTGGGGCGGATCACGGCTCAGATCGATCGTGCCCACCTGAAGCTGCACCAGGACGACGCTGGGTTTTTCGGCTTTCTCGATACGGTCGACGATCAAGAGGTCGCCGGCGCCCTGATCGACGCGGCTCGCACCTGGCTCAAGGCACGAGGCATGAAGCGGATTCGCGGCCCCATGTCGTTGTGCGTGAACGAGGAACTCGGGTGCCTGGTCGAGGGCTTCGATACCCCGCCGATGGTGATGATGCCGCACCACCTGCCCTATCAGGCAGGTCTGATCGCCGGCTCCGGACTGGAGAAAGTCACGGACCTGTATGCCTGGCGCTATACAGTCGGAGATATTCCGAAGCGCGCTCAGCGGGCACACGACCAAATCGCGGCGTTGCCCGAGATCAAGGTGCGTCACGTCAACATGAAGCAACTCGACAAAGACGTGCGCATCGTGATGGACATCCACAACGATGCCTGGGAAAAGAACTGGGGCTTCGTGCCACTCTCGGAAGACGAGCTCGCCAAGCTAGCCAACGATTTCAAGCTCATCTTGGTCCCGGAGTTGACCTATATCCTGGATATCGACGGGGAGCCCGCAGCCTTCGCGATAGCGACCCCGAATCTCAACGAGGTGATCCACGACCTCGAAGGGAAGCTAAGCCCGATCGGGCTCGCGAAGCTCGTGTGGCGACTCAAGGTGGCTCGCCCCAAGACCGCTCGGCTGGCCCTGCTCGGCGTGCGCAGCAAGTATCGACACGTCAAGAAGTACGGCGCGCTGAGCACCTTTCTCTACGCCAAGATGAACGAAGCCGGTGCTCGCTGCGGTATTCAGTGGGGTGAGCTCTCGTACACGTTCGAAGACAACGCCCCGGTGAACCTCGGTATCAAGTTCATGGGCGGGACCATCTACAAGAAATACCGGCTATTCGAAGCCGCCTTGTGAGCGTGCCGGTCAGCGCGACACCCTGAAGAACGTGGCGCCCGCGACGCTGAGCCCGGTAGGTTGGTTCTTGGGGGTCAGCCCAAGCGCTTCGATCGCTTCGGTGTCAGCGTAGAGCCCGACGCCCCAGCCGTCGTTGTCGTCGTCCAGCGGGCGGCTCGCGGTATCGGCGTACAGCGCGCGACGCAGCGGCTCGCTCGCTGACGACACGCGCGCCACCGCAACGCTGCCGATGTAGCGCTGTTCGACTTCGACGTCGATGCCGCTCTCTTCGTCGACCCAGCGCGACCCGTGCGTGAGCACGCCGACGCTCGCGAGCCCTGCTTCGGACAGGGCCGTCCTCAGTGTCTTCAGCCAAGCGAGCGGGCTCGTGACTTGATCGCCGTCCCCGAACTCGAAGAACAGCGCGTGCCCGAAATCCAGCGCCCGGGTGTCGCTGGCGAGGGCCTGTTCCGCCACGTGTTGGAACACCACGTCGTGGAAGCGCTGGGTTCGGTCACCGAACTCGTGGGGCTCGAGGCGATACTCGTCATCCTCGAGGTCGAAATCGCTGATCAGGATACCGAATGCGTTTTCGTCGATCATCATGCAAACAGCTCGCAGCGCACGGGCCAACCCTGGCAAGAAGAGGATTCCCAGCCTGTCGATCCTCGTTGGCTCGTCAGCGGCCGAGCGCGTTGATTCTGGCGGCTTGAACCGCAGCCAACGCAGCTCGGGCCTTGTTACTGGTTTCTTTCGCCTCGAGTTCAGGGCGGCTGTCCGCAACCACGCCCGCGCCGGCGCTCACCTCGAACCTGCCTTCGCGCATCACCACCGTGCGAATGGCGATCGCGAAGTCGAAATCCCGCCCGCGCGTGATGTACCCGATTGCTCCGCCGTAAACACCGCGGGGCCGCCGCTCGAGTTCGCGAATGATCTGCATCGCCCGCACCTTGGGAGCGCCCGTCAGTGTGCCGGCAGGAAACGTGGCACGCAGCACGTCCCAGGGCGTATACTTCGGATCGACGTCGCCCTGGACTTCGCTCACGATGTGCATGACGTGGCTGAAACGCTCGACGCCCATCTTCATCGGCAGCTGCACCGTCCCCGGACGCGCAATGCGCCCGATATCGTTGCGCGCCAGATCGATGAGCATGACGTGTTCGGCCAGCTCCTTCGGATCCTCGATCATCTCGCGTGCGAGCGCCGCATCCTCTTCCAGGGTCCGCCCGCGGCGACGTGTTCCGGCGATGGGGCGCAGGGTGACGCGCTCGCGCTCGACGCGCGCTAGCGTCTCCGGGCTTGCCCCAGCCACAGCGAGCGCCGGACAACCGTCCGACTCGGGAAACTCGAGCAGGTACATGTAGGGCGCGGGGGAAAGCACGCGGAGCGCTCGGTAGACGTCGAGCACGTCAGCCGCTCCGACCTCGGTCGAAAACGTGCGTGCAGGAACTACCTGGAACGCGTCGCCGGCACGGATGTACTCCTTGCAGCGCTCCACCGCTTGACCATACTCGTCATCGCTGACATTGACGGCGATGTCCGGAGGGAGCGCCGAGGGGTCCGGGGGAACGATAGGAGCCAACGGCTTGATCGACGTCAGGTGATTCTCGGCACGGGCGACCGCCTCGGCGCTGATCGAAGCGATCGTGGCGGTGTGCGTGAGGTTGTCGAACACGATCACGGTCGAGTTGCCGATCAGTCGGGCCAGCGGCTCACGCGTGTGGGCCGGCGCCGGCCACGGGTCGACCTTGGTCGCAAAGTGAACCAGGTCGTATGCCAGCAGACCCACGTGTGCCGTCGCGAAGCGTTCGGCGACATCGCCCGCTTCGAGCGCACCGGCCGGTACCAGGCTCGCAAGGCGCGAGAAGGGATCGACGCCCGGCTCCGCGAACAAGGACACGCGCGACTCCGGCTGGTACCCCAGCACCGAGTATCGGCCCCAACGTTCGCCGGGCACGACGCTTTCCAGCAGAAAACTACCACCGAGCGCCTTCGCGCGGAGCGCCGCATAGACGCTGACGGGAGTCAGCCCGTCGACCACCAGCGTCTTCTGATGAATTCGTACCGCCACCCGGATACGTTAGCTCGACTCGCGAGCTTGCCCCATCATTTTCGGCGCACCCCGACCTCCGAGGGATTCCGGTTGGAACTCGCCGACCGCATCACTAGGATACGGAGGTGGCGCGTGTCGGCTTCGGGTTGGCTCTGCTCGCCGTCGGGCTCTCGGGGTGCGACGACAAGGGCGGCTCGATCGTCGTCACCGACACCGAAGGCCGTCGCTTCGCCATGTCGTGCGAAGGGTCTGCATGCCGCTACGAGCGAAAGTCAGGCGCGCCGGTGTCGAAGGCCAAGACCCTCGTAGAGGTCCAAACCTCTGGCCGTGTGGTCGGGATTTGCGACGTGAGCGCGCTTGGCGAGGCAGAGCCAGGTGATTGCCGAGCACTCGTGTGCAAGGCGGACCGTGAATGCCCGCCGATGCACGGCTTGGAAGCGGGCCACTGCGTCAACGACCTGTGCACTTCACCCGACAAGGAACTGGCCACCGCGGACGCCGTGCTGCTGTGTTTAGCCGGGACGGGGCTGGGGCTGAACGCCCCCAAACAAGTCGAACGTTACGCGATGGCCATGAATTGCGGGCGCCCGTGTGTCGTGCCCGCGCCCTGCCGGCAACCCTGATTTGCGCCTCCAATCGACTTTCCAGCCCGGTGTCACGTGGTAACCTCGCGCCCGAAGATGACGGACTCCTCTCGCTTGCGACCCAGCATCGCTCTCGCCGCGTACGCCGAACCCTTGATCGACGCGCGTCGCGTTTTGGTCTGCGGGGACGCGACCTCGAACCTGGCGGAGCACCTGGTCAGTCGCGGTGCACGCAGCGTGCACGTGTTCGACACGGATCCAGCGCGCGTTGCCGAGGCGGCAACCAAGAACGCCACCCGCAACGTCTCGTTCGCCACCCTCAACGAGGACGGCTTGGCGCTCCGGGATGGAGCTTTCGACGTCGCCATCATCGAGAACCTGGCGGCCGTCGGCGACGTAGCGTTCGTACTGAAGGCGATGCGTCGAGCGCTTTCAGCACGCGGTGCGGCGCTCGTCGCGTGCGCCAATCCGGACGTGGATGTACCTCTGGTCGCCTCGCCCAACGTCCCCAAGATCTCCATCGACTACTACAGCCTGTACGATGCCGTTGCTGAAGAGTTCGAGTACGTGCGCATGCTCGGCCAGACCCCCTTCGTGGGCTACGCCATCGCCGACTTTGCGCCCGAAGGCGACCCCCTACCGTCGCTCGACACGGGGTTCGTGCCCGGCGGGGCGGAAGAGCCGGAATGTTTCGTGGCGCTCGCGAGTGAGCAGCCGGTCGCCTTGGACGAGTTTGCAGTGATCCAACTGCCCTTTGCCTCGGCTTGGCAGCAGCAGAAGAGCGACGAGACCGAAGAGCGGCTCAAGGCCGCGCGTGCCGGCGAACGCCGCGCTCGCGAGCGCGCGGCCAGCCTGGAAGCCGAGAATCAACGGTTGAGTCGCGCGACGAGCGCGCGTGATGACGGCGATCAACTCGAGCGCATGAGGAAAGAGCTCGCCCGTCGCGATGATTGGATTCGCGAGCTGGAGAGTCGCTGCACCGCGGCCGACGCTCGCGCGGACCATGCCGAGAGCGAGCTAGAGGCCGAACGCGAGAAGGGCCTGGACACGCAGCTGCCCGAGCGCTCGGAACTCGAGGGGACGATCCAGCAGCTGACCGAACGACTGAAGGCCGCGAGCGAGCGGCAGGCCTCGAGCGACCAGGCGACGGCCGGCTACGAAGCAGAGCTCAGCCGCCTCCGAGCGCGGGAAGCAGAGCTGGAAGAGCAGCTCGAAGCGGGCAATCCCGAGACCCAGCAAGAGATCGAGAAACTCGAGCGTCAGCTGAACGAGCGCGGGCAAGAGCTGCTGCGCCTTTCTCGGGATCTGAAAAAGCTCGAGCAATTGAGCCGCAACCTGATCCGCGAACTCGCGGAAGAACGCGAGGGCGCTGGTCGGTCGGGCGCCGAAGAGATGGCGGTGCTCCGTGAAAAACTCGACGCACTCGCCCTCAAGAACGCTTCGCGCGAGGCGGATTTGGTCGCGCTACACTGGACGGTGTCCTCACTGGAAGGGAAGCTGGAGGCCTTGAGCCCCCAGGTATCCTCCCCATCCGCGCAGTAAGCTGCATCTTTTCCGCAAATCGTTGACAGCCCGCGGTTGAGACTTAGCTTACGCGCGATTTCTTGAGCGAGCGCCAGCCCAGGCAGTGGACGAATGAGCGAGAAGCGTGACTTTTACGAGGTTCTAGGCGTCGAACGAAATGCGGGGGACGACGAAATCCGCAAGTCGTACCGCAAGCTGGCGCTGAAGTACCACCCGGATCGAAACCCCGACAACCCGGAGGCAGAGCGGCTGTTCAAGGAGGCGACCGAGGCCTTCACCGTGCTGTCTGACGCCGAAAAGCGCTCCGCCTACGACAGGTTCGGCCACGCGGGTCTGGGCAGCGGGGGCTTCGACTTCAACAACGCCGGCATGGGCGACTTGTTCAGCCACTTCCAGGACATGTTCTCCGACTTTTTCGGAGGGTTCGGTGGCAACCAGGGCCGGCGGCGCGGGCAGTCCCCCCAGCGCGGGCAAGACGTGCGGGTCGAAGCGACCATCTCGCTGAAAGACGCGATGACGGGGTGCAAGCAGCAGGTGACTGTGCGCGGGTCTGCTACCTGCGGCACCTGCAACGGGTCCGGCGCCAAGGCTGGTTCGCGACCGCAATCGTGCGTCAATTGCGGCGGCACCGGTCAGATGACGACGCAGCGCGGCTTCATCATGTTCAGCACGACCTGTTCGCGCTGCGGCGGTAGCGGCCAGGTCACGACCGATCCCTGCGAAACGTGTCACGGGCAACGGTTCGTGCAGAAAGAGCGCAGCGTGCTCGTGGCCTTCCCCGCCGGCATCGATTCGGGCCAGCGCCTACGCGTGCCCGGCCAGGGCATGTCCGGCCCTGCGGGAGCGCCTTCCGGGGATTTGTACGTCGATGTCGACGTGGCCCGCGACGAGCGCTTCGAGCGGGACGGCGCCGACCTGATCGCGCGTCAAACCGTCTCGTACAGCGAGGCCGCCCTGGGCACCAGCTTGATGCTCACGCTCCCCAACGCGGACGAAATCAAGCTCAAGGTAAAGTCCGGCACGCAGCCAGGTGAGGTGATCACGATGCGCGGCGACGGTATGCCGACGTTGAACGGTGGCCGCGGCGACTTGCACGTGGTCATCAACGTCGCGGTACCGAGGAAGCTCAGTCGACGCGCCAAGAAGCTGCTCGAACAGCTCGACGAAGAGCTCGGCGGCGTCGAAGCGGCGCGCGCCGTTTGAAATCACGCGCCCGCGAGGCGCAGCAGCGCAGCGCGAGTCGCGTCCGGCGTTTCTAGCGTCGCGGCGCTTTGCATCAGAAATGCTTCTACGCGGGCCCGCTCGGCGATCGCTCGGTCCAACGCCGCGTCGCTGCCCTTGGCGTAAGCGCCCAGCACGACGAGATCGCGTTTCTCTTCGTAGAGCGCGATGGCCTTGCGCAAGCGAGCAGCCGCGCCCTTGTGCTCGGCGTCCGCGATCTGCGACATCACGCGCGAAAGCGACTGAACCACGTCGATCGCGGGGTAGTGACCGCGAGCCGCCAGCGCCCTGCTGAGCACGATGTGACCGTCGAGGATACCGCGCACTTCGTCGGCGATCGGTTCGTCCATGTCTTCGCCTTCGACCAGGACCGTGTAGATCGCCGTGATCGAGCCCAGCGCGGATCGACCGGTTCGTTCCAAGAGCCGCGGCAAGAGCGCGAATACACTCGGGGGGTAGCCGCGTCGCGCCGGTGGTTCGCCCGCGGCGAGTCCGACTTCACGCTGAGCCCGGGCGACGCGCGTGATCGAGTCCACGAGCAGCATCACGTTCTTGCCTTGATCGCGAAAGGCCTCGGCGATGGCGGTCGCCACCTCCGCCGCGCGCAGACGCTCGAGGGCACAGGCGTCGCTCGTCGCCACCACGACGACCGAGCGGCTGCGCCCGTGAGGACCCAATGCGTGATCCAAGAACTCCACGACCTCGCGTCCGCGCTCACCGACGAGCGCGACGACGACGACGTCGACCGAAGCTCCGCGCGCGATGGTTCCGAGCAGCGTGCTCTTACCGACACCCGACCCAGCGAAGAGTCCCACACGCTGCCCGACCCCGAGCGTGCAGAGACTATCGATGCTGCGCACCCCCGTGTGCAACACCTGATCGATCATCGGTCGCGAGAGCGCGTTGGGTGGCTGGGCGCGAACCGGAACCTGTTTCAGGTTCGCCGGCTCGGGGCCACCGTCGATCGGCCTGCCGAGACCGTCGAGCACGCGACCGAGCAAATCGCCACCTACCCCCACCGTCAGCCCACCGCCGGTGGACTCCACGGGGTCTTCCGGACCAACCCCTGAAAGGTCGCCGAGCGGCACGGCGATCACCGAAGAGCCATCGAACCCCACGACCTCGACCAGGATCGGCTGCCCGTGACGCCGAATGATCGCCACGTCCCCCAGTCGGGCTCCCGGTAGGGCAAGTCGCACGGTGAGGCCCACGACCCCGATGACGCGGCCGACCGGGCGCAGCGAGGGAGTCGCGGCCAAACGCTCGCGGAGCCGGGTGAGGTCCATGCTCCGAGCGTACCCCAGCTGGCGCGAGCCCGGGGCTGCGACCGAAGTCGGTAACGATTGCTGCCCATTGGAACCATGGTCTGGGCTTTTTCTTGAGCCAGAGCCTGGCGATGGGGGCCCTCACCCGTCACCAGTGGGTCCCGATGGAACGGATCGGGGCGGGAGAGCCCTCGGCTCGGCGTAGGCCACTCGCGTGGGGCGAGTGCTCGGGCTCTGGTGGCACCTCAGGGTGCTGCCAGAGCCCGGATATGTTATCGCTGGCCGAGCGAATGCTGAAACGGAGCCGCGCGCTCTTGTGGCTCATCGGGACACTGCTCGGGCTGTGGACCGTTTGGGCCACGTTGGTCCTGCCACGCCTCGAACCCACTCAGGGCCTGGAGTATCACGTGCGTTCGTTCGGCGTGCGGCTGCTGCTCTGGGTGTTGCCATGCGCGATTTTCCTCTGGACTCAGTACGGGCGGAATAGTCTGCGTCCGTTGCAACTGGGCGTACCTCCGACGTGGCGCCACTGGGCCTGGTCCCTCGGGGTCACCCTGGCCGCCAGCCTCGCGATCAGCCTGAACGTGGCGCGCGAACTCGGGACCACGCCCGCCATCGTGTGGGAGCGCTTGCTCCGGAACTATTCGTTCGAGTTTCCGTCGACGCCGTTGTTCGAAGAGCTGGTGTTCCGGGGTGTGGTGCTCGCCAGCCTGCTAGAGATCGCATTGTCGTCGGCGATGCTCCAGCGAGACAGCAGCACCCCGCCGTCACCACTCTCGCGCTGGCGTGCCGCTTGGGGCGCCAACCTCCTCGCCACGGTCGTCTTCGTGGGCGCGCATTGGCCTTATTGGATCTACACCGAGGGCTTCGACAAGCTCGCGGTGAAGAGTCTGCCCGTGCTGCTCTTGAGCCTGGTGCTAGGCATGCTGTTCGCGCGCGGCCGCTCGCTCTGGCCCTGCGTTTTGTTGCACTGGGCCAACAACGAGCTTTCTGCGCTGGTCCCGAACTAGGTGGCTGTCCCTGAATTGGTCCGGCCCGTAAACGTGAACGTGAACGTGAACGTGTGCGTGCCCGTGCCCGAGAAGTCGAGGAAAGAGCTATCCATGGCGGTCGAAGTGTGTTCCTCGAGCAGTTTGAGCCGGTAGCAAACGTCCACCAGCGCAGCTGACTCCGTCGCCGAGCCTCTCGCGGTCAAGTAATAGCGTCGCTTGTCCAGCTTGGAGTGTTTCCCGGCGCCCTCG
>JAICQQ010000314.1 GCA_025937785.1 Polyangiaceae bacterium
CCAGGGGCTCATCGAGTTCGCAGCGCTATTGGTCGTGTTCGTGGCCCCTATCGCTTTGTACGTTATCGGACTCGAGTATTTCGAGGTAGTGCTTGGAAAGTCGCGAGAAAACCGCCCGTGGTCGCGTGCTGTAGCCGAAGCAGGTCTCCGAGCGTTGGTATGGTTCCTCGTTGCAGGGACCGTCTTGATGGTGTTGGGTTTCGCGCACCTGCTCTATACTCGGTGATCTTTCAGAGCCACCCGGGCGCACAAACCTCCCACTAGCGCTGTTCTCGAAGAAATGTGCGATCAGCAATCGGACCAATGTGTGAAGCAAGCTTGGGCACCGCCGTCATAGCCGGCATCATCTCCGGCGCAGGAGGAACTATGGTCGCGGCGCTTGGATCGCCCCTCGAAAGTCCAACACTGCGTCACGCCGCTTTTCTTGTTCTAGGCGGGTTCCTGCTGTGGACGTAGCCGGTCGTAATCCGCGAGCGGCGGCGATTCGGTCAGGTCGCAGGAGAATGTGCCATCATCTGCGTAACCGGTCAGGCGTGGGGTTGAGCGATTGAGCTCGTCACGTTCCGCTCGGTGGCAGCGACACCTCGCGCACGAGGTCGTCGCTCGAACCGTCGAGCTCGTAGACGAGGGGTGACCAGGCGCCGGCGGGGGCGGGCTCGGCTTTCTGAGCGTGCCAGACGCGATCGGCCAGCACGACGCGGTAGGTACGGCCGGGCTCGGCGATGAACTGCACGCGTTGGGTGGTCTTGGCTCGTGCTTGGGGGTTTTCGATCTCGAGCTGGTGCTTGCCGGGCAACATCTCGATGTGCAGGCGCACGTCGGAATCGAGATCCTGACGACCGAGCGCCTCGCCGTCCATGGCGATGACCTGCGCGGGGTCGCCGGGGGAAAGGCGGAGGATGCTCACCTGGTCGCGATCCCGCACGGGGCCGTCGTACTGCTGCACGATATAGGTGACTTGTCCGCAACTTGTCGCGAGCGAGAGCGCGAGAGCTGCAACTAGGCCGAACGTGGACATCGCGTAGCTGGATCGCTTCATGCCGGCGATGGTAGCGCCGCCGGCCCGAGGTGCCAGTGTCCGTGTGTGTTCAGCCGGCCTTGATGTAGCCCCGCCGGATCAGGTCGAGCACGATCTTCGCGGTTTCGAGATCGGTGGTTTCGGTGCGATCCATCAGGGCCTGAAGATTGGCGGAATTGAGTGCCGTTTGCAGCACTTCCAGGTGGGTGGGCTCCAGCTCGTGGAGCGGGGCTTCGAGGGGCGCTCGCAGGATCAAGCGCGAGCCGAACGGCGGCAGGCGCGAGCGGAGGTTTTCGAGCTCGTCCATCTGCCGGAAGCCCTCCATCAGCACCTCTTGGGCGCTCACGGAGATTTCGTTCTCGAACTCGGTAGCGTCCGGCGGATCGAGCGCGAAGAAACCGGTCTTCCAGGTCAGCATCCGGTACGCTGCCTTGATAGGCGGGATCTCGGGTTGGTTTTCGACGTTGCAGTAGTAGATGCGCCCCTCGCGGAAGTAGATGCGACCGACGCGAGAATCGGTCTTCAGCACCAGCACCCCGGTTTTCTTCGAGGTGCCGAACAGCTGCATCAAGTCGGGCAGCGGGATTTCTTCGAGGCTGCCGCTCATGCGCGGGGCCTCGGTGGGAGGCGCCCCGCTGCGCCGCATCGTCACGCGACGATTCGCGGCTTGGTCGGGGCGGCGACTCGAAGACGGTTCGTTCGGGATCGCGACCAGCTTGAGGATGCTGGTTCCGATCAGCACGCGATCGCCCTCTTGCAGCACCGCGTGCTGGATCTTCTCGCCGTTGACGAAGGTGCCGTTGGTCGAGCCCATGTCCTCGATCGAGACGACACCAGCCTGCAGGCTGATGCGGGCGTGGCGACGCGAAACCATCTCTTCCACGAGCACCATGTCCAGGTCGCTGGAGCGACCAATGACGATTTCCTGGAACTCATCCAAAGGAAACTCGCCGCCTTGGTACTTCCCAGAGATGAACCGCAGCGCTAGTCGTGTCTGTGAAGGCCGCGGGGGTGAGCCGCTGGAGTCCGCAAGTCGGTCGGGCATCGTGAGGTAGGTGGACTCGGTGCCGGGCCTAGCGACCGGGCGTACTCGCCACTAGGTCTGCACAGCTGAAATGATAGGCACCTTGGGAAGTTACGGTCAAGTTGCGCCTCTTGGCATCGGGTGGGTGGTGGAGACGGACTAGGGCCGGTGGCCTAACAGAAGACACGGACACTGTACCCTAACCAATAATGCATCTTTTCACGTCCAGCACTAGCACCCTCGCATTCACGGCTCACGCTGGCTCCACTTTAGGCCGAGCCGATTCCGGGGCGCGTGAGGTCGCGCCCGAGCCGTCGGCCTGCCGAGGCGCCATAGGCTCGCGGGCGGGTGAGGCAGATGCGTCGGAAACAACGCCTTGGGTCGCAGGCGGGCGGGGTGACGCGAGCGGATCCGTAACCGCGGGAAGAAGCACCGAAAACGTGGACCCGCGGCCGGGGTGGGACGCGACGTCGATGCGCCCACCCATTTCTTCCACGATGCGTTGGCTGATCGCCAAGCCGAGACCGGTTCCCCGATCCTTGGTAGTGAAAAAGGGCACAAAAAGGTTCTTGAGCACTTGGGGGGTGATGCCAGCGCCGTCGTCGCGCACCGACACTTCGACCCACTGATCCTGACCGGAGCCAGCGTGGGCTCGTGTGCTCACCCTCACGACCCCCCGACCGTTCATCGACTGCATCGCGTTGCGCACGAGGTTCATCAGCACCTGCCGGAGCTGTTCGGCGTCGACACGAACCAGCGGTACTTCGTCGAGCTCGGTCTCGAAGCTCGAGGCGCCGCGATCGCGCTCCATGACCTGCAGCGCTCGATGGACGATCGCATTCACGTCCATGGCCCCCGGATTCCCTTTGGAGGGGCGCGCGTAGTCGAGCACCGAACCTACGACGCGGTCGAGTCGATCCACCTCCTCGAGAATGATGCCCACGAACTCTCGTTCGCTCGGTCCGAGCGGAGTGCCCTCGGGGTCGCCCAAGAGCTGCGCCGCCCCCTTGATCGCCCCCAGCGGGTTCTTGACCTCGTGCGCCAGGCCTGCAGCCATTTGTCCGAGCGCCGTCAAGCGATCGCGTTCCCGCATGCGGCGGTACTGCCTGGAGTTCTCGACCACCACCGCGATCTGCACCGCCAGGGTTTCGAGCAGCGCCACCTCGTCGGCGCTGAAGGCGTCCGTGACCCGGTCGTCGGCGATGAGCAGCATCCCGATCAACGTCTGCCCGTCGCCGTGCAGGCTGAGGCAAACCCCCATCCGAAACGGACCCAACACCTCACTGGCCGCCAGCAACCGATCCCCGACCTCGGCCTCGCCGGTGTTGCCCGAGCGCCGGGCCTCGGCGGCGTCTTCTTGAACCTGTTCGAGCGCCACGGAAGGCGCCAGCTCCAGCCGGTCGAACAACGGACCGCCCGCTGCGCGCTCGACGCGGTGCGGTGGCTCGGGGCCAAACGACGCCAGCAGCTCGAAATCCGAACCGATCGGATCGCGCAGGTACAACGCCGCCGCGGTGGCCCGGCGCGATGCTTCGAGCGCGGAGGTAACGACTTGCCCCAGCTCGTCCACCTCGAGCACGTGCACCAGGTCGGCGCGGGCGTTGGCCACCGCTCGCTCGAGATCGACCCGCTCGCGAAAGAACGCCTTGTGGATGTAGCCGTTGGCCTTTTCCCGCAGCGGTTCGAATAGCACCAAGATCAGCAGCGTCGCGAGGAAGGCGCCCAGGTACATGGTCTCGAAGCCGCCGAACAGCACCACGAACACGTAGAAAATCGCTGCGAGGCACGCGGCCAAAGCTGTCGACACGGTGACTTGTCCGACCACTTCGTACGCATCGACCAAGCGCTGCCGAGTCAGGGACTCGGAGAGCACGAACAGGAACAGAATGCTGAGCACGGCTCCGATCGGCGCCATGTCGAAGCCGATGAACCACAAGAAGTCGGCCAGCGAAGCGACGGCGGCCGAGGCACCCAGCGCCACCAAGAAACGCACGCGGCGCTTGGTGGTGCGCGAACGACTCGCCTCGCCCTGAACCGCCAACAGCCAGAGCCCCGCCGTGAGCAGGCCGAACACGTACAGCACGACGGTGCTGCGCACCCACCAGTGCTCGTGGGTCGGCGACAGCACCAAGATCACCATGATGACCAAGAGCACGGCCGCCACTTTCAAGAGCTTCGGGCGCCCTTTCTGAGCCGGCATGAGCGAATCGAACAGGTGCAGCGCAAACTGCGGCAACAGTGCGGCTAGCACGGCCGTGAAGCGCACCCACACGTCGGCGCGCATGAAGTGGTACAGCCATTGGGCAAGGTACCAGAGCCCGATGTCGGCGGCGAAAGCCGCGAACAGCCACTGCCGGCGCCCGGGTCGCTGGCGCAGCAAGATCGACACGGCGATGGCGAGCGCCAGCGCCCCACAGAAGAGAGAGGTCCTCGTGCGAAGGTCGCCTGCTGCCGGTGCGTCACCCACGCCCGAAGCCTAGCCAGCCCCCCGCCAACCCGCCACTGTCCTCGTCCCGCGTTCCGGTGCTCCGCCTGCCTTGCCTCACCCGTGCCACCGCGCCAAGCTAGGGTCTGCCGCTAGGTTCCGCTCGAGTACGAGAAGTTGGGGCGGCCTCAGTGCCGGGGCTTCGATGGGCGATCCAAGCGCCGCGAACATAGTTCCTCCGGCGCCGGTGATGATGCCGGATATGACGGCGGTCTTCCAACTTGCCTCACCCATAGGTCCTAGGCTCCAGCGACGATCCTGCGTAAGGCGTCGCTGCCGCCGAGCGGGTCATGAAGGGCTTCGCAGGCGCTTGTGAATCAATTCGGCCGCGAACACCTTACCGACCTGGATCATTCTCCTTTGCAACCCAAGCCCCCCAGAGACATTCCTTTAGGACCCTCGGTCCACCACCGCAGCGCATCTTCCTCCGCACGTTCCGAAAACAGGATGCGTGAGGAGTGGTCAGATAGCGCTTTGCAGATGGTGGCACTTTCTCGTTTCAAAATGGCTTGAAGACCAGTGTAGAAAACGTACGCATATCGGTCATTTCCACAGACCACGGATCTGGTCAGCACGTTGCTACTCCAGGTGGTACGACAAAGGCCGAGCTCCCTGCACTCTTCTGGAGCAGCGGGCAGAGGGCCGCCCCAGAGGTAGGATCCTTTGGGCAGGACCCTAGCGGGCACCTCGGTGCCGCACATTGCGCGGAGCAAGTCACCTTCGGTCTCCTCTGCTATCGGTCCCACGCGAAAACCAGTCTCAATGTGCGGGTCACCGACGGAGGGACACGCGGTGAGGGACAGCACCACGACTATGCATGCACCTGGCTTACCCGTCTGGATAGCTCGAATCAGCCGCCCCATGGCCACGCGGTGTGTCCTGACGAGTGGCAGCCGAAGGCCACTGCTGTCATCGCCATTGTCGCTCAAGTCGCTACGCGCGCATTCATCATCATCCCGCCCCGATCCGAGACTCGCCCCACCGACGAAGTCTACCGTGAGGGTTACGCTCATAAGCCATGCACCCCGACCTGGGCAAGCGAGAACGCTCGGCGCACGGTCTGTTCGTATCCATGCGTGCGATGATGGCGCCGGGGCTCCATTGCACGGTGAGGAAGCACTCACAAGTGAGACCTGTGGACAAATCACATGGCGCCGTCAACTGAAGTTGACGCGTCGAGCAATGTCGCCATTGCGGCCATGCTCCACCCTGTACTCCCGTCATGAGGCCGGTTGGGCTATCGGGGCTCATCACCGAGCCCGGTCGCACTTATGAGTCCTCGCCATAGGGGGCGAGGCGCTCGGCCGCCAAGAGCTCGATTCCGACGTGCGCCTGCACATCGGGATGCTGCCCGGCAAGCACCAGCTCGAGATCGAAAGCTCCCAAGCACGAGCCAAGACCACCCAGCGCGTGCAGTTCATCGCCGAGCCCGGCCGCACCTACCGCGTCGTGCTGGCCGATCGCGTCTGGCACGCTCAGAAAGCCGAGCCCGCCCCCGCCGGCGCCTGGTCACTCCTCGTCTACGAACTCGACGACTCGAGCGACGACCTCGTGCGCGAAGTGTCGCTGCCACCGAGCGGGACGTGACCCCGCGGGCTACCGCGGTTGAGCGCATTTCTCCTGCAGGTCGCGGGTCGCCGGCTGCATCACGCAGACGCTCGGTGTCGGTCGCCGATTGCACCGCGCAGGCGCTCGGGCGTCAATGTCCTCGGAACCGCATTGCCGCGCTGCACCCTTGCGTGGCTTCGGCCCATGCTGACGCGCAGCCTGGACTTGTCGATGAAGACGAGTTGCTGCAGACACGATCAGCGGCGTCGGCGAGAGCGCGCCGAAACGCGCTCGAGGATGAACTCGCGTCCGAAGTCTCGCTCCGCAGCTAGGGCATTATGGGCCTGGCAGTGCATCCTGAGGTTTCGCGCGGTTTCGCGGCCGCCCAGTGCGTGGGCCAGTTCGTGATGGAGCTCCAGATCGTGTCTCGCGACAGCGCTGCCCGAACTCATCGACAAAGGCGCACTGCAGGCGGTCACCGGCGCCGGTCGCCGGTCGCCGGTCGCCGGTCGCCGGTCGCCGGTCGCCGGTCGCCGGTCGCCGGTCGCCGGTCGCCGGTCGCCGGTCCCACGGCGCAGGCGCTCGGGCGTCAATGTCCTCGGAACCGCATTGCCGCGCTGCACCCTTGCGTGGCTTCGGCATGCTGACCCGCAGCTGGACTTGTCGATGAAGACGAGTTGCGCAGACACGCAGACACGATCAGCGGCGTCGGCGAAAACGCCCCGAGATGCGCTCGCGGATGAACTCGCGTCCGAAGTCTCGCTCAGCGGCCAGCGCATTATGGGCCTGGCAGTGCATCCTGAGGTTTCGCGCGGTTTCGCGGCCGCCCAGCGCGTGGGCTAGTTGGTGGTGGAGCTCCAGAAATCGTGTCTCGCGACAGCGCTGCCCGAACTCATCGACAAAGGCGCACTGCAGCCCATCCCGATCGCGCACCTCACGTCGCACCGAAGCCGCGCCGCGCTGGCGCGGAAGCTGGGCATGCGTCTTGTCTGTCGCTGCTCGAGGCGGGGCGGAAGATCCGCGCTGGCGCGGAAGCTGGGCATGCGTGTTGTCTGTCGCTGCTCGAGGCGGGGCAGAAGATCCGCGCTGGCACGGAAGCTGGGCATGGGTGTTGTCTGTCGCTGCTCGAGGCGAGGCGGAAGATCCTGCGACCGACGTGGTGGACGCCGATGTCGAGGGTTCGGGCGACTGCGTGCACATCGAAGGCTCCGCGGGCTCGGCGAGCGTCGAAGACTCGGCGGGCTCGGCGAGCGTCGAAGCCGATTCTGACGGCGCCTGCTCTACCGACGGTTTCTGGCGCGGGGCGCCATACTTGCGCTTCTCGATCCGCTCGACCAGGAGGCGGAGCGCTCGCAGGTGCACCTCTTCGAGTGAGCGGTTCGGAACGGCGTGCGACAGCAGGTCCCGCGCCCGTTCGAGCAGATCGACGTACTCCTGGGACGCCGTGAACTCCACTCTGTAGCGCTCGTGCGCAGCGGGGACTTCGCCGAGGGGCTCGGGGAAAGCGCTGCTCACGTTCCCTGAGGCCTCGCTGCGTTCCGTCTCGCGTTCCGGAGCCGCCGCCGGTTCGCTGGGTTCCCGCTCGGGAGCCGCGTTTCCACCGACTCCGCCATCAGCGGCGTCGACCCAATCTTTCGGGCTGTCACCGGGGGCGAGCTCGCGCCCGGCAGACGCGAAGGACTCGACGAAGTTTCGCCAGCCCGGCGCCCTGGGGAGGGGGATGCCCACGGCTTCCGGGCCTAGCGGCTCGATGCGGTCGCGAACCGTCGGCTGAGGGTCGAGCTTGCGGACGATCCGAAGCACCTCCCGCTTGGTCCGGTGTTTCGCGAGGGCCAACAGGTCGAGGTGGTTCTCGTCGGTGAGGTGCGGTGCCAGCAGGGTGAGCGCCGTCAGGTGCAGCTCGCCGTCGGCGACCCGCTGAAGGATTACGGGAAACCGTCGGGCCACGCGCGCTGCGCGGACACGCCGGAAGGCGGCGTCCTCACTCATGCGCAATTCGTACACACAATAGTTATAGAGGCTGGAACATGCCCGAAGGCGATGGATACCGCGCGC
>JAICQQ010000277.1 GCA_025937785.1 Polyangiaceae bacterium
CCTGAGAGCGGCCTGCGGCGTGAGCTACGCTGGGGCCTCGGCCAACAGCCGCACGAGATCGAAGCTGGAGACGAGCCCGACGGGCTGGCTGTCCACGACCACGACGATGCGGTGGACCCCGCGCTCCAGCATGAGCTGGGCAGCGGCTCGCGGAGGAGCTTCCGGCGCGATGGTCACGGGGCGGCTTGTCATGGCGTCCCGCACGTGCAGCGTTCTGAGTTGGCTGCCCAGGGTTTGGTCGCTGAGCCTTTCGTAGTCCTGCTGCACCTGGCCCTCGTCCACACCTTCTAGCTGGCGGTAGTAATCGAGCGCCATCTGCGACATCGCGTGGCTGAACCCGAGGCGGCGCACGATATCAGCGCGCGAGATCATACCGACGAGCTTGCCATCCTCGATCACGGGGGCGCCGCTGATGCGCCGGCGCGACAGCTCCCACTCGAGCTCGGACAGCGGCAGATCGGGCGAAACCGCGTACAGATCGGTGCTCATGATGTCGGCGACGCACAGCGAAGACATACTGAACCCTACTCCGCACGGCGCGGAGCGCCAAGCACTACAGCCCAGAAACCCTTGGAAAATCTGCGCAGCCTTTGCGTCCATATCGACGCAGGAACGAGGCGCTTCGCCGCGTGCCGAGCCGTCAGCCTTGGGTGCCGAGCCATCAGCCTTGGGTGCCGAGCCATCAGCCTTGGGTGCCGAGCCGTCAGCCTTGGGTGCCGAGCCGTCAGCCTTGGGTGCCGAGCCGCGCGATCAGCTCCGGGGGCACCCGGCGTGGCCGCTGTTTGCTCAGGCTGATGCAGGCGACCACGACGTCGGCGCTGCAATAGAGCTCTCCGCTCACGCTGTTTCTCACCTCTTGTCGAAAGCTCAGGCTGGCGGCTTTGGCTTCGGTCAGCTTGCAGCTTGCCTCGATCTGATCGTCGAGGCGTGCGGCCGCGTGGAAGCGCACCGCGAGCGAATGCAGGACGAACGAGAGATCGTGCTGAAAGGTATAACTCTGTTCGATGCCAGCGTCACGCAAGGCTTCGGTGCGTGCGCGCTCCATGTACCGCAGGTAGGTCGTGTGATAGACGATTCCCCCAGCGTCGGTGTCCTCGAGGTATACGCGTGCGCGCACGGGCTCTACCATGCGTCGCCGTCTAGCGTGGATGACCGCTCCACCGCAAGCCGCTTCGGACTCGCGCTTGTTCGGTGGCCTCGCTTGACCTAGGCTTCGCGCATGAAGAGACACCCGGCTGCAAGGGGCCGCATCTGTGTTTGGCTGCTCTTGGGCGGTGTGTTCACCGGAGCGTGCAACGACGGAGACGGTGCTTCGACCTCTGGCACGGGGCAGGGCGGTTCGCAGGGTGGGTCGGAGACCGGCGGCAGCGCCGGCGAGGCCGGCAGCGGCACTTCGATGGCGGGCGGGAGCAGCGGGAGCGGCGGGAGCGGCGGGAGCGTAGCGAGCGGCGGAACCCGCGGCAGCACCACGGACGGCGGAAGCGCCGGCGCGGGTGCCTTCACCGGCGGGACGAGCGCGAGCGGAGCGGGAGGAGCCGGTGATCCCAATCACCCACCGGAGCCGCCACTGATCCACGAGCCGTTCCGGGACGGTCAGCTGGTGTCTGGAGCGGACGTCCACATGGAGACGGCGCCGATGCGCGACCCGGACGCTGACGAGCACCGCTGCACCGACTGGGAAATCTGGGACGTCGTGAGCGAGGAACGGGTATGGCGGACCCGCTGCATCGGTGGCGCAGAAAAGCTGCACACGCACCTGGGCGATGGCGACTTCGAGGGCAGCCATGAAGGCGAGCGTGAGCTCGATCCGGAGACGGATTACGAACTCCGGGTGCGGCACCGAGATGGGAGCGGCGATGCGGCCACGGAGTGGAGCGACTGGGCCATCCGCGAGTTTACGACGCTACCCGAGCAGGGCACCTTGCCGGGCGCGCCGGGTTGGGTGGTGATGCAGCCCGGCTACAAGGTGCAAGAAGTGGCGAGCGGGTTTCAGCTCCCGCTGAACATCGCGTTCCTGCCGGATGCCTCATTGCATGCCAGCGATCCGTTGTTCTACGTGACCGAGCTCTACGGCACCATCAAAGTGGTGTCTACCAGCGGCGAAGTGAGCGTCTACCGTGAGGGCCTCTTGAACTACACGCCGTCCGGTGCGTTCCCAGGGACGGGCGAGCAGGGCTTGTCGGGTATCGTAGTCGAGCCCGCCACGGGGGACGTGTTCGCTGCGATGCTGTACGATGGAGGAGCGGACACTTACCCAATGGTCGTTCGCTTCAGCAGCGCCGACGGCGGATTCACGGCGGCGCAGATGAGCGTCGTATTGGACATGCCCGGCGAGTCACAGGGGCAATCGCATTTCATCTCGAACCTGAGCTTGGGGCCCGACGACAAGTTGTACGTGCACATGGGCGACGGTTTCGTGCCCGAAACCGCGCTGAACCTCGACTCGTTCCGCGGCAAGATCCTCAGGTTGAACCTCGACGGGACTCCGGCTGACGACAACCCCTTCTACGACTTGGAGGACGGCATCAGTGCGCGCGACTACGTGTGGGTCTACGGCGTGCGCAACCCTTTCGGCGGCGTGTGGCGCGCCAGTGATAGCGAGCACTTCGTCGTCGAAAACGGTCCTTCGGTCGATCGCTTGACGCGTGCTCGTTCCGGCGACGACTTCGGCTACAGGGGTTACGACGAGGACATGGAGATCGGTGCCTTGTACAACTGGCGTCCTGCGTCGGGCCCGGTCAACATCGCGTTCGTCGAAACCGAGGTCTTCGCCGGCAGCGGGTTCCCCAGCGCCAAGGACGGGCACGCCTTCGTTTCGGAGTCCGGCCCCACCTGGGCCAGCGGACCCCAAGCCCAGGGCAAACGTATCAGCGAGTTCGTCTTTGGAGACGATGGCAGCGTGCAAGGGGAACCGGCGGCGCTCGTGCAATACAACGGCACCGGCAAGGCCACTGTGGCCGGGCTGGCGGCGGGTCCCGACGGGTTGTACTTCACCAGTCTCTACAAGGACGAAGACTTCGACGCTCCTACGGACCCCGGCGGAGTTGTGTATCGTGTGACTTACACGGGGGCAACGGGCTCCGGGCTCTTGGGCGAGTATTTTTCGGAGACCGACTTCACGGGGCAGCGCATCGCGCGCGTCGACGAGAACATCGCCTTCAATTGGTTCGCGCTGGCGCCAGCGCCAGGCATGCGCGCCGACGGCTTCTCGGTGCGCTACACGGGTGAAATCCAGCCGGAGTTCGGCGAGACCTACACGTTCGGCGTGGACACGAATGATCGGGTTCGCTTGTGGCTGGACGACACCCTCGTGATCGACAGCTGGGACCCGCGCATCGAGCCCGCGAGCGGAACCATCACACTCAGCGCTGAAGAGCGTTATCCCTTGCGCCTCGAGTTTGCCGAGGAATCTGGCAATGCCCGCGTGATTCTGAGTTGGCAGAGCGCCAGTCAACCGTTGGAAGTAGTGCCGAGCGATCGGCTCTACCCCCCTTGAGTCAAAGCACCACGAGCCGCTTGCGGGCGCGTGAACGCTCGACAGCGCCGCCCAGTGACGCGAGAAAGCTTCGAAGTTCGCTGAACACCGGTCCGGCTTCGAGCTCTGCCAGCGTGCGCTCGCTCCAGGGGCCTTCGGGCGCGAGGAGCCGCATCAGTCGCGCGCACCGGGTCCGTTCGCCGCGCGTGAGGCAGAGCCTGCTGGCGCTCGCGAGCAGCTCGAGCGCGTCGTGGATGCGTCGCAGCACCCGGAACGCTTCGAACATGCGGAGCGCCGCTTCGGGATCTTGGCGCCAGTGCCGTCCAGGGAGCACCTCGGCGCTCACGCGTTGGCCGGCGCCGCGGCAATCGTAGCGGGCGCAGCCGCCAAAGCCGCGCTCGTCGAGCCGCTCATGAATGCGGCAGCGATCCGCGCGAGTGAGGTGCGGGCAGGGGACGCCCGCAGGTTTGTCGAAGGCAAATTGGCTCGACCGGTCGAACGCCAGGCTGACGCAGCACAAGGCGGCGCAACGGTCGCAGTCGGGGCTGAGCGGTGGCTGTCTCACGGAGGAACGACCGCCCGGGGATGCCGCGGGCGCCTCATCCGGTAGGCTCGCCGCAGGCGGGAAATGTTGCGTCGCGCGGGCACTCCCGAAAAAGAGCGCAACATTTCGGGCGCCCAGAGGCCTCTAGGGATAGGAGACCTCGACTCATGTCCGACGCGCCGCATCCTGAAACTGCCCTGTTGCAGCGTGCCCGCACGCGCTGGTTGCAACGGTTCGGCATCGCCTCCCGTTCCGTGCTCGAAGCTGCGCTCGCGCGCGGGCTTGGCGAGCGGGTCGGCGCGCGCACCGCAGCGCAGTTTGCTGCCGACCTCGAGCGTAAGCATATCGAGCAGTACGGCGCTGCACGCCTTCGGGCAGAATTTGCCGACGATGCTGAACGGGCGCTCGCGCGCAGCGACGCGGCGGCGCTCGCGCGTTACGTCGAGCAGTGGACACGCAAGATCGCCTACCGCCAGCGGGCGCACGCGGCGCGCTGGTGGGTTGCCGGGTTGTCGTCCGAAGAAGTGCGCGATGCGCTGAGCTTGCGTCTGTGGGAAGTCACCGCCGCCGGCAGCGAGGCCGAGCTCGCCTACTGCCGGGTCGGGCGCGAGTGGGGCCTGCAGGTGTTGCTGAGCGAGCTCCGGTCACTGAGGCGGCGTTTCGGAGTGTTCGCGACGTCGACCGACTTCTGGGCGACTCCGCTGCCCGAGCGCGCGCCGAATCAGGAGGAACGCTGGATCGAGCTCGAAGCGGAGTCCTGTCGCGCGCGGGCGCGGGGACGGGCCCTGAGCCGGTTGACCCCCGCGCTGGAAACCTGGCTCGGCACGTTCGAGGCCGCGGCTCGCTGTGGCGACTTCTTTCAGTCGAGTCACTCCTTGAACCTGAGCGCGGCGTCACGCGCGCTCGGCAAGAACCGCTCGTCAGCGCTGCGGGCCTACCGCCAGCTCGAGCACGAGTTTCAGCGCGAACTCGAACGTTTCGAGTGAGCCGGCGCCAGCTCACGAGGCGCTCGGCTCGCTTCAGCCGAGCGCTTCGGACTGACCCTGCAGCAGCTCGACCCGGTCACCGATTCGGATCTGCGCGCCTTCCAGCACGCGGGCCGTGATTCCACCCAACCCGCGCGTCGCGTTGTAGCCGCCGAACCCCAAGCTTTCCTCGAGCCGGGAGCATGGGTGACAGTGTCCGGTCCCCTGGAGCACGGCTTGACCGATGCGGAACGTCGCTAACCTGAGGCTGAGCACGTTGATGCCGGAGAGCGCCAGGTTGCGGCGGAGCATGCTGGGCGAAAGCGGCTCGCGCTCGAGGAACGCCGCGATCGTTCGTAAATGCTCGGCTTGGATCAAGGTCACCTGACGTGCCCCGCCGGTCTTACCAGAGGCTCGATCGCCCGCAAGGCCGCGCTGAGTGAGCAGCTCGGCGGACTCGGGTTCCAGCATGGCTGCGCGGCGCGCGGGCCTGAGACCGATCCAATCCAAAGAACCCGTCCGTCCGGAGTGTGATATGAGCTCGCGCAGGGTCAGCACCCCTTACTGATACAAGATGGTGTCCCGATCGGCCAACGCCGCGTCCGCCGGCGGGAGGTTGCCCCGAAACATTCCGCACATTGCGACGAAGCGACCGGGAAAACGCGGAGCGAGCGGGGTTGATGACCGAAACCGGGGGCCGGCGGCCGTGTCCGCGACATTGTGCCGCGTACCGCCGCCAGGGCTGCGCTCGGACACCCAACGGACACGAACAGCCCCGAAATAAAGCGAAACAAGTGTGAAGAACAGTTGAGTGGTACGAGCGTTCTGGAGTACATGAAGGGAACTGTCGGCTAACATATCGGTCACTGGGGGGGGGCTATTGCACGAACATGCCCTCCTCGCTTCCTTCTCGGCTCGTCCAAGCTCCGAACTCCAGCCTCGCCGGCGCCGACGACTGCCGAGCGGCGATCCTGACGGCGAATGACCTCGCCCACGAGTCCCAGCGGCGCGAGCTCATGGCAGACCCCGGCGTGCACGTGGTCGACACCTACTCGACCCAGCTCGACGGGCTGCTGCGCGCTCGAAACCCGCGGCGCAAGTTGACGCCGGCCGAGCTGGCGGAGGCCCGCGAACAGCATCTGGCAGGGCGTTCGCTGGAGACAGCCGGGGTCTGGGTCTATTACCCGTGGCGGCGCAGCTTGGTGCACTTGCTGAACGAAGCCGAGTTCGTCGAGCTCCGCACGAGCCGCAATCGCCACAAGATCACGCACGATGAGCAGCGATTCTTGAGCCAGCGCCGCGTGGGCATCATCGGCTTGTCCGTGGGGGCTCACGTAGCGATGGTGCTTGCGCTCGAACGCAGCTGCGGGGAACTGCGCCTCGCGGACTTCGATGTGCTCGAGCTGAGCAACTTGAATCGCCTGCACGAGGGCGTCGTGAGCCTCGGCGTCAAGAAGACGACGCTGGCGGCGCGCCGGATCGCGGAAATGGATCCATTCCTGAGGGTCAGCTGTTTTCACGAGGGGCTGAGCGAGGCGAACCTCGACGACTTCTTCCGGCGCGGCGGGGATCTCGACTTGCTCGTCGAGGAGTGTGACGACTTCGCCTTGAAGGTTTCCTGTCGCGAGCGGGCCCGTGAGCTCGGCATCCCAGTGGTGATGGAGGCGAACGATCGCGCTACGCTCGACATCGAACGTTTCGACCGCGATCCGGGCCGTCCCATCCTGCACGGCTTGCTCGCAGGCCTGGACACCCGCAGGGTCAGTGAGCTCCAGAGCAACGAGGAGAAGGTGCCCTACCTGCTGCCGATGGTGGGTGAGGCGACCATGTCGAACAAGCTTCGCGCGTCGCTCTTGGAGATCGGCGAATCGATCGAGGCTTGGCCGCAGCTGGCGTCGGACGTGGCCTTGGGTGCGGGGCTGGTCGCGAACGTCGTGCGGCGGATCGCGCTGGACCAGCTCACGGACTCGGGTCGCTACTTCGTCGATCTCGAGGAGCTGGTTCAGGATGCTCCCAGAGCTGTCCAGGAGCCCGGCGGGCCAGCGTCGAAGCGGCCCCGGCGGTCGCGCGAGCCCGCGGCAGCGCCGCTCGCCGAGGACGCCGAGGCCGGTCAGCTCTGGCTCGATCCGCGCACGCTCGACGCGCTCGTCGAGGCCGCCCTCCGGGCACCCAGCGGCGCGAACGAGCAGCCCTGGACCTGGTGCGTGCGCGGGCCGAACCTGTGGCTCGTGGGGCGCGCGCGCTTCGGCGAGTCGCTGTTGAACTACGGGGACATCGCGACGCAGTTGGCAGTGGGCGCGGCCACCGAGAATCTCGTGCTCCGCGCGCACCAGCTGGGTTTTTCGGTGAAGCTCGAGCGCAACGTGGAGCACGCCGCCGTGGTCGGCTTTCGCTTCTTCGGTGGCAGCGAGCGGCCCCGGGGGGCCGAATCGCACGCCTACGATGCCCTCGCGAGCGCGATCGAGGCGCGGCACACCAACCGCCGGCGCACCGCCGGAGGCACGCTCGCGAGCGATGCCCTCGCGGCGCTTTCCGCGGTGGCGGCCAGCGTTCCCCGCTGCAAGCTGCAGTTCGTGAGCGATCGACCTGCCCTCGCCGAGGTCGCCGACGTCGCGGCGAGAGCGGAGCGGATCCGGATGCTCCACCCTGCGGGTCACGACGACATGGTCCGCGAAATTCGTTGGACGCTCGAGGAGGCGGAAGCGACGCGCGACGGCATCGATCTGCGCACGCTCGACCTTTCGGCGACGGAGCTCTGCGGGTTGAAGCTCTTGCGCTCGCCGGGCGTGCCCGCGCTGCTGAAGCGCTGGCGCGGCGGCCGCGGCCTCGAGAAGCTGACGAAGAGCTCGCTGCTCGCGTCGTCCGCGGTCGGTCTGCTGACGACGAGCCAGCAGACCGCCCAGGGTCGCGTCGACGCTGGGCGTGCCCTCGAGCGCATATGGCTTTCGGCCACTGAACTCGGGATCTCGCTGCAACCCCATACCGCCGCCGTGTTGCTGTTCGCCCGCGCGTTCGGTGGGGGGGCTCGTGATTTCGACGCCGAGACCTTGGGCGAGTTGCATGGGCTGCATGCACGCCTGCGCGCGGTGTTCGGGGCAAGCGGGGGCGAAGTCTTTCTGTTTCGGCTCTTCCCGGGTTGCGAGCCGCTGGCGCGCTCGCTGAGGCGAGAGGCCGAGACGGACCAACCACGCACCACGGAGGCATAGGGGCCGTCATGTTCGAACTGGTGGTCAGGGCTTACTGCGCCCCGGACGTTGTGGGGAACTGTAGGCGACATGCGGCGGCGCACGCACGTGTGCTCGCGCTGCACGGGCTGGGCAAGGTCACCTCCGCACGCCACGCTTGGTGGCGAAATCCCAACACCTTCGCCTTGCTGCTCGAGGACGCCAAGAGCGGCGAGGCGCTCGGCGGTGTCAGGCTCCAGCGCTGGGGCAACGGCGAGGCCTTACCGCTCGAGCGGGCGCTCGCGAGCGTCGATCCGCAAGCGCACGCCTGGCTCGCCTGTTTCGCGGATCGCGGCGTGGGGGAGCTGTGCGGGCTCTGGTGCGCGCCCGAGCTGCGCGGGTTTCGGCTCGGGCTCGTGCTCACACGCATGGGGCTGGCGCTCGCCACGCAGCTCCGCGCGCACACCTTGTTCGCGCTGTGCGATTCGAGCAAGGCAGCCAACAACTGCGCGTTGGGCTTCACCGAAGACCGCACACTGGCTCAGCGCGGAAGCTTCGAGTATCCACGGCCGGGGCTCCGCGCCCAGGTGCTGAAGGTGCCCGACACGTGGCGCCTGTCGGAGGCGACGCACGAGAATCGCGCAGCCATCGGCTACTATCGCGATGCGCCGCTGGGGACCGAACGCTTCAGGCACGGCGACACCATCCTCGAGCTTGCGCGCGATCTGCGCCTGGCGCCGCCCCAGCGGATGCCGGAGTGCGTGCTCTCCGAGCGCAGCCAGCGCAGCATGGCTCAGACCGTCCAGTGATGTTCCGGCGGAACGCCGGCCTCGATGGCGGCGATCAACGTGTGGGCGTCGATCGGCGCCCCGAGTTCGCGCAGCCAGGCGGCGGCGGTCCCCGGCGAACCGCAGACGTTCTCGGGAAACGGCTTCTTGGCGAGCCAGTTGATGGCCTTCAGCGCCAGGATGTGCAGCGGTGAGTCGAGCACCAACGCGAACCCGACCAGCGCTCCCAAGCGCGCGGCTTCGGAGTTGATGAAGTCCCCGATCAGCCGGCGCTGATCACCCGAAGGGGAGTCCGCGTGATGCGCAACGCAGACCAACGACGGTCGCTGCATCCCGCTCGCGAGCATGGCCTGACAGTGATCGATGTAGGCGTACCAGATCTCGTTGGTAGAGGCGCCCGTGAAGTAGAACCACCAGGTGTTTTGCACCACGCCACACCAGTACGTGCGCGATCGGAGGCCGCTCTCGACGATGCCCGAGTCACGCAGATCGCTGGCAGCGTTGGCGTACGGATCCCTCGTCGATGCTCCCCCGCCCGAGACATTGCTGCGTGGCGACGCCATGTGACGATGAGCCGACTCTAACACAGTCTCCGAACTTCGGAATACTAACCCCAATGCGACATTCCGTCAGCTGAGCTGAGGAGCAGAAAGTACTGGAAGGAGCCCTTTCGTCTGTGTTTGTCTCTTGTTGCCAAACACGAAACAACCAAACGAAAGGCAACTCCCAGTGCGGATAGGAAAGCGC
>JAICQQ010000203.1 GCA_025937785.1 Polyangiaceae bacterium
AGCCCTCGTCGCCAAGCGTTCCCAATCCGACCCACCTTCGGGGTGACCCTCAAAACCGCCAAGGGCGCCAATGCCCGGCGAGACGACTCCAGGGTTATCCGACTTTCGTTCGCACGGAGAGTCGGAAAGCACGCAACCGCACCACATCACAACGCAGTGCAGTGCCTTGGGGTCCCGACCGATGAGTGTCTAGTGATGCCTATTCAGCCGCCAAGATACAACTGATGACTGGTCACTATAGTTGCGCGTGGGAGAGCAGTTCGGAATGCGTCCGTATGCAGAGCTGCCCCATGCCTTGCTCCAAACCGATGAGTGTTTCATGATGAACCATTCAACCGCCAAGACACAAAGAGCGCCAAGGTCGCCAAGATTTGGTTTTTTCCTCTCTATTTGATTCGACCGTCCAAGCAGGTTCCGACAGGCCTGACTTGCGATGCGCTGGCTCTGCATTTGCCGATCGATTCACGAAACTAAAGCGCTGCGATCTTGGACCGGAAGAAAGAACGTTTCTTGGCGTGAGCTTGGCGTTCTTGGCGTCTTTGCGGTCGTCATGCGCATCCAGTTGTACGAGGGGTGATGAGCAGGGCAACTCGTATGACGTAAGGACGGAGATGTGACGAACCATCAGTGGCGGCTTAGCGGCTGAATCGAGGTATGCGGTAGAAAGGTGGGCCCTGGTGGGGATGTCGGGTGCGGTTGGATCCACCTGTGATGGAGTTCGGGGACGAGCGCGCGGGCGCGGGCGGGGGTCATGAGGGCGCTGGCGCGTAACGGGGCGGTGAAGACGTGCTCGCAGTAGCCTGCAAGCAGGGCGGCGGCGGCCGGCGTGTCGCTCGCCGCGGAGCCGACGAGGGAAACCAGCGAGAGGCCGCGGTGGATCGAGAGCTCGTGACGCGCGTGCCGCTCGAGTTTTGTGAGCGACTCGTTGTCATGCTTGATCCATGCGTGCCAGTGCGTTCGGTCGCGGCGCGTTTCCGGCAGCGCGAGATCGAGCGACGTCGTGGCTTCGACGAAGGCTGCCCAGCTGTCGAGCGGGCCCGAGAGACGCACCGCTTCTACGAGCTCTACGAGCGCACGGCGCGCGGGGGCCGCGGAGTCCGAAGTGACCTGGGTTTCTCGGGGCACGGCGGCCTGGTCGAAGCTGCTCCTCGCGAGGATGCGGGTCCCACGCTGTCGCGCTAGCCGCACGGCCTCTCGATTCAAGACTCGCGCTCCCGCGTCGGCCATGGCAGCCATGAAGTCGTAGCCGATCCACGGTAGGTGCAGCGCCTCGCGCACGCGGTTTGGGTCGCTCGTGTAGACGCCGTCCACGTCGCTGTAGATTTCGCAGCACTCGGCGCGGAGGGCGCCCGCCAGCGCGACTGCGCTGGTATCCGAACCTCCGCGGCCGAGCGTCGTGATCTCGCCGCTGCGGCTCATCCCTTGATAGCCGGCGACGATGGCGATGCGACCTTCCGAAAGTGCGCGTTCGAGGCGATGCGGTCGTACCTCCACGACGCGCGCGTCGAAATGCGTGTCCGTGGTGATGATGCCCGACTGAGAGCCGGTAAAACTCACCGCTCGCTGTCCGAGCCCGTGCAAGATGATCGACAACAGTGCCATCGTCACGCGTTCGCCCGTGCTCACGAGCATGTCGAGTTCGCGCCGCGGCAGCTCGTCTGCGCCGCCGGCACTGCCCGCTTGCTCGGCGAGCGCGATGAGCTCGGAGGTGGTCTTGCCCATGGCGCTCACCACGACCACGAGCGGGTGCCCGGCTTGCGCCACGCTACCGAGCGCGTCGGCGATGCGCCGGAGCCGATCCAGATCGGCGACCGAAGATCCACCGTACTTTCGCACGACTATCGGTGCTGTGGTCATACGACGAGTTAACAGGTGGGCGCGAGCTTGGCCCAGAAATCGGCACGGGTTGCCGCCCACCGCGAACCAGGTCCTAGGGGGGGGGGCGTGGGTACAACGCCGTGGGCGGCGTTCGTATTCGCCGACTCGGCGCCTCGCGTCAGGCGCGAAAGCCTTTCACCCCGAAATCCCCCGCCACGTACAGGATTTGCGTGCTGGGTGCCCAAGCCAGGGATCGAGCCGGCGCGAACTCGTCGTCGCAGACAGTCTCGGTGCTGGCGAGCCGCGTTGCCGTCGCCGCCGCCGGATCGATCTGGATCAAATCCGTGCGACCAGCGATCTCGTGGCTCAGCGCCGTCCAGAACCGCGGCTCATCGCCTTGCTTCCCTGCAGCGAGCGCAGCCACCCCGACACAGCCGGGGACGCGTTGATAGCCCCCGCTGCGGGTGTCGAGCACGACCACCCCGACGCGGCTGCCGGCGAAGACGATGTAGGGCCCCTGGGCGGCGAACTCGAAGGACTCTTCGGCGAGGCTCTTCGCCCAGCGGGGGTCCACGGGTAGCGTGCGCCACTCGGGAGAGGCCCAGGCGTCTGCCATATGCAGGCACAACCCTCGCCCGTCGCGCAGCAGCACCAGGGGTCGATCGGTTTCCACGGGCAGCTGAACCACGGGGTGCTGTGTGCCGGTCAGCAGCGGGCGCAAGGTTCCGTCCACGAGAAGCAGCAGACGGCCCGCTCCCGTAAGCACCGCACACGCGGCGTCGGACCAGGTCACCAGCGCGGGGGGGCGCCGCCCGTCATCCCTCGGAGCGTCGGGGTCGGACGCCGTACTCAGGGTCACAGGGTAGGCATAGTGTGGTGCGCGAAACTGCAGCAGCAGGCCGCTCTTGGTGACGCCCAGCACCGAGGAGGGAGCTTTGCCGAAGGCCGAGAGCCGTGTGAGGCCGCTGGGGCAGGGCACGGCCCTGAACTCGCCAGCATCGAACACGAGCAACTGCTCGCCGCCCGCGAAGAGCTGTGTATCGGCGGCCGTGAGCGCTTCGAAGCGCCCAGCTTGCTCGAAGCACGCCGACCACGATCGCGCCGCATCCTCGACGCTCGATTCGTCGGGCAGCTCGAGCTCGCGATCGTCGAAGAGCACCTGTTCCTTGTCGTCGCCGCGCCAATCGGAAAGATCGGGGACGAGCAGCGCCTCCGTCGCCTCGAAACCCAACGACGAGTCGTCGAGATTTTCGGCCGCAAGTTCGCTCACGCCGATGGTGGGATCGAACCCGTCCGGCCCCGCTGCGTCGTCGTTGTCCGACGCGTCTACGGGCGCATTGGGCAGGATGCCGCCCATGTCCCAATCGAGCGCTTGGTCTCCATCAGCGATGGTGTCTTCGGTCTGCTGCAGGTCCGATCCTATGTCGAGATCGGAGGCCTCTTCGTCGTCGAGACCGTGCGGAGTCTCGTCGGTGTCGACGTCGAACGCAGTGCCGTCGTCGAACAGTTCTTCGTCCTCGTCGAGTTCATCGTGAGCTGAGTTGGGGGTTTCCACCACGTTATCCACAAGTCTGCGCTGCGCGCGTGAGCGGGTGCTCCATCATGCCACAGCCCCGGGCGTTGACACGGAGTCAAGGCGACTGGCCCGATCAATGAGAAAAAACCGGCGAGTCGCGACCCCGAGCCTTCGACACGCGAGCAGTGCGGCTTCCGCGTTTCGTTCCCTGCGGGCGTGCGAAGCGTCTACCACGGTGCCGACCAATGAGGTAGCGTCCAGCGTCGTGCCTGTCCTGGGTCTCACGAATTCCGATTGCACCGCCTGCCGCGATCGCTCCGCGCGGGACCAGCGCGTGAAGGATAGCGCCGCGGCGATGGCATCGTCGCGCCCGCGCTTTGCTCGCACCAAGACGACGGAATGACCGAGCCGCTCCCCACGGACCCTGCCGCGCTGGAACCAGCGCAGGCAGAAAAACCCGAGGCGTCGGCGCCGGACGGATTCGGCGCGGACGTGACGCCATTGCCGCTGCGCCGGCTCAAGGGTGTCGATGTTCGCATGCAGCAGGCTTGGTGCCAGTGGTTGACGGCACTTGCATCGGATGCCGAAGCCGCGATGGCGGCCGCGATGGCGTACGGTGCGCTCGGTCCGAGCGAGCGCGACACCTGGCTCGCTGCTCTTGCCGAGGATGCCGATCAGCTCTTGGTGCCCAAGATAGCCTTGTACGCTCCACTGCTCGCGGTTGAGTCCGATCCGAATCGCCGCACCCGAATGCTCACGGCGGCGGGCGGGTCGCTGGCTGCTGCCACACCTCGAGGCGCGGCCTACGCGCTGCGAGGTTGGGGTAAGCGCGGCGTTCGTACCGCGATTCTCGTCACGCCCTTGTACCTCGATTTCGTGCAGGTCTTGGCCTGTGGTCATCACCCCGAGCGCGGCTTCGACTGGGTTCGGCACGACCCGATCGTGGACAGGCTCAAAGCACCCGTCGCCGGTGCCGAGATCGAGGGCGTAGCGACCGAAGCGGCGCCGCTGGGGGCCGTGGTCGACGAACTCGCGCACGCGGTGCTCGCCCACCAACGCGCCGGACGAAGTCTGCCCGAAGCGCTGCGTGTGCTCTCGGATATCTTCGACCCGGGCTTCGGTGTCCCGTCGTCATCGTGAGCGAGCAAGTGTGATGCTGGCTCTGCTCCGGTTCTGGTGGCGCAGCGCCGGCGCCGCGCTCGGGCTCGCGATGCTGGTCGCCTGCTCCCCCACACCCGCGGCGGGTCCCAGCGCTCCGCAGGCGGAAGGAGACCCGATCGACTTCTCGTTCGGCACGACCGAGGGCGAGCTCTTCGGCAGCGCCGCGACGCGCGGGCGCGCGACCGGCGTCTTGTTCGTGACCACCTTCGACCTGGCATCCCAAGCGCAGGCGCGGTTTCTCAATGAAGTCTACAAGGCGCACGTGCCTCGCCCCCACGTGGTGGCGGTAGTGCTCGAACCGCCCAAGCATCGCGTGTTGGCCGAGGCGTTCCGCACGAGCTTGGGCCTGGACTATCCCGTGGCCTTGGCCAATCCAACCACGCTGTCCGGCGACGGCCCGTTCGGCACCATCCTGGGAGTTCCCACGCTGGTGGTGCTGGACCGTGAGGGTCGCGTAGCGTTCCGTAGTACGGGCGCTGTGCCCAAAGACACGATGGATGCCGCCTTCACCGCTGCCCAGGCCGGCCGGGTGTTGCCGATTCCCTGAAGCGGCGGCATAACCGGGGCCGAAGCCCGGGTGCAACCCGGCTCAGGAGAACCGACGATGAATTCGATCAAGAAAGTAGTGTTGGCATACTCGGGCGGCCTGGACACGAGTGTGATCCTACGCTGGCTCATCGAAACCTACGGCTGCGAAGTGGTCGCGTGGTGCGCAGACGTGGGTCAGGCGGAAGAGCTCGACGGTCTGGAGAAAAAGGCGCTGGCGACCGGTGCCGCGACCTACGTTCAGAAGGATTTGCGCGAAACGTTCGTGAAGGACTTCGTGTATCCGGCGTTTCGTGCCAACGCTTTGTACGAAGGCGAGTACCTGCTCGGCACCTCGTTGGCGCGCCCCTGCATCATCGAGGGCATGATGAACACCGTGAAGGACACGGGCGCGGACGCGATCGCGCATGGTGCTACCGGAAAGGGCAACGACCAGGTCCGGTTCGAGCTGGGAGCGATGTTCCTCGATCCCGACGTGCGTGTGATCGCCCCGTGGCGCGAGTGGAAGCTCAAGTCGCGCAGCGATTGCATCGCCTACGCGCAAAAGCACGGCATCCCCGTGTCGGCTTCGTCCGAGAAGCCTTACAGCATGGACCGTAACCTGCTGCACCTGTCGTTCGAGGGCGGCATCCTGGAAGATCCTTGGAGCGAGCCGAACCGAGATATGTTCATTCTCACCAAGGATCCAGAGGAGGCGCCCAACGCTCCGCGCTACATCGAGCTCACTTTCGAGAATGGCGACCCGGTCGCTCTGGACGGCGAGCGCCTCGGCCCGGTCGCGATGCTGTCGAAGCTCAACGAAGTGGCGGGTCTGCATGGGGTAGGCCGCGTGGATCTGGTCGAGAGCCGTTTCGTGGGCATGAAGTCGAGGGGCGTCTACGAGACGCCAGGCGGTACGGTGATCGCCAAGGCGCACCGCGCGATGGAGTCGATCACGCTCGACCGCGAGCAGATCCGCATCAAGGACTCGCTCGTGCCGGAATACTCGACGCTCGTGTACCGTGGGTTCTGGTTCTCGCCCGAGCGCGTGATGCTGCAGAAGATGATCGACTCGACCCAGGACGTCGTGAGCGGAACCGTGCGGCTCAAGCTTTACAAGGGCTCGGTTCAGGTGGTCGGTCGCAAGAGCGAGCGCACCCTGTACCGCGAGGACGTCGTCACGTTCGAAGCGGATGACGTTTACAATCAAGCGGACGCCACTGGCTTCATTCGCTTGAATGCGCTGCGGTTGAAGCTGGCCGCGCTCAGAGACAAGCGGCGCTGAAGCGTCGAAGAGGGCGAGGGTCGTGCGCGACCAGTTGTCACTCTTTCCGCAGACCGACGCGGTCGCGGCGGAAGAGCTGCCTGGCCGCGCGCGCGATCTCGAGCTTTCCCGGCGGGTCCCCGAAAACGTGCGCTTCGGTACGTCTTCGTGGACCCTTCCTGGTTGGGCGGGCCTCGTGTACCGGAGTCGACCGAGTCAACGCACCCTGGCTCAGCGCGGTCTCGCCGAAAACGCCGACTATCCACTGTTCAAGACCGTCGGCATCGACAGCGGCTACTATCGGCCGCTCGCAGAAGGCACCCTCAGCCGCTACCATGAGCAGCTCCCGCGCGGCTTCCGCTGCGTGGTGAAGGTCTGGAACGAGATCACGGTGCGGGCGCTCGTCGAACACTGGCTCGCAACGCACGCCGCCGCGGGAGCGGTCGACTCCTGAGATGCCCGAACCGAACGCCGCGCCACTCGTCGAAGCGACCGAGCTCGCTCGCCGCGCGCCCGCACCGGCGCGGGTCTCCAACGTCGTTGCGGGCACCGCCGGCTGGACGGAGCCGACCCTGATCAAGAGCGGGCTCTTCTATCCACGTGGTACCACGAGCGCAAAGGCACGCCTGGAGTTCTATGCCGGCCAGTTCGCGATGGTCGAAGTGGACGCCAGCTATTACACACTGCTCGCGCACGACACGGTGCAGCGCTGGTGTGACTCCACGCCGTCGGAGTTCGTATTTCACATCAAGGCGCACCCCGTGCTCACGGGGCACCCCATCGATTTGCGCAGGCTGCCGAAAGATCTGCGGGAGCCGATCGAGGCGCTCGGTTTGGAGCGTCGGGTATACGCAGAACGCCTGCCGGCGGAGCTCCGGGAGGAGCTCGAACGGCGTTTCTTCGCGCCCCTGGAGCCGCTCGAGGTGGCGCACAAGCTGGGGGTGATTTTGCTCCAGTATCCGCCGTGGTTCACGGCGACGCGCGGTAACGTAAAACGTATCGAAGAGCTGCGCTCGCGCTACCCCGAGGTTCGTTTCGCCGTCGAGTTTCGCAACAAAAGCTGGCTGGACCCGAAGCGCAACGACCGAGTTTTTTCGATGTTGGCCGCAGAGCGCCTGACCTACGTCTGCGTCGACGAGCCGGCAGGTGACGTCGGCGGGTTGCCGCCCACCGTGACCGTCACCACTCCCGAGCTCTGCTACCTGCGGTTCCACGGAAGGAACCGTGAAGGGTGGGCGCGGCGTGGCGCCTCGGTGCAGGAGCGGTTCGACTACTTGTACTCCCAGGAAGAGCTGGCGCTCTGGGTGGACCCCACGCGCAAGGCGGCTCGTGAGGCTGAGCGCGTCCACGCGGTGTTCAACAATTGCGTGCAGAACTACGCCGTTCTGAATGCCAAGGGGCTCGTGGTTCTGCTTGGTGTCTGACCCGTCCCGTGCTAACGCCGCTCTCGTGTTTGGCTCTTTCTGCAGCCCCCGGCTCGTCGCGATGGCCCTGGTTTCGGCCGGTCTCACCTCTGCGGTCGCGGCCCGAGCGGAGCCTTCGACTTGGTTCTACGCCGGCGCCGGCGCCGCCGACTTGAACTTCAGGCCGGAGGAGTACCCGATGCTCATCCAGCTCGAGACGGGACTCGGCAGCCCTGCCAAACACGGCTTCGTCGTCGGTGGGCTGTTTCAGTTTCACGGCTATCTCGCCAACGGCTCCGATCTAGGGGCTGCGTTGCGCTTCACGCACGCGAGCTTCGTGCTCGGGGATTGGGGCGCGGGCCTCGATCTCGGGTTTTATCAGCGCTGGTGGGGCGGCAACTCGACGGGCGGCTCGGCGCGCCTCGTGCTGGGCGCTCCGCTCGGCATCACGGCCAGCATCGGGGGCACCATGGGCAGCAACGATCAGCGGATCGTCAGCGCCACGCTGGGCATCGACTTCGCGCGGCTCTCGGTGCATCGCAGCACGCTGCTCGACTGGTGGCACAACCCGTTCCCCCCGGAAACCGGCGACGCTCCCAGCGCCAGCAACACCCCTGACTGGCGCTTCTGACGCACACCTCCGGAGGATCCTGGAATCACGCGTGCGAGATCGGGTGACACTGCGCCTCACCTGCATCCACGCCGCTGCGCCGTGCCTTGCTCCCGACCGATGAGTGTCTCTGGATCCCAATTCACCGCCAAGACACAAAGAGCGCCAAGTCCGCGGAGAAGTGCGGCGAGATCTTCTTCTCGGGCTAGTGCCGAACTCCAGCGACGAGTTGTCAGGGGGCTTCGAGGGCGGCGACGTAGCGATCGAGGTCGGCGCGCGTGTGCTTCTCGGTCACGGCGATGAGCAGGCTATCTTGGAGCTCAGGGCTCACGCGACCCAGATCGAGTCCCGCGATGATGCCCTTCCGTTCCAGCCGGGCGCAGACGTCGGCGGCGCTGCCGGGGACGCGCAGCGTGAACTCGTTGAAGTAGGGCGCTTCGTCGAAGCGGGGCGAGAAACCGGGGAGGGACGCGAGTCGCCCGCGCAAGTAGCGGGCCTTCGCCAAGCACTGCTCGGCCACTTGAGTGAAGCCGGCCTTGCCCAGCAGGCTCACGCGGATGGCGAGCGCAAGCGCGATCAGCCCTTGGTTCGTGCAGATGTTGCTGGTGGCGCGTTCCCGCCGGATGTGTTGTTCGCGCGTCGCGAGCGTCAGTACGAAGCCTCGCTCGCCGTTCTTGTCGACGGTCTCGCCGCAGATGCGCCCCGGCAACTGCTGGAGATACTTGCGGTCGTCGCGGCAGGCGAACAGACCGACGCCGGGGCCGCCGAACTGGGGCGGGCAGGCGAGCGGCTGCCCTTCGCCCACCGCGATGTCCGCACCGAGCGTGCCAGGGGCTTGGGCGAGCGCCAATGCGTAGGGTTCGGTGTTGACGGCGACGAGCAGCGCGCCGCGATCGTGACACAGCGCCGCGAGCCCATCGAGCGCGGGGAACGGGCCCGCGAAGCTGGGGTAGCCCACCAGGACCGCAGCCGTGTCGTCGCCGAGCCGCGCTTCGATCTGAGCGAGATCTGCGGCGCCGAGCTTGCTGATCGCGACCTCGCCGTACAGGGATTTGTCGCTGCCGCTGAGGTAGGTGGCCACCGTCTGCCGATAGTGCGGATGCACGCATTCGCTCACGAGGATCTTGTCACGCTTGGTCAGGCGGCGCGCCATCTGCGCGGCCTCGGCAGCCGCGCTGGCGCCGTCGTACATGCTGGCGTTGGCCAGCGGCAGCCCGTAGATCTCGCTGACGATGGTTTGAAACTCCCAGATGGCTTGCAAAGTGCCCTGGGCAACCTCCGGCTGGTAAGGCGTGTACGCCGTGTAAAACTCGCTCCGCAGCAGGAGCTGATCCACCGCCGGCGGCAGGTGGTGGTCGTACATGCCTCCACCCAAAAAGCTCAACATGCCAGAGCCCTCGTTCTTGGCGGAGAGCGCCTTCATGTGCCGCATCAAACTGCTCTCGTCGAGCGGCGGTGGCACGGCGAGCGCGCGCTCGAAACGCGCTCTCGGCGGGATGCTCTCGAACAAGGCGTCCAGGGACGGCTTGCCGATAGCCGCCAGCATTTCGTGAACTTCTTCTTCGGTGTGAGGCAGGTAACGCATCGGGTCAGTGGTCGCTTGCTTCGAGCAGGGAACGGTAGGCCTGACTGTCCATCAGATCGCCAGGCTCATTGGGCGCGATGCTGATCATCCAACCCTTGCCCCAACAGTCCTCGTTGATCAGCTCGGGCTCGGCTTCCAGCGCCGGGTTGATGGCTTTGACCGTGCCGCTGACGGGCGCGAACAGGTCGCTCAGCGTCTTGACGCTTTCGATAGTCCCAAAGGGCTTCCCCTCTTCGACTGCATCGCCCTCTTTCACGTCCAGCCCGACCAATGTGATGTCTCCGAGCTGGTCCACTGCGAACGCCGTGATGCCTACGACGATCAGACCGTCTTGTTCCTTCGCCCACTCGTGGTCTTTGGTGTACTTGCGGTCATCTTTGACTTCCTTCGCGCTCATTTCTAGACTCCTGATCTCGGGGGACGAAACGAATCGGGGTAGGGTTACCGCGTGGCGGGCCGCTTGTAAAATGGCGTCTTCACCACGCGTGCAGCGATCGCCTTGCCGCGGCAGTCGACGAAGAATTCCTGGTCTACGTTCGCCATTTCCGTCGGCAGGTAGCAGAGACCGATCGCTTTGCCCAACGTAGGTGACGGGGAGCCCGAGGTGCACGTGCCCACAGGTTTTCCCTGGGCGTCGAGCACGGGGTAGCCATGGCGGGCCACGCCCCTGCCCAGCATCTCGAACCCGACCAGGCGGCGCGTCAGACCTCGACCTTTCACTTCGAGCAGCGCTTCCCTCCCCACGAAATCGGCGGCATCGAGCTTGACAAAGATCCCCAGACCCGCCTCGAGCGGATTGGTGGTTTCGTCGATATCGTTCCCGTAGAGCGGCAGTCGCGCCTCGAGGCGCAGCGTGTCGCGCGCACCGAGTCCGCACGGCAACAAGCCCAGGGGCGTCCCCGCCTCGACCAGCTGCCGCCAGAGCGCGACCGCATCCGTCGTCTTGCAGAATAGCTCCACGCCATCTTCCCCGGTGTAGCCGGTGCGGGCGACGGTGCAGCGGACGGATCCGATCACGACCTCGGTGAAGCGAAATCGGCCGAGCCCGGCTGCGAGCTCGGGGTTGCCGGCACGCGCCAACACGTCGAAGGCTTTGGGCCCCTGCAGCGCGAGCAGCGCCGTCGCATCGCTGACGTCGTCGACGCTACACGTCGCGCTGGCTCGCGCGCGAAATACCGCCGAGATCTTGTCGCGATTGGAGGCGTTGCACACGACCAGCACGCTGGTTTCGCTGCGCTTGTACAGGATCAAGTCGTCGAGGACGGTCCCGCGTTCGTTACAGCAGCAAGCGTACATTGCTTGCCCGGGCTCGATGCGATCCAGATCGTTGGTCACGAGCTCGTTGGCGACGCGAGCGGCATCGGGCCCGGACAGCTCGAGCTCCCCCATGTGGCAAACGTCGAACAAGCCGGCGGCCTCGCGGACCGCTTGATGTTCCCGCACGATGCCGTTGTACAGCACCGGCATCTCGAAACCCGCGAACGGCACCAACTTGGCCCCGAGGTTTTTGTGTTCGGCGTGGAGGGGAGTGAACTTGAGTGGCTCGGTCACGCTTGCCCGTTACCGCGGGCGGATTATCGTTGCAATCAGTGCGCGATGTCGGGGCGCGAAACCGCACACCGTTCGCGGAACCGTGGCCGGCCTGCAGGAATGTGCTTCCGGGCTTCGGGGGCACTCGCCCCCGAGTTCAATCCGTCGCCTCGGCGAGGGCTGGTGCGGGCGGGAAGCAGTTTCGGGTTAGGGTGCGCTTGATGCTAGCTTAGCTCGAGTGGATACGAGCGTTGTGCTCATCATCGCCGACGATGACTGGATGTCGGCTCTCCTCGAGCGTTACCTCAGCGATGCCGGCTTCGAAGTGCATCAGGCGCACGAAGCGCGGGCGGGCCTCAAGGCGGCGTGCGAACTCCCGCTCGACTGCATCATCTGCGACGAAGAGCTGCCTGACATCGACGGTTTTTGGGTGGTGCAGAAGATCCGTGCGGAAAAAACGCGAGTGGCGAGCGTGCCCATCCTGTTTTTGACGAGCGACCTCGAAGCTCTGCAACGGCTCAACATCGGCGCGGACCTGTTCCTCAAGAAGCCGCTCAGCAACGATGAGGTGGCCGTTCAGGTGCGCTCACTTCTCAATATGTCGAGTCGGCTGCGAGAAAAGCGCCGCGACAGTTCACCCCCGGGTTCGACCGCAGACGGAGCCGCGGCGCTGCGCGGGGACCTGGCGCAGATGTCCATCGCCACCGTGCTCACCGTCCTGGAAATGGAGCGCAGGACCGGAGATCTGTCGGTCGAACAGAGTGGCGGCGTCAAGGCGCGCTTCGGCTTGCGCGAGGGCAGCCTCACCTCTGTCGAGCTCGCAGGGCGACCGCACGATTTCGTCCGGGCGACGCAGCAGGTCATCGCCTGGAAGTCTGGGCGCTTCTGGTTCACGCCTTCCGATCCCGCGCCGACGTCGGCGTCGGGTCAGAGCATCGGCATGGTGCTGCTAGAAGCGGCGAGGCTCGAAGACGAGAGCGATCGCTGATCTGCGATCCGCTCACTCGAGCTGCTGCTGGCCTATCAGCTTCCCGTCCGGCGTGACGCCCGCGCGTTGCCAGCGCTGCTCTTCGCTGATGCCGACGACGGGTGGCGGTTTCGGGGGGTTCAGCCACAGCACCGAGAGCTTCGCGGTTCGGCCCTTGGACGAAACCTCGATCTGATAGCGGCGTGCGGGATCGCCCCCGCGGATGGTTGCCTGTGGGAAGACCGTCCCCGACGCGGCGAGCTCCACACGCGACACCGTCACACGCTGGCGCACGTAGTTCGCGAGCTTTTCAACGGACACGAGGCCGCTGGCGTGAGCGGACTGAGGGAACTGCGCGTCGACCTTCATCCCCACCGGAAGCTTGAGCCCGAACAGCGTGCCGTTGCCTTCGCGAAGCTCACCGGGCGCGAGTCGATCTGGAGTTTTGGGTGCTCCGCTCTGGCTGGTACTCGGCGAGGGTGCGGCGGTGTTCCGATCACACCCCAGAGCCACCCCCCCGCCAGCAAACAGGAGGACGAGCGTTGCGGCAGACCGCAGGGGACGTCGCGCCCAGGCCGAGCGGTGATTTCGAGCAGCAGTCATGGCTAGAAAATCTCGCCGAACACTATTCCACGATCGCTGCCCAGGAGTCGACCCGGGCGATGCTGCTCGGTGTTGCCAGATCGAAGGATTGGGTGTTCCCACTGGTATCAGCCGTGATGTCACGATTGTTGAGCCCGCCGGTATGCATGATCAGCTTGAACTTGCCCGGATTCAGGTCGCGCAGTTGGGTATGACTCCCGAAAGCGATGAAAGGATCCTCGGCCAACGCCTCCGCGTTCGTGTCGATGCAGCTCGGTTCCTGCGTTAGCGTCAAGCCGAACACCACGGTTTCCGCTTCATTGTCGTCGAGGACGGGTTGTTCTTGGACCATGATGTTGTTGATTTTCCAAAGCGGCTTCCCGCCGGATCCCGGATTGTTGGGAGTAGCGCGTTCCAGGAAGTCCATGGCCCAGATGGTGCTCTTACCCCCTCCGCACACAGAAGTCTTGGGCGCGCCTTCGAAGGTGGCTGCGTAGAGTTGGCCGCTGAAGAGCACCATGTTGCCGGTCACGCGTTTCCCGTCGTCGAAGCGCTTGTACCAATTCACTTTGGACTTGAAGATGTCCTCGCCGTCCACGGTGTCGACGACTTCGGTGAGCGAGACGATGAAGTTGTCGGTTTCGCTCGCGAACATCGACTCTTGATCGCCCGTAGAAAACAGCACCACCAGGCGATTACTGCCGTCGACCGAGATGATCGGCCGCGTGGCGATGGGCTGGCCGTCTTCGGCTTCGTACTCGGGCAGCGCGCCGCTCGTCGTCTGCTCGGGGAAAGCGTCGTAGAACAGCGTCATCGTCCATTCGTCGGCAGAAGCTTCCGAGAGGTCGAGGCGCCACAGGGCGCCGTCCTGGTCGCCCACGAACACCCGATCGGCGACGGCGCCCACCTCGGACGGGTAGGCTACCGGCGTCCCGGTGATGGGCGAATCGATGCCGGTCTCGGTGACCACGCTGTCGTCGAGGTCATCCACCTCGTCGGCGTCGTTGCGGAAGGTGCGAATGATCTGGCCGTTGTCGAGGCGAACCACCGTGAGCGAGCGCGCTGCGGTCCCGCTGTAGGCGGGCACCTGCGCGCGAGGGGTATAGCCAGAATCCACGAAGGTCGTGACCGCTTCCCGATCGACAGGCTCGGCGCCGTCGTCACGCGTGCCCTCACCGCCCGGCAGCACGGCGACCGCGACCTCCTTGTCGTCGAGGAACACGGTGGTGATGAGCGGCGTGCCACCGCCGTTGCCGAACAAGGGATTTCCGTCGCTGTCCGTCGTGAGCTGCCACAAGAAGCGCGGGCCGCCGGTGTTGCCCACGATCACGGGATCGGTGATGTCGAGCGCGAAGTAACCGCCCCGCGTGCCCCCGAACGATTGTACCAGCACCGTGCGCCAGAGACTCGTCCCGAAGCGTGCGCTGTCCGCGTCGCGCTCGAAAAGCGCGACGTCGGCGGGGGAGGCGACCACGTCTTTGATCACCGGTACGCCGTCCAG
>JAICQQ010000023.1 GCA_025937785.1 Polyangiaceae bacterium
ACACTCCAAGCCGGACAAGCGACGCTATTACTTGACCGCGAGAGGCTCGGCGACGGAGTTCGACCGCCATGGACAGCTCTTTTCCTCGACTTCTCGGGCACGGGCACGCACACGTTCACGTTCACGGGCCGGACCAATTCAGGGACAGGGCCCTAGGATTCGGGTACCGTCCGCCGGTTGCCCATGCACGCATGAAAATAGAAACCTTGGTGTACTTGGCGCTCTGTGCGCCTTGCGGTGAAAATAGCGATCTCAGCCGCGAAGACGCGCGTAGGCCGCGGAGCTTCTGACGCTTTAGGCGTACCTCTTCGGCGGAGCAGAGGCGGGCGCACCCTCGCCGGAGGCGCGAACAAAAAGGTGTCGGGGACTTGGGCATCTCGGCTGCGTTCGGCGTACGATCACGGTGGACTCCGTTTCGGAAACGGATCCGTACTGGAAGCGAGAGCCACGGTTTCATGAAGAGCAGTCCTCCGCGTTCACAGCGCAAGCGCCCCCGACGCGGACCGGGCATCACGAAGACGCGCGGCCAACGTTTGGTCGAGAAGCGCAGCGTCGACCTGTACCGCAGCAGCGACTACCGCTGGCGGGAGCTGTTCGAGTCCGCAGACGTCATCAGCGAAGGCGCTACGCGCCACGAGAGCGATGCTTCCATCTACTACGGTTCTACGAGCATCATCCTTTTGATGCGCTCGCGCGGCGGCAGCGTCGACGATGCGGAGCTCGAGGAAGTTTCGCGACTCGTCGGCAACGATCCCCACGCACGCACTCGGGCCGTACGCATCGCGTGTCTGGAAGCACAACTCAGAGCCGGTGGGCCGATTGGCCGCGTGCGTGCCGAGTTGTTCGTCCGGAAGCACGCGAACGGAGTCCGTGTCGACGTCGAGGTCGAGGCGCACGTCTTCGACCACCCTGAACAGACGGACTTCTCCGCGAACCGTGGGCCAGCGCGTACCCCGCGTAAACGCAAAGCAACCGGATGAAGTGCGCCAGCGACTTCACCAACTCTCAGTTTCTGGCATACTGCCGCGTGACGCCGGCAGCGGTGCACTTGGGTCACACCACGGGCGGACAAAAGGCGACTGCACCTACACTCGGCGAGTTCACACTCCGCTGAAACTCAGTTCGGCTGAAACCCGCCTCGACTGAAACCCACACGGGCACACGCCATGCAGTGGCGAAACCGCAGAGAGCACACAGAAGAAAGCGACAGCGAAGAGAGCGACAGGTAGAGTGGCGTACACTGTTTTCCTTCCTCCGTTGGGGCATTGCTAGATGGGTCGTAGAAAGAAGCCCGACGAGAAGATCATTCACGTGAAGTTCGGCCCCGGTGGTGGGCGCGTGCTCGAGCACCAGCTTCCGCCTTCCGAGAAGCCGCCCGCAGCCGAACCCAACGGCAACCGTGAACCGCTCACGGATCTGTTCACGCGCAGTGAGATCGCGCGCCTGCTCGGCGTCACGCCCGGACGGCTTCGCACGCTGGACAAGGCGGGCGTCGTTTCACCGACGGGGCGCCGTCGCGGGCGACGGGCTTACACCTTTTCGGATCTGATCGCGTTGCGCACGGCCCAGACACTCTTGGATCAACGGGTGCGCTTGCGCGACGTCACGCGCGCGATCGGCGCGCTCAAGCGCTCGCTGCCGAAGGTCACGCGGCCCTTGCAAGAGCTCCGTATCGTTTCGGATGGCCAGCGCGTCGTGGTGCGCACGCATGACGGGGTGTTCGAACCGCTCACCGGGCAAATGGTGATGGATCTCGAGGTGCGGTCCCTGCGCGATGACGTGGTCCGCGTGCTGCGGCCATCCGCCGGCCGCGAGCGCGCTCGCACGGCCTACGAGCTGTACCTGCGCGCCAGCCAGCTCGACGAAGACCCGACCACCATGGATGAGGCCGAGAGCCTGTACCTCGAGGCCATGCAGCTCGACCCGTGGCTCGCCATCGCCTACACGAACCTGGGGAACATTCGCTTCCGGCGCCAAGATCCCGACGCCGCCGAAGAGCTGTACAAGAAAGCGCTCGAGATCGACGCGCGCCAACCCGAAGCTCAGTACAACCTCGGCTACGTCATGCTGGAGCGGGGCAAACCCAGCCAGAGTGTGCCACTATTTCGCGGAGCCATCGAAGCCGACCCGAAGTTTTCGGATGCCTACTTCAATCTCGCCATGGCGTACGAGCAGCTGGGCGAAACCGCCAAGGCGCGCCCCTATTGGAAGAGCTACGTCGAGCTCGAGCCAGCGGGCACCTGGACCGAGATCGCCAAGCGACACCTCTAGAGAAGCACCCTTCGGCTCGGAGCCCGGCGGGCTAGGCCAGCTGAGTCGTAGAGGCCGGGCCGCGCGGATTTTGGCAGTAACAATGGCGACAGGACACTAGGCAAGCGTTATGGCGGATGCCACGACCGGCGCGATGCAACAGTTCGGCGGAGCTCCTCCCAGTCGGGGTCAGGGCCCCGCTGCGGGCCTGGTGCTCTTGTACGCCGAAGAATTCCCAATGCTACCGGCGGCCTGGCCATTTCAGCAGCCGCGGGTAGTCATCGGGCGCGACGATCAGGCGGACGTTCGCCTGCCCGTCAAGGCCGTCTCCCGGCGCCACGCGGAAGTCTTCTGGTCACAGGGTCGCTGGATGATCCGGGACCTGGGCAGCACCAATGGAACCATCGTCGACGGTGAGCGCGTCACCGAGGCCGAGCTCGAGCCGATGCACGAGGTGCGCATTGGAGACGCCATCCTCAAGTTCGTGGAACAAGACGCCCAGAGGCACCTGCATTATCGCTTGGACGGCAGCCTCTCGCCGGGGTTTAGCCGGCTTGCGCACACCGCCGGTGGAGCGGTGGGAGGTTTTCAAATCGACCGTATCTGCGCCGAAATCGAGCGCATCGCCCCCACCACGCTGGCGGTGCTGCTGCTGGGTGAGAGCGGCACGGGAAAAGAGGTGGTCGCACGCGAACTGCACCGCCTGAGCGGTAGAAGCGGGGCATTTCGGGCGCTCAACTGCGGAGCCATCCCCGAAAACCTGATCGAAAGCGAGCTGTTCGGCTACAAGCGTGGCGCCTTCTCGGGAGCCGATCGCGACAAGCTCGGTATTTTCAAGGCGGCTGACGGCGGAACGCTGCTCTTGGACGAGATCGGCGACATGCCCGAACAGGCGCAAGTAAAGTTGCTCCGAGTGCTTCAGAACCGAGAGGTGTACCCCGTCGGCGCTACCGCGCCCGAGCACGTCGACGTGCGTGTGGTGTGCGCGACCCACAAAGACCTGGCTCGCCTGCAAGGCGAAGGCGAATTCCGGCGCGACCTCTTCGGACGCATCAACGAGTATCAGGTTTCACTGCCGCCGCTGCGCGAACGCAAAGAAGACATCTATTTGCTCGTTCGTACCTTTCTCGCGCGCCACGGGCGCCCGGATCTGGTCCCAAGCTTTCCGCTGATGACCGGACTGTTGCACTACGAGTGGCCGTACAACGTGCGGGAACTCGAGGCTTGCATCAAGCGGTGCATCGCGCTCACCGACAGCCCGATCTTGAACGAACAGCTCTTGCCCGACTCGGTGCGCGACGCCATGAGCGACTACGGCGGCGCGGGAGCGAAGCGGGCGTCGTTGCCCGAACCTAGCGCACCGCGTGCGGCGGCGACGCCGGGTGACCCCGGCGCGGCACGCCTGCGAGAGCTGCTCGAACGCCACCAAGGTAACGTGGCGGCCGTGGGTCGCGAGCTCGGCAAAGCCCGCATGCAGATCCACCGCTGGATGAAGAAGCACGGCATCGACATCAACGACTTCCGCGCCTGACTGCCCCGGCTCACCGACCCCTGCTGAGCGGGCCCAAGGCCAAAGCAAACGGGAGGCGTCTAGGGCCTGTCCCTGAATTCGGATGATGGCCCCGTAAACGTGAACGTAAACGTGCCCGTGCCCGAAGAAGCGCAACCGATGCCGAGGTGGGGCCGATGGCTGGAGCGTGACGCTCGATCACGAGGGTTTGGAAGCGTATCAAGTCGCCCTGGATTTTCTCGTTATCGCCAACGCGATCATAGAAGGACTACCGCGAGGACGAGGCCACCTGTCTCGGGCACGGGCACGCACACGTTCACGTTCACGGGCCGGACCAATTCAGGGACAGGCCCTAGAATCATGAACGGGAAGACGGGAAGACAGGAAGGAGCTCGTAAGATTTTCTAAATGTTCGCTCGGCGGTTCCACGGCACCAGAGTTGGGCGGTCACGGTCCGAGTCGTGCGCCACAGCGCACTCGACCAGCGGCAGCAGCGTGGGCAAAAAGAACTCCCCGCTCTTCCCGTCTTCCTGTGAAAATTCCGATGATCAGCCGCCGCAGAGTTCGGGGCCGAAGCGGGCGAGTGCCGTTTCACACGCCGCGGCCTCGCTGGCGCACTCGCCGTCGTTACACGCAGTGGCCGTGAAAGAGCGGCGGCGGCCAGGACAGGCGCAACAGCGCTCCGCGCACACGCGGTGCAGCGAGCATTTGTCCCCCGACCCGGCGCCCTTGGCGAGGAGCTGTGGGCACGGCGCGCAGCCGCCGTGCACCGCTCGCACCGAAACCTCGCGCGAACCGACGCGCACCTTGTCCGCCAGGTAGACCGTCCCCTTCTGCTCGCAGGCGAGCGCCGGACCGCCCGGACCGGGCCGGTCGGCGCAGCGGCAAGCCACGGGGCCAAAGCCCAAAAGCCAGAGCAGGCAAAGAAGCGCCAAGCGTGCCACCGCGGCGATCATTGCCCAGCCATGGCCGCTTGACCAGCCACGCCGGAGAAACTACCACCCGGGTGTCGGGCAGCCCCGGCTCGCCTGACATGTCCCATGAACGCATCCAAAACCTGGCAGCTGCCTGCCCGAACCTGGTAGCAAGTACCCCGACCCAGCGCGGTTGCCCGCGAGCGGTGCTCGGCACGATCAGGAGTTAGTGGTTGGCTAGCCGCAAGACCAAAACCGACAAACCTTCCGATTCCAACGGATCACCAGCGCCTCGAGGTCGACGCTCGAAAGCTGGATCCGACAAGGAAGCGTCCGGCGCCTCACCGGCAGAGCTGGTGCCGCTGCACGAGATCACGCAGACCAGGTACCTGAATTACGCGCTCTCCGTGATCACGAGCCGTGCGCTGCCCGACGTGCGGGACGGCTTGAAGCCGGTACAGCGGCGCATCTTGTACACGATGTGGCAGCAGCGCCTGACCGCCGAGGCGAAGCATCGCAAGTGTGCCAAGGTGGTCGGCGACGTGATGGGCAACTTCCATCCGCACGGAGACTCGGCCATCTACGACGCGCTGGTGCGGATCGCGCAGCCCTTCAGCCTGCGTGTGGTGCTGGTCGACGGCTCCGGAAACTTCGGCTCGCTCGACGGAGACCCGGCCGCTGCCATGCGTTACACCGAGTGCCGGCTGACTCCGACCGCCGGCGAGCTCTTGGGCGAACTCGCTCAGTCGACGGTGCACTTTCGGCCGAACTACGACGGGACCAAGACGGAGCCCGTCGTGCTGCCCGCCAAGCTTCCCAACCTGCTGATCAACGGGGCGTCGGGCATCGCGGTCGGCATGGCCACCAACATTCCCCCGCACAACCCGGAAGAGGTGCTGACCGCCTCGCTGCGACTGCTCGACGCCCTGGTCACCGGGAAAGAGCTCAGTTCACGCGAGCTGTGCCGCACCGTCAAGGGGCCGGATTTTCCCACGGGCGGCCAGCTCGTCTCGACGAGCGAAGAGATCAAGCAGGTCTACGAAACCGGCCACGGCACGCTCAAAGTCCGCGGAACCTGGGAGATCGGGGCCGGCACGAAGAGCAGCACCAAGGTGGTGATCACCTCGATCCCGTACGGCGTGAACAAGGCCAGTCTGGTGGAGCGCATCGCCGAAGTGGTGACGTCACGCAAGATGCCGCTCATCACCGACGTGCGCGACGTGTCGTCCGACGACGTGGCCATCGAGCTCGATCTCAAGAAGGACGCCGAGGTCGAAAAGGTGATGGCGTACCTGTGCAAGAACACGCCGCTGCAGACCAACTTTGCCGTCAACATGACGTGCCTGGTCCCGACGGAGAATCCCGAAGTCGGGCGGCCCGAACGGCTCGATCTGGGGTCCATTCTCTGGCACTTCCTGCACTTCCGCCTGGACGTGGTCACCAACCGCCTCGGGCACGAGCTGAGGGCGCTCGAAAAGCGGATTCACATCCTCGACGGCTTCGCGACCATATTCGATGCGCTCGACCAGATCCTGAAGATCATTCGCGCTTCCGAGGGCAAGGCGGACGCCGCACAGAAGATCATGGCTCGTTTCAAGCTCGACGACGAGCAGACGGACGCGATCCTCGAGCTGAAGCTCTACCGGCTCGCGAAGCTGGAAATTCTGGTGATCCAGAAAGAGCTGAAAGAGAAGCGCAAGCGAGCCAAAGAGATTCAGCGCCTGCTCGACGAGGCCGAAGGAACCGGACGCTGGAACATCGTCAAGACCGAGCTCACCGATTTGGCGCAAGGCTTCGGTAAGGCCAACAAGCGGCGCACCCGCATCGAGGCCATCGACGAAGAACCCGAGTTCTCGGCCGAAGACTTGATCGTCGCCGAGGACAATCATGTCCTGCTCACGCAGGACGGCTGGGTCAAGCGCCAGCGCGAGATCAAAGATCCTTCGAATACCCGGCTGCGCGAGGGCGATCAGGTGGTCACGGTCCAAGCCGGGTCCACCCGCGCCACGATCGCGTTCTTCTCGAACTTCGGCACGGTCTACACTTGCCGCATCATCGACGTGCCTGCCACGACCGGCTACGGCGAACCGATCCAGAAGCTTTTCAAGCTGAAAGACGGGGAACGAATCCTGAGCGCGCTCTCTCTCGACGAGCGCGTCGTGGGCAACGTCGACGAGCGCGAGGGCTACTTCCCCGAGACGTACGCGGTGGCAGCGACCAGCGACGGCTACGGGCTGACCTTCGGATTGTCCCCGTTCCGAGAGCCCAGCACCCGCAGCGGTCGCCGCTACGCGCGCCCCGCCAAGGGCGAGAGCGTGGTCGGCGTCGCGGCCGTCCACGGCAACGAGACGCTGATCGCGGTTTCGCAACAACGTCGCGCGCTCTTGTGCGGGATTCAAGAGGTCAACTATCTGGCCGGGCCCGGCAAAGGCGTGGTGCTGATGAAGCTCGGCGCCGGCGATCGGCTGCTCGGCATCCACGCTGCTGACGAGACTCGCGACGCCCTGGTCGTGAAGACATCGATGGGCGGCGAACAGAAGATCTCGTCGACGAAGTACGAGGCGACCAGCCGCGGAGGCAAAGGGCGCGAGGTGATCACGCGCGGGCAGTTCGTCTCGATCGTGCTGCCGCCAGCCACGGCGCCCGAACCGTTCGAGGAGGGTTGAGCATCATGGCAAGCTCCAACTACACAGCCAAAGACATCACCGTACTCGAAGGGCTCGAGCCGGTCCGCAAACGACCGGGCATGTACATCGGCGGCGTCGGCAGCGCCGGCTTGCACCATTTGGTGTGGGAGCTCGTCGACAACGCCGTCGACGAGGCGATGAACGGCTACGCGTCGGAAATCACGGTCACGCTCCACGCCGACGGACGTTCGGTCACGGTGGCCGACAACGGACGCGGCGTGCCGGTGGACATGCACCCCAAGCACAAGCGCTCCGCGCTCGAGCTGATTTTCTCGACGCTGCACGCAGGCGGCAAGTTCAGCGGTGACAACTACAAGACGGCGGGCGGCCTGCACGGCGTGGGTGCGTCGGTGGTCAACGCGCTCTCGGCTCGCCTGGTGGTGACGGTCAAGCGCGACGGCAAGCAGTGGCAAATGGAGTTCGCGCGCGGCGTGGCGAAAGGCAAGCTGACCAAGGTCGGCGCCGCACGAGGCACGGGCACGGAGGTGTTCTTCCACCCCGACCCCACCATCTTTCCGAAGACCGACTTCAACGCCGCCACGATTCGCGAGCGGCTCGAGGTAGCGAGCTTTCTGCACAAGGGCTTGAAGATCCACTTCGTCGACGAGCCCGGTCAGGCGAAGGAGACCTTCCACCACGCCGAAGGCATTTCCGAGTACCTCGAGCGCTTGCTCGACACGCGCAAGAGCAAGCCCGTGCACGACAAGGCCTTCTCGCTGTTCAAGGACGGCGACGCGCGCATCGAAATCGCACTGCGCTGGAGCGAGGCCACGGACGAGTATCTGCAGAGCTTCGTCAACGGCATTCCCACCGCGTCCGGCGGAACCCACGAGAACGGTCTGCGCGCCGGCGTGACCAAGGCGATGCGCAACTACATCGACACGCACAAGCTCGCCCCGCGCGGCGTCAATATCACCGGTGAAGACATCCGCGAGGGCATCGTGGGGGTCTTGAGCGTGTTCATTGCCGAGCCTCAATTCCAGGGGCAGACCAAAGATCGCCTGAACAACCCGGAAATGCAGTCCACGGTGGACGGCGCCGTGCGTCCGGCGCTCGAGCAATGGCTGAACTCGAATCGGACGCTGGCCGAGCAGATCGTGATGCGCGTGGTGCTCGCCGCGCGCGCCAGGGAGGCGTCACGCGCGGCCTCGGCCGCGGTTACCCGCAAAACGGCCACGAGCGGCAGGCTCACGCTGCCCGGCAAGTTGAGTGACTGCAGCTCCAGCGATCGCAACAGCACGGAGCTGTTCATCGTCGAGGGCGATTCGGCGGGCGGCTCCGCCAAGCAGGGGCGTGATCGCTCCCTGCAAGCCGTGCTCCCGCTGCGGGGCAAGGTGTTGAACACCGAAGCCATGGCGCTGAACAAGGTCCTCGAGAACAAGGAGCTCGCCGACCTGGTGACGGCGCTCGGTTGCGGCGTCGGCAAGGAATGCGACGTCGGCAAGCTCCGCTATCAACGCGTCATCCTGCTGGCAGACGCCGACTCCGACGGACACCACATCACGACCCTGCTGCTCACCTTCTTCTTCCGGCACATGCCGGACCTGATTCGCCAGAGCAAGGTGTTCGTGGGAGTGCCGCCGCTGTACCGCATCGACATCGGCAAAGAGACCTACTGGGCGGCGGATGACCCCGACAAGGCGCGCATCTTGGCCAAGCACCAGGGCAAGGCGGACGTGACACGCTTCAAAGGGCTCGGGGAGATGATGCCCAAGGTGCTGTGGGACACGACCTTGAATCCCAAAACGCGCCGCCTGATACAGGTTTCGATTCAGGACGCCCTGGAGACCGATCGCGTGGTCAACGAACTGATGGGCCGCGACCCGGCGGCCCGTTTCCACTTCATCATGGCCCGGGCGGAAGAGGCGGAGGCGCTCGACGTCTGACGCGCTGACCAGCGGGCCGAGCGAACTTGGACCGCCCAGATTTTATACGCACGACCGAAGACGCTGACGTATGGTGCGCCCCGCCGTGAGAGCCGGAAATTCAGGCTCACTGCTTGAGCTAAGGCTCGCTCTGGGCTAACGCCTGGCGGTTCTCGCTTTTCGACCCGGCAACAAGCCCCGTGCACTTTCCCCTTCAACATTGTCAGGCCCTCCGCGCTCGAGCCTCCACGCGCGCCTGCTGGTCAACGCCTCGATGCTGGTTGCCCTGCTGACGCTCCGGCGCTGGGCCGCCCTCTGCTGCCTCGTGCTGTTGGTGCTCGGAACTGCCGGGCGCGTGCTGGCGCAGCCTGCCGTTCCACCCGCGCCTGCACCACCTGCTCCTCCGGCTGAACCCGCTGCTCCGGCTGAACCTGCTGCTCCGGCTGAACCTGCTGCTCCGGCTGAACCCGCTGCTCCGACTGAACCCGCGCCGAGCGGAGACGCCCCCACCACCCCGCCTGCAGCGGCCGGGCTCGCCGAGAGCGACGACGCAGGAGGCCTGCCGCCGAGCAGCGCCGTCGTGCCCCGCTTACCGCCGGGCGAAGCCGAGCAAGCGCGCGGCCAGGTGATCAGCGAAATCAACGTGGCGGGAAACCGCCGCATTTCCACCCGCGACGTGCGCTCGTACCTGCGCGAGCGCGTGGGCGAGACGTTCCAGCCCGAAGAGCTCACCGCCGACGTGCGTGAGCTCTACAACTCCGGCTTCTTCGACGACATTCAGGTCGACCTCAAGCGCGTAGACTCGGGCGTCATACTCCGCTTCTTCGTAAGAGAGCGACCCAACATCGCCAAGGTGGTCTTCGAAGGCAACGTCACACTCGAGACCGAGGACCTGACGGAAGCCATCGAAACCAAGGAAAACACCATCCTCAGCCGTCCGGCGATTCAGCGCAGTATCCAGAAGATTCGCGACATGTATGCCGAGCAGGGTTACTTCCTGGCCGAGGCAGACAGCGAGCTGGTGCCCGAAAAAGACAACGAAGTCACGGTCAAGTTCAAGATCACCGAACACAACCAGGTGAGCGTGCGGCGCATCACGTTCATCGGCAACGAAGCCGTCCCGACGAGCGAGCTCAAGGCTTCGATGTTCACCGGAAACGCCGGCTTCTTCGCGTTCGGCTCGGGCGGCCCGTTCCGCCAGGACGCCTTCGAGCGCGACATCGCCGTGATCAGCGGGCTGTACTACGACCGCGGCTTTCTTCAGGTCTCCATCAACACCCCGCGCATCATGCTCACGCCCGATCGCGCCGGCATCGAGATCTCGATCACCATCAACGAGGGTCCGCGCTTTCGCATCCGCCAGCTACGCGTCTACGAGCGCGGCGTCAGCGGCCAAGAGGTCGAGCCCATCGGTGGACGCCGTGCGCTGCGGATGATGCTCCGAGCGGAGACCGGAGACTACTTCAACCGCGCGGAGCTCCTGGAAGATCTCGCGGCGATCAGGACCATGTACCGCGACGAAGGCTTTGCCAACGTCGAGGCCAACCCGGAGACGAAGCTCGATCCCAAGCGGAACGAAGTCGACATCGTCGTACCGATCGTGCGCGGGCCCCCGGTCAGGTTCGAACGCATCGAGGTCCGCGGCAATACCAAGACCCGTGACCGCGTGATCCGCCGCGAGCTCGAAGTCGAGGAAGGCGAGCTGTTCAGCGAAACCAAGCTCGAAAACTCGCGGCGGCGGGTGACCGCGCTCGGCTACTTCGAACGCGTCGACATCTCCACCGAAGAGGGCTCGGAGCCCGACAAACTGGTGGTGTACCTCGAAGTCGGTGAGCGCCCGACCGGTACGTTTCAGGTGGGCGCCGGCTTCTCGAGCATCGAGAACTTCATCGCCACCGCGCAGATTCAGCAGGCAAACTTGTTCGGTAACGGGCAGAGCCTGTCGTTGCAGGCGCAGGTGTCGAGCCTGCGCCAGTTGGTGAACCTGCGCTTCGTCGAACCTTACTTCCTCGAGAGCCGCTTCTCGCTCAGCGCCGATCTCTTCGACCAACTCCGGCGTTATACAGATTTCTCTCAGCGCAGCCGGGGTGGCGCGCTCACGCTCGGTTATCCGCTCTCGGAGCCCGAGCTGAACGCGACCGTATCGTACACGCTGACGCAAGACGAGGTTTCGACTCAGCCTCAACCGACGCTGCTCGGCGGCACCTCGAGTAGAAACAGCGTGTTCTCGCAGCTACCGCTCGCGAACCTGTTCAACGACGGACTCACCTCGAGCATCCGACCGGGCATGAGCTACGACACGCGGGACAACCGCCTGTTCCCGACCAGCGGCGTGTACCTCTCGATTTCGAGCGAGTGGGCCGCCAGTGTGCTCGGCTCGGAGAACGAATTCATCCGCAACCGTTGGGTCGGTCGCTTCTACTATCCGCTCTTCGCGGGCCTGGTCCTGAAGCTGAACACCGAGGCGGGCCTGGTCACGAGCCCCAACCCCGAAGGCGTGCCCATCTTCGCGCGCTTCTTCCTGGGCGGCATCCTCGATGTCCGTGGCTTTCGCTTCCGCACGATCGGGCCGCGCATGCCGCTGCTCAATTCCACCGATCCCAACTCGAGCCCGCGCACCGACGGCGCCAACATCGGCGGCAACGTCATGTACTTCCAGAACCTCGAGCTCGAGTTTCCGATCATCGAGGACGTCGGCGTGCGCGGCGTGATCTTCACCGACGCCGGTAACGCGTGGAACCTCGAGGGCAACTATTGCGATGCGGCGGGCGGCGCCGCTCTCTACCCCGAAGTCAGCCCGTGCCCACCCGACTTCTTCATCAACACGATGCGCACGAGTTGGGGCTTCGGCCTGCGCTGGTTCTCGCCGCTCGGCCCGTTGCGCTTCGAGTACGGGTTCCCGTTCAAGCCCCTCCCCTACGAGGAAACGAGAGTCTTCGAGTTCACCATCGGCAACTTCTTTTGAGGGACATCGGAGGCGCTATGGCTGATCGGCGGACCCCGACGGACCCGGAAGCGCGCGAGGCTGAATCGATTCACGACACGCAGACCTCACTCCCGCTGCCATCGAGTGCGCCGCGTTCGCCAGCACCCGAGACTCCGGCGGATGCCGACACGCTGCTCTCCGGACCCGCTCCTGAAGACGAGCTTCACGCAGAAGTCGGCAAGCGCCTGAGCGCACTGGAGGGCGCCCTCGTCGAAATGCAGGCCAGAGTGCGGCTGCTCGAGAAGCAGAACGCTGCGCCGAACCCCATGGTTTACTGGTTTTTGGCGCTGTTGTTCTTCGTGGTCTTGGCGGTCTCGTGGCGGCTGATTGCACACACCCGGTGAGCGCCGCCGACTGCCGGGTCACGTCTCCTCCTTGACCGCTTGCTTCGACTCGAAACGCTTTGTAACCGCCAAGACACGAAGAGCCCCAAGATTCGCCAAGACAAACGATCTGCTGCCGGTCGTGCGTCGCAACGCGTGGGGCCTCGTGAAACTCTCTGGCGCGTGGAGTGTCGCACGACTTCGATGCAGGACGCTCATGCCAACGGTGCAGGACTCCATGCCCAGGTTTTCGAAGCACGGCCGGGAACCAGCACCCGTCGGGTTCTGCTCAGTGAAAGAGAAAGAAAAAATGGCACACTTGGCACTCGTGGCGGCGTGGCGGTTCAAGAAACGCTTCAGGCTCGGCCGTGGCTGTCGGACTGCAGTTTTTACTGAATACTTCCAAATATTTACGGACCGGAAACCAATCGTGGTGAGAGTGTTGCTGCCCCATCGACTCTGGGGTACCCGATGAGGATAGCGACGTCTATCGAGGCCAGCGGAGCGACCCGCGCTCGACGCACCAGACGCTAGAGATCCGAGAGCGAGAATAGCTACGAACATGCAAGACGATTCGACGTCCCAGAATCCCCAAGAGCAACCGATCAGCATCCAAGACGAGATGCGTACGTCGTACCTCGACTACGCGATGAGCGTCATCATCGGTCGCGCCATCCCGGACGCGCGCGACGGCCTCAAGCCGGTGCACCGCCGCATCCTGTACGCGATGCGGGGCCTGAACCTGACGCCAGGCACGTCGTACAGCAAATGCGCCAAGGTCGTCGGCGAGGTGCTCGGCAACTTCCATCCTCACGGCGACGCCAGCGTTTACGACGCGCTCGTGCGCATGGCGCAAGACTTTTCGATGCGTCACATGCTGGTCGATGGGCAGGGCAACTTCGGCTCGGTCGACGGAGACCCGGCCGCAGCTTACCGTTACACCGAGTGCCGCTTGGCGCGCATCTCGATGGAACTGCTCACCGACATCGAGAAGCAGACCGTCGACTTTACCCCGAACTTCGACGAGTCGCGGGAAGAGCCGATCGTGCTCCCGGCGCGATTTCCGCATCTCTTGGTCAACGGCTCCGGTGGCATCGCGGTCGGCATGGCGACCAACATACCGCCGCACAACCTGGTCGAGGTCGTCGAGGGCACGATCGCCCTGATCAAGGACCCGAACCTGCCGGTCGAAAGCCTGCTGTCTTTGATTCCTGGCCCCGATTTCCCGACGGGTGCCCAAATCTTCGGGCGGGCCGGCATCTATCAAGCGTACCGGACGGGGCGCGGCAGCGTCATCATGCGGGCTCGCACCGAAGTCGAGAAGGTGCCGAACAGCGACCGCGAACAGATCGTGGTCACAGAGCTGCCCTACCAGGTGAACAAGGCGCGGCTGCACGCGAAGATCGGCGAGCTGATGCGCGACAAGCGCATCGAAGGCATTCGCGAAGCCAGGGACGAGAGTGATCGCGACGGCATGCGCCTGGTGATCGAGCTGAAGAAGGACGTGTTCCCGCAGGTGGTGCAAAACCACCTGTTCCGCCTCACGGACATGCAGTCCTCGTTCGGTATCATCAATCTCTCGATCGTCAACGGCCGTCCCGAGGTGCTCGATCTGAAGCAGACGTTGCTGGTTTTCATCGAGCACAGGCGCGAGGTCGTGAGCCGGCGCACGCGCTTCGAGCTGAGCCAGGCGGAAGCCCAGCGCGAACTGGTCGAAGGTCTGGGTATGGCGATCACCGAGGTCGATCTGGTGATCAAGACCATCCGCCAGTCTCCCGACCCCGACGTAGCCAAAGAGCGCTTGATGGAGCTGCCGCTCAAGGGCCTCGAGCAGTTCGTGCGCCGCGCTGGCCGCCCCGAGAGCGAGATCGCAGTGGCCAGCGCGCGCCCCGAGTACCGTCTGAGCGAACGGCAGGCCAAGGCCATCTTGGAAATGCGGCTGTCGCGCCTGACGGGTCTCGAACAAGAGAAACTGGCCGCAGAGTACGGCGAGCTCTCCGACAGAATCGCCCACCTGCGTGCGATCTTGGCGGACGAGTCGCTGCTGATGCAGGTGATCGTCGAAGAACTCGAGAAGGTGAAGGAGGCGCATGGGGAGCCGCGCCGCACCGAAATCCTCGACAACGAGGCCGAGATTCAGATCGAAGACCTGATCCAAGAAGAAGAGATGGTCGTCACGATTTCACACGAGGGCTACATCAAGCGCACACCGCTCTCGACTTACAAGGCGCAGAAACGCGGAGGCAAAGGCAACCGCGGTATGGATGCGCGAGACGACGACTTCATCAATCAGCTCTTCGCGGCTTCCACGCACGCCTTCGTGTTCTTCTTCAGCGATCGCGGCAAGCTCTACGTCAAGAAGGTGTACGAGGTGCCGCAAGCGGCCCGCAGCGCGAAAGGCAGGGCCATCGTCAACTTCATCGGGCTAGAGGAGGGTGAACGCATCGCGGCGATCACCAAGGTCGAGGGCTTCGAAGAGGGTCTGTTCGTCATCACGTTGACACGCGGCGGGCAGATCAAGAAGACGCCGGTGCTCGACTATCAGAACTACCGCGACAAGGGCATCATCGGCGTGAAGATCGCGGACGACGATCAGCTGCTCACAGCCACCGTTACCGACGGCAGCAAGGAACTCTTGATTGCGACCAAGTTCGGCAAGAGCATTCGCTTTCACGAAGATCAGGTGCGCTCGACCGGGCGCAACACCGGCGGCGTCAAGGCGATCGAGCTCGAAGATTCGGACCATGTCGTGGGGCTCGCCTACACGGAGCCGGAGCGCAATCAGGTGCTGGCGATCTGCGAACGCGGCTTCGGCAAGCGGACGGAGCTCGAAGAGTTTCGCTCACAGCACCGCGGCGGCAAGGGCGTCATCTTGATCGACGCCAGCGAACGCAACGGACCGGTCGTCGGCATCTCGATGGTCAAGCCGGAGGACGAGGTCGTGCTGATCACCGACCGGGGCCAAACCATCCGCACGCGCGTGGACGAGATCCGCCTGACCGGGCGAAACGCCCAGGGCGTGCGCGTGATGAACGTCGAGAAAGACGAGCGTGTGGTCGCCATGGAGTCGGTCGAACGCGATCCCGACGATTTAGTCGAAGCTGACGACGCCGGTAGCGAAGCGTCGGACGACACCGAGTCCGTGGGCGACGCCGAGTCCCTCGGCGACGCGGAGTCGGGCGCAGCCGGCGGCGATTCGCCGAGCAGCACCGAGCCCGAAACGCCCGAAGGTTCAGGGGGTTCCGAGGAACCGGGTGAAGAAGGCTGAAGCAGCGGCGGGGCAGCGACCCACTCGCAAGGCGGCGCGCGAAGCGTTCAGCGCCACGTTCCGGGAGCTGCGCCGCGCCCACCCCGACGCGCACTGCGAGCTCGATCACAAGACCCCCTTCGAGCTCGTGGTCGCCACGGTCCTGAGTGCCCAGAGCACCGACGTCGCCGTCAACAAGGTCACGCCCGAACTGTTCCGTCGCTTTCCGACGCCCCAAGAGCTGGCTCTGGCCGAACCGAGCACGGTGGAGGCGCTCCTCGGCAAGCTCGGCATGTTTCGACAGAAGACCAAGAGCCTCATCGGGCTCTCGAAGAAGCTCGTGTCCGATCACGCTGGCAGTGTCCCGGACACGCTGGCAGAGCTGATCACCCTACCCGGGGTCGGTCGCAAGACCGCCAACGTGGTGCTGGGGGTCGCGTTCAACAAGCCCGAGGGCGTCGTGGTCGACACTCACGTGCAACGCATCAGCCAGCGGCTCGGTTGGACCGACCACGCCACGCCCGACAAGATCGAACCCGATCTGATGCAGCTCGCCCATCGGCGGCACTGGGACATCCTTTCGCACACGCTCATCTTCCACGGTCGCCGCGTGTGCACGGCGATGCGTCCGGCCTGCATCAGCTGCGCCGTCAACAAGCGTTGCCCGTCTGCGTTCCAGGCCGAAGCCGTCGGTCGCAAGCCGCCGCGGCTCCGCGGCGGGCCTGCCCCCAGTGCGAAAGCGCGCCCGAAGCCGGCTGCAAAACCCAAGAAGCGGCCCCAAAAGCTGATGAAGCAGCGCCCCGGGCGTAACGTCGAGCCCGGACTGAAAGCGGGCAAGCGCTCTCTGAAAAAGCCGGAGCGCTCCCCCCGATGATGGCGCTACCCGCCCTGTCTGCCCGGATCGGCGGTCCGGCGTTGCTCCAGCTGCCGCTGGCCGGAGTCGCGGCCTGCAGCTTGGCGTGCGCGGGCGTCGCGCCACGCGCCGAAGTCGAAGCCTCCCCGCTCTCTCCCGCAATGAGCGCGGCGAAGACCCCGCCGGCGCCAGTCGATCGCGTGGATGCCAGCGGCGCAGCCACGCACACCGCCGTCGAGCGACTGCGCTCGACCCTGCGGCGGTTGGCCGGCAGCGACGGTTTCGCGCTCGGGCACCAGGACCCCACCGCTTACGGCGTCGGCTGGAGTGCGGCGGACGCGGATCGTTCCGACGTGAAAAGCGTGTGCGGCAGCCACCCCGCCGTTTACGGTTGGGATGTCTTTCGCATCGAGAACGGAGCCCTCGAGAACGGTGACGGCGTCTCCTTCGATCTGATGCGGCGGCGCATTCAGGAAGCCCACGCACGCGGCGGCATCAACACCGTCAGCTGGCACGTCGATAACCCCGTCACGCGCGGGGACGCCTGGGACACCACGCCCGCGGTTCGGGCGATCGTGCCCGGCGGTAGCCACCATGCGCTTTATCGGAGCTACCTCGACCGGGTCGGAGACTTCTTCGAATCGTGCCGCGCTGACGACGGGCAGCTGATCCCCATCATTTTTCGCCCGTTTCACGAGCACACAGGTAGTTGGTTCTGGTGGGGTGCGGACCATACGACGGACGCCGACTACATCGCACTGTGGCGCTTCACGGTCGACTACTTGCGGCAGCAGCGTGGCTTCTCGCACTTGCTGTTCGCGTTTTCTCCCGGGGGCGGTGAGCTTCGCAGCCCGCGCGACTACTTCTTCCGTTACCCGGGCGATGCGTACGTAGACGTGATGGGCGTCGACCACTACTACGACACCGACGTCGCGAGCCTGGTACGCGCAGTGAGCATCACCGTCACTGCGGCCGAGGCCCACCACAAGCTAGCCGCGCTGACCGAGTTCGGCATGCGCGACGGCCTGAGCGAAATGACCCCGCCGAGCTGGTTCAGCAAGAACTTCTTCGAGCCTCTCGTGACTCACCCGAGCGCTTCACGCATCGCCTACGCGCTCGCCTGGCGCAACGCGGGAGTCGACCATTGCTTCGTCCCCTTCCCGGGGCACCCCACGGCCGCCGACTTTCGTCGCATCTGCGACGACCCCCGTCTCGTGCTCCAGCGCGATCTGCCGCTGGAAAAGGACACCACCCCATGAAGGTGCTGGTCGCGCACAGCGTGCAAGACGCGGAGTTCGCGGGCACGTTTCTGACGCTGCTGCGTGACGTGATCGGCCTCGACGCCAGCGAGATCGGCTCGAGTTCGCCCGCGCAGACGCACGACCCGCCTTCTATCCGTTCGGCGTCGCTCGCCGCTCGTGCTCCCGTTACCATCAAGATCCTGTCGAAGTACTCCAACCAGCCTCACAGCCGTGCGCTCGGCTCCGACGAGGAGCCCGAAGCGAGCTCGCCCTCGTTCGTCGCCACCGTGCTACTCGATGGGCTGAGTGCCAAGCGCACCCCTGCCTCGCCAGCGCGAGTCACCGTCGACGGTAGCTCCAGCTTTGCGCTGGAGGAGTTGTTCGGGCACATCGCGGGGCGTCTCGAGATCGGCCACGCCCTGAATCTGCCGCCGCACCGCAAGCGAATCGAGGCCCTAGCATCGCTCGCACGGGGACGCTCGGGTCAACACGGAGCAGCGCTGCGCGCGCGCCTCACGACGGTGCTGGCTGTCAGCGCCGCGCTGCTGTTGGCTGGCACCTATGCCTGGCTGTACCCCCCCTGGGGCCACGGGCGCCTCGAGTTCGAAGAAGAAGGACATGGTTGGCTGACGAGCGCCGATAAGCCATCGGCCTGCTTGGGGTTGGAACGCTCGAAAGCGGTGGCGCGGCGCGGGCGCTACGCGCTCGAGCTCGACATGGACCTGGACGGCTCCAAGCCCGAGCTCGCGGCTGCCGAGGTCTGGCTCGATCTGCGGCAGCAAAAGGACGCAGATCTCGCGCATCGGGGCGTGAGCGCTTGGGTCTACACCCCGGCTCAGGCCGTGGGTGATCCCGAACACCCGAACGGGTTCCAGCTGTTCGTCAAAGACGAGCACTGGCGCTCCCAATACGGGCCTTGGGTCAATGCGGTCGCGGACGAGTGGACCCGCGTCGAGCTCGTGCCCGGCGAGGCCTCGCCCCCCGGCTCCATCGATGCGGGTTTCGATGCGACCCTGGTGACCACGCTGGGACTGAAGATCAGCGTCGGCGGCGGTTCCCACGCCATCTACACCGGGCCCATCTACCTCGACTCGGTCGATTGGTAGCAGCAGCGGTTCAGGTGCCGAGCGGCGGAAATCGGTGCGAGAGCTCTTCGAGCGCCGAGTACGGATCGAGCTCACCGGCCCCGATGCGATCCAGTACGCGTGCAAGCTCGCCGTCCAAGCCCCGCGAGAACACCGCTAGCCAGCGCTCGTAGAGCATGGTCCGCAGCATCAGCTCGTGGCGACGGCGGCGGCGCGCTCGCTCTTCGCCGCTCTGCGCCGCGTGCTCGCGGTGCCGTGCGATAGCGGCGGCCAGCTCTACGATACCGGCCCCGTGGGTAGCGACCGAACGCAAAATCGGCGGCACCCAGCCGGCCTCCGCCTCGCGCGAGAGCCCCACCAGCGCGGCGTGCCCCCCGAAGCTCACCGGAACGGGCCGGAGCGCTCCCAGGGCAAGCATCGTTTCGAGGTCGCGGACCGTGGCGTCGGCCCCGTCGCGATCGGCCTTGTTGACCACGAAGATGTCGGCCGCCTCGAGGATGCCCGCCTTGGTTGCCTGAATGTCGTCGCCCATGCCCGGCGCCAGCACCACACACGTGGTGTCGGAAGCCTGCGCCACGTCTACTTCGTCTTGGCCCACGCCGACCGTTTCGACCAGCACGACGTCGGCCTGCCAGGCTGCCACGGCGACGACCGTGTCCTGGGTCGTCCGCGATAACCCTCCGAGCGCGCCGCGGGTAGCGAGCGAACGTATGAACACCTGAGGATCCTCGAAATGGCGTTGGAGACGGATGCGATCGCCCAAGAAGGCGCCTCCGGTGAACGGACTCGTCGGATCGATCGCCACCACGCCAACGCGCCAACCGCGCGCGCGGAAGTTGGCCACCAGCGCGTCGGTCAGCGTGCTCTTGCCAGCGCCGGGGCTGCCGGTGATCCCAACCACCCACGCCGCGCCTGCGTGCGGAAACAGTTGGCCGAGCAGATCGCGATAGCCCGCGCGCTGGTCGTCGATGAAACGGCACACGCGCGCGAGCGCCCGAATCTCTCCCTGGAGCACACGCGGCACGAGCTCGTCCACGACCCCGTTGTAGCGCGAATCGAGGGCGAGGGTTAACTCTTGGGCTGACGCAAGCGTTCGAGGCGCTCGGCTTGGATGCGGTCCATGGTGCGGGTGGTCATGGTACCGGCGCGTACCTCGTGATCCCCGAGCAACTGCTTGTGGAGGGCGATGTTCGTGCGAATGCCCCCGATGATGTACTCGTCCAGCGCGCGTGCCATGCGGACCAGTGCTTGTTCGCGCGTCGCAGCGTGGACGATCACTTTGGACAACAGCGAGTCGTACACGCTCGGCACCGTCCAGCCGCCATAGACACCGGAATCGACGCGAACGCCGCTACCGCCCGGGGGGTGATATTCCGTGATCTTGCCGGGCCAGGGTGCGAACGTGTCCGGGTCTTCCGCCATCACACGGCACTCGATGGCGTGTCCGCGGAACTTCCAGGGCCTGGTGTCGGGGAGCGAAAGCTTCTCACCCGCCGCCGCGCGGATCTGCTCGATCACCAGGTCGACCCCCGTCACCATTTCGGTGACCGGATGCTCCACTTGCACGCGCGTGTTCATCTCCATGAAGTAGAGCTGGCGATCTTCGTCCATCAAGAACTCGAGCGTCCCGAGGCCGGTATAGCCGGTCTCGAGCAGCGCGTTCCGGATGGCCTCGCCCATCTCCGCGCGCAGCTCGGGCGTCATCGCTGGACTGGGAGACTCTTCGATGAGCTTCTGGTTTCGGCGCTGCAACGAGCACTCACGCTCACCGAAGGTCCAGGCCTGCCCGTGTTTGTCGGCGAGCGCTTGAAACTCGATGTGGCGGGGCCGGAGCAGCAGCCGCTCGAGGTAGAGCTCGGGATTCTTGAAGGCGCTCGAGGCCTCGGCGGTGGCGCTCTCGAAAGCACGCCGCACGTCGGCCTCGGAATGCACCATGCGCATACCGCGACCGCCGCCGCCCCCGCGCGCCTTGATCATGACCGGAAAACCGATGCGCCGTGCCTCTGACTCGGCGTGAGCGGCGTTCTCGAGCGCGCCGGTTCCGGGCAACAGCGGTAACCCGAACCTGATCGCCGCTTCACGGGCGCGCACCTTGTCGCCCCAGAGCTCCATCGCCTGCGAGGTCGGGCCGATGAAATGAAGCCCGCATTTCTCGACGACCTGCGCGAAGTGAGGGCTCTCGGACAAGAACCCGTAGCCCGGATGGATCGCGTCCGCCGCAGTGACTTCGGCGGCGCTGATCAGATTGGGAATGTGCAAATAGCTCGCAGACGCCGCGGCGGGGCCGATGCAGACGGCTTGATCGGCGAAGCGCACGTGCAGTGCACCCGCGTCGGCCTCGGAATGAACCGCTACCGTGGCGATGCCGAGCTCGCGGCACGCGCGGATGATGCGGATCGCAATCTCTCCGCGATTGGCTATCAGTACTTTCTTGAACATCGCGGGCTTGCTCGGGCTCAGCCCTGCTTCAACTTGAACAACTTCTGACCGAACTCCACGCTGGTTCCGTTCTCGACCATGATCTCGACGACCGTACCGCCGTGTTCGGACTCGATCTCGTTCATGAGCTTCATCGCCTCGACGATGCAGAGCGACTGGCCCGGCTTGACCACAGAACCGATTTCCACGAAGGGTTCGCTGTCCGGCGACGGCGAGCGATAGAAGGTTCCCACGAACGGAGACGTCACGAACACGATGCCAGCTTCGTCAGCCTTAGCGGCCGGGGCTTCGGGCGCCGCTGCGGCGACGGGAGCTGCAAAAGCGTGCGCCGGCAGGGCGCTGGCTGCGAGCGCCGAACGCCCGAATCCAACCCGCAAGCTGTACTTCTCGTCTTTGTACTCGAACTCGGCGACGCCCTCCTCTTCGAGGGCCTTGAGCAAGTTCTTCAGCTGCTTGAGCGAGATCTCCATGTCTTGATATTTCCCGGGCTGGTTTGGCGCCAGAGGTGGCCGCCTGAAGGCGAAAAGCTAACTTACCGTCGCTAAGGAACACAACCGGCCGCGTCCGCCAAGCCATTTCTGCCAGAACCTCGGCCCTGTGACCTAAGAGGGTCGACTCGCGAGGTTCCGGAAGCGTCAGCGAGGTTGCCGAGCGAGGTGCCCGAGCAGGCCGTCGAGCGCGAGCAGATACGAACTCGACCCGAACCCCGCCACTCTTCCGACGCAGGCAGGCGCCACGGTCGACTTCCTCCGAAACGCTTCGCGAGCGTCGGGGTTGGACAAATGGAGCTCGACGCAGGGCAGCTCCGCCCCGAGCAGGGCGTCGTAAAGCGCGTACGACGTGTGGGTGAGCGCACCCGGGTTGAGCAACAAGCCGGCGAACCCCGAGGCTTTGGCGTCGCCGATCCATTCGACGAGCTCGCCTTCGTAATTGGACTGACGGCAGCTCACTTCGCAGTTGGCCTTGGCTGCGTGTGCCACCAGAAGCTCATGGATGTCGTCGAGCGTCTGCGTCCCGTAAATTTCAGGTTGGCGCTTGCCCAGACGGTGCAGATTCGGTCCGCTGAGCACGAGCACACGTGCCGTGGCCCGCTTGACCGGCTTGGCCGACTTTACCCGCGCTGCCAAGCACTCATTCCAGTTCGCTCTTCAGCTGCGGCGCCAAGAGACGGAGCATGTAGCGTCCTTTGCCGAAGTTGCCCTCGGGGGCGAGGGTCATCGCAACGAAGTAGCTATCGTTGATGACCCGAATCAGGGTGACCATCTTTTCGCTCTTGAACGAGACCTCGCGCGTTTCGCCGGCTTCGAGCATCTCGGTAGCCCGCTGGATGGCCTTGACCACGACGCTGACTTCCGCCCCCACCGCTTCGATGTCGAACGAGGCTCCGTCCCGAGCGTAGCTCTCGACCGGAATCCCCTCGAAATCCATCAGCAGCCCAGCAACGCCGCCGTCCGTGCTTTCCACCGCACCCCGCAGGGCCTCTTTGAACATGCACTCAGAGTACCCAAATCTACGAGCGGAGTGAATTTTCTAGGCCAGGGGTCAGCCAGTTTTCCTCATCGTCCCAGCGCGTGCCGGCTAGCCGGTTTCATGTGGGATGCCACCCCTTACCGAATCTGCTTGCACCCCGGCGGCGGCTAAGAGAATGCGTCCAAGGTGATCTGCCCTCACGTCGGTCCTTGACCCGCTGGACGTCGAGCGGCTACCTTCGCGCTCCACCGTGCCTCCGAGAGCATTGCCTTCGGCTCTCTATCGTCAGAGCGTTGCCCGTTTTCAGAACGTTGCCTGTTTTCAGAGCCGCGCCTGTCTTCAGAGCAGCATTGACCTCGCGAGCGTCCCACCTTCCCCCCTTCTGACCCCTTCGAACGACTAGAGCGATGCGTGCGCGCGCGGGGGATCCGCCCCGCACAATGACACAAAAGGTCCTCGCGGGGCGTTCCGACGATCCCGGGCTGAACGGCGATCTGGTCCGCGTCAAGGTGGACCAAGTCGTGCTGGCGCGGCAACCCAACCTGGTGCTGGGCGAAGCCGTGCAACTCGGTACGAAGCAGGTGGCCGTGGAGCTGGCCCTCGCTTACGGCACCCGGTGTGTGACGAACGGTGACCCGGTCGAGGTAGAAGCGACCGCACCGTCCGCGGCATCCAGGGACGCACTCGGTTTGGGGGTGCTGGTGGCCCGCCCCGGCATCGGCTTCGCGCCAGCGGTGCACCTAGAAAGGTTCGGAAGCCCCGCGCGCTTGGCGATCACCGACGAGCCGCGGCTCGCCTCGGTGGGAGGCGCCGGCATGCTGACCCTGACCGCTTCTCCCTCACAGCTGGCGCAAGCGCTGCACTCCGGTTCGATCTGGGTGCGCCCCGCACGCAGCATCCAGGTGTTGCTCTCCGGCAAGATCCGACCCTTCGTGTGCGTCCGGGACGTCGCGCTGGAATTGATCCGCCGCGGCCTGGGGGACGTCGTGCGCAGGGTCGACGGTGAACACCAGGCTCCGGTCGTGCTCGAATTCGCAGGCCCGAGCGCGCGCCTGCTCTCCGTGCCCGACCGCGCGGTTTTGTGCGGTCTGGCGCCGCAGGTAGGGGCCGCCGCTGCCATCTTCGTCAGCGACGAAAAGACCGAAGTGTACCTGCGTGATCAGCGACGGTCGAAAGCCCATCGCAGTCTGCTACCCGACGCCGGCGCCCCGTGCGACGACGTGCTCACCGTGGATTTGAGCGCCGTCGATCCGCTCATCATGGACGAAACGGGGGTCGTGCGACCCGTGCGCGAGCTCGCCGATCGCCCGGTGCGCCAGGTGATCCTCGGGGGCGACTCCGGCGCCTCGCTGCGCGACTTGCTCGCGGCCGCGGCGCTGTTGAAGAGCAAACGGGTGCCGTCGCGCCTCGACCTATTGGTGGCGCCGCCTTCGCGGCAAGCGCTCGAGGTTCTCGCGCACTCTGGGGCACTCGTCGACCTGATCGCGACTGGCGCTCGCTTGATCGAACCTGACGCACGCGTGGTCACCGGGGAGCTCTACCCACCGCCGCCCGGGGGCACCTCGATGCGTACCTTCGATCCGGAGCCGGCGAACGGCTGCGGTCCGGGGTTCTTGGTAGCGTCTGCTGAAACCATCGCCTACGCAGTCGCACACGGGAAAATCGGCGATCCGCGCTCGTTCAAACGCCCGGTGCGGGTTACGGTGCCGCGGGCGCTACCCACCGACGACGTGCTGCTCGTGCGCAAGACGCGAGGCAAGGCGAGGTCGGACGACGCCAGCGCGAAGAAGCGTTTCTCGGAGCCGCCGAATCCACGTAAGTGGACCAACTCGACGCAGCTACCCGTGGTCACCGAGCGCACCGCTCCCGGAGGACCGAGCGCGCTGGTCGTTGGCTCGCTCGAGGACGTGCGCTGGGCTGAGCGACACGCGAGCGTCGACCAGGGGATCAAAGCCGTCATCGCGCCGCACATTCCGGCGGCGACCGTCTCCGTGCTTTCCGGGCTCGGAGTGCTGGCGCTGCGTGCGAGTGAGGCCGATTTCAAAGAGCTGAGCAGCGCCAGCAGCCTCGACCTGCCCTCGCCCGGCGAGTGGCACAACGGTGGTATTCGCGTCACGGCCGGCAATTCGGAGCTCACCCTCACCTGGCTCGCCGTGGGCCCCGAGCGTTTGTGGGCAGAATCCGGCGCCTACAGCGGTAGCGGCGTCACCAAGTAAGCGCGAACCGCGGACTCGTCGCCCGAAATTGCTGCCGTCCAAGATCGGCGGTGCCACGTTTCGCCTTTTGGTCTATCGTCATGCGCCGTGAAGAAGCTGGCGTGGTTCGTGGGGCTGTTCGCCGTGTGGCTGTCGGTCAGCAGCATCCAGGCCCAAACGGACGACGCCGCGAGCGCTGAAGCCGCCAGCGAAGACGAAAACGCCGACGCCGGCGACTCGAACGCAAGCACCTCCGACGCGCGCGATGAAGGCAGCGCAACCACCGAGGAGGCAGCTGCGGCCACCAAAAAGGACTTTGGACACGGCGGACAGTTCGGCCTGCGGCTCGACGCGGTTTGGGGGTACCGCATGGTGTTCCGCTACCCCGAGTCGCCGTTCTGTGCGGAGCCCGACACCAGCAAGACCGTCGATGATCAGCAGCAATTCTGTGGGCACGGCGGCCCCTGGGGGCTGGACGCAGCTGTGAGCTTTGCGCCGCTCGACTCGATCGAACCCTATGTGTGGGCCCGCTTCGGTCTCGGCGGTGAGGAACAGACCAACACCGAACCAGTGTTCATCCTCGGCGCGGGCCTGCGCATCTACACGATGAGCGACGCGCCCTTGAAGATTTTCGTCGAGCCAGCCGTCGGCTTCGAGTTCGAGGGCGGCGCCGGCGACGAGCTGTACGATCCCGCCGCGCCGGGCGGGTGGGACCCACCGGACGCTGCCGACTACGCGCCGGAGTACAAACGCGACCTCATCTTCCACGTAGCCGCCGGTCCGCAGTGGGACTTCTCCGAAAATTTCGGTGCATACGCCAGCGCCGGGCTGACGCTGGGGATCCTCCGCTACATCCACGCTTCGATGGAGCTGCAGTTCGGGGTGCAAGCCCGGCTGCCGTAGCGCTCGATGAGCCGCCCCTTCAACATCCTCGGCCTGCAACAGATCGCGATCGGAGGCCTCAGCAAACGGGCCCTGGGGAGCTTGTGGACCGAATTGTTGGGCGTACCTAAAGTCGGCGAGTTCACGAGCGCCGCCGAGAATGTCGACGAAGACATCCTGCGCTTGGGCGCGGGCATGCACGCCGTGGAGATCGATCTGATGCAGCCGCTCGATCCCACGGCGAAGCCACGTGTGCACGAGCCGGCGCTGAATCACATCGGGTTGTGGGTCGACGACCTGCCCGCAGCCGTCCGCTGGCTCACGGAGCAAGGCGTGCGCTTCACCCCCGGAGGCGTCCGCAGGGGGGCGTCCGGCCACGACGTTTGCTTCATTCACCCCAAGCCGGGCGACGGCGCCGAACACAGCGGGCAGGGCGTGCTGATCGAGCTGGTGCAAGCCCCGGTCGAGCTGCAGGCGGCGCTCACCGCTGTCCGGAACGCAGCTCCAAAACCAGCAGGTTAGCGCTCGTCGCCAAACGCCTCGGCCATCAGGCGCTCGAGCGCTTCGCCGATCCCGAGCTGGCGTCGGGCGAGTTCGTGCTCGAGCTCGACTTTTAGCGCCCGGACCGAGGGGCGCCCGAGGACGCGGCGTTCGAGCTCGCGCCGCACCTCCACGCCGAACCAGCGCTTGAGGCGTTCAGCGCGGTCGATCGCGAGGCGCCCGGAGCTCAGAGCTTCGGCGAAGCGTTGCTGCAACGCCGCCCACACCTCCGCTATGCCGGTGCCTTCGAGCGCACTGACGAGTTCTACCAACACCGGGGCCTCGCCCGTGCGACCACGCAAGAGTCCGAAGGCACTCTCGTACTGGCGCGCGGCGGCCGCGGCGCTCGTGCGCCGATCGCCGTCCGCCTTGTTCACCAGCACGGCATCGGCGTGCTCCAGCAACCCCTTCTTGAGGGCCTGGATTTCGTCGCCAGCGTTGGGCAGCACCACCAAGAGCAGCAGATCGACGAGCTCGGTGACGGCGACTTCGCTCTGTCCAATGCCCACGGTCTCGACGATGATCGGGTCGTAGCCGGCAGCTTCGCACAGGCTCACGACGTCGAACGCCCGGTTGCCGACGCCCCCGCTCGCGCGCCGGTTCGGGCTCGGACGAACGAAAGCGGCTTCGGAGTGCGCCAGGCGCCCCATGCGTATCTTGTCACCGAGCACGCTACCACCCGATCGGCCCGAGGGATCGTAGGCCACCACCGCCGGGCGCCTACCGCCTTCGACGAGCAGTTGACCCAAGGCATCGATGAACGTGCTCTTGCCGACGCCCGGGGCGCCGGCGACACCGAGGCGCAGCACGCTCGTCGAAAAGGGCAGCGCCGCCATGAGCTGGCGCGCCAGGATCTGATCGCCCAGGCGTTCACTTTCGACGAGGGTGATCGCCTTGGCGAGCGCGCGGCGGTCGCCGCTGCCCACGGCGGCCGCGAGTTCACTCGGGGTCATGGGGTGCGTTGTCTCGCAGCAACTCTAGCAGTGTTTGGGCGACCGCGGGCAACGGAGTGCCCGGTTCGAAGATGGCGCTCACACCCGCCGCCTCCAGCGCGGGGTGATCGGCTTTGGGAATGATCCCCCCACACACGACCAGCACGTCGCTCGCGTTCTGTTCGCGCAGCCGCTCGATCAACTCCGGCACCAACGTGGAGTGCGCGCCCGCCTGCGTCGAAATGCCCACCAGGTGTACGTCGTTGTCGATGGCGGCCCGGGCAACCTCGACCGGCGTCTGGAACAGCGGTCCGAGATCGACGTCGAACCCCAAGTCACTGAGGCCAGCGGCGATCACCTTGGCGCCGCGGTCGTGGCCGTCCTGGCCGAGCTTGGCCACGAGCAACCGCGGGGGACGGCCCTGGGCTTCCACGAAGCGCTGCACCTCGCGCTGGAGCGCTTGCCAATTCTCGTCACCTTCGTAGTAGCTCGAATACACGCCGCCGACACCTTGTCCGTGTGACTGAAAGCGCCCGAACACCTGCTCCAGCGCCAGCGAGACTTCTCCGACGGTAGCACGCGCACGCATGGCTTCGATGCTCGCCGTGAGCAGGTTGCCTTCGGAGCGAGCCACCGCCCCGAGGGCTTCGAGCGCGCCGCGAACCCGATCTTGGTCGCGGCCCTGGCGCAGCGCCGCCAGGCGGGCGACCTGCTGCTCACGCACCTCGCGGTTGTCGATCACCCGGAGCGACAGCGGTTCTTCCGTCTCTGCCCGATAGCGATTCACGCCCACGAGCACGTCCAGGCCTCGGTCGAGACGCGCCTGCCGGCGTGCCGCTGCCTCCTGAATCGCGGTCTGCGGGATCCCCTGCGCGACCGCCTGCGTCATGCCGCCCAGCGCGAGCACGCGCTCGATATGCCCGCGCGCGCGGTCGGCGAGCGCCTGGGTGAGCGCCTCCATGAAGTAGGACCCACCCCAAGGATCGACGGTTCGCGTGAGCCCCGCTTCGTGGCTCAGGATCAGCTGCGTATTGCGCGCGAGGCGCGCGGCTGCGTCGCTCGGCAAGGCCAGCGCTTCGTCGAACGCATTGGTGTGCAAACTCTGGGTGCCGCCCATCACGGCTGCCAGAGCCTCGACCGTCGTGCGCACCACGTTGTTGTACGGGTCCTGGGCCGTCAGGCTCACCCCCGAGGTTTGGCAGTGTGTGCGTAGGCGCAGAGACTCGGGCTTCTGGGGCGCGAAATGCTGCTGCATCAGCGCGCACCACAAAAGGCGCGCGGCCCGCAACTTCGCAACCTCCATGTACAGATTCATCCCGACGGCGAAGAAGAACGAGATGCGGGGCGCAAAGGCGTCGACCGATAGTCCGCGATCCACGGCGCAGCGCACGTACTCGAGTCCGTCGGCCAGCGTGTACCCGAGCTCGAGATCGGCCGGAGCGCCCGCTTCGTGCATGTGGTAGCCGGACACCGATACGGTGTTGAAGCGCGGCATGTGCGCGCTCCCGTACTCGATGATATCCGCCACGATGCGCATCGACTCCCGCGGCGGGTAGATATACGTGTTGCGCACCATGAACTCTTTCAAGATGTCGTTCTGAATCGTACCCGCGAGTGCGTGCGGCAAAACCCCCTGCTCTTCGGCGGCCACGATGTACGCCGCCAGCACGGGCAGCACCGCGCCGTTCATGGTCATGGACACACTCGTACGCTCGAGCGGGATGCCCTCGAACAGACGCTTCATGTCTTCGACGCTGTCGATGGCCACCCCGGCCTTGCCGACGTCTCCAGCAACTCGTTCGTGGTCGCTGTCGTAGCCGCGATGGGTGGCCAGGTCGAAGGCGACGCTCAGACCCAGCTGCCCGGCGGCGAGCGAGCGCCGGTAAAAAGCGTTCGACGCTTCCGCGGTGGAAAAGCCAGCGTACTGCCGCACGGTCCAGGGCCGGCCGAGGTACATGCTGGCGTAGGGGCCGCGCACGAATGGTGGGGCGCCGGGACACGACTCGGCGAACTCGAGGCCCTCCAGATCCGCCCGCGTGTACAGCGGCTTCAGCGCGACACCCTCGGGCGTCGACAGGTCCAGATCTTCTGGACGCCGGCCGTCGAGCTCGCGCGCCAGCAGCTCTTCGAACAGGGACAGTGTGGCCCGGTCGGTCATCGCTTCTTCCGTTCGATCAGCAAGCGCTCGAGCGCATCGCCGGCGGCAGCCGCCAAGCGATCGATGCGGCGCGTCGTGGCAAAGGACCGTTCGAACCCCGTCGAGAGCAGCATCAGCGTGGCGCGACCGGTGACGAGAACGGGCGCCGCGTAGACCTCGGGGCCGAGCCGTTCTGCCAACAGATCGCGGATCAACGCGTGCACTAGGGTTTCGGGCAACTTGCCCAGATAGTGCCCCGACTCGAGCGCGGCCTGGAACACATTGGGGCGCGAGCGCGGCAGGCTGACGTCGCGCAGTCCTTGAACTTCGAAGCTGGCCGATCGAGCCACATAAGCGTCCGGCTTCACGCTGAAGACCAAGGTACTGCCCTCCGGACAAGCGTGCTCGACCAGGAGCTCCACGACATCGTCGGGACTCTTGGTCTGAGCCAGTTGCCGTTCCACCTGAACCAGGTCGGCCTCGCGCAGCCGCGAGCGCGTGAGCGCTGCGGAGGCTTCGGGTTTGGCGCGAGTGAGGCCAATCACCGGTTCGCCGCGCTCATCGTGGTCGGGCGCGCGCCCCGTTCGTCCGACGCCTGGAGCCGTCGCCGAGGTCGTGCGAGGCGGCGCCGAAGCGAGGGGGCGCGGCGCGTTCGACGCACGCTGCACCAGGGGGATCGGCGGCTGGCTGGGCTGGGCCGTCGGCTCCTCGTCGGTCACCGGTGGCGGCGGTTCGGAGCCATGCGCGGGGGTTTTCTCGCGCTCGACCCCCAGCATTTCATTGACCCCTGCCGCGAACGCGCCCCCAGTATGCATGCCGTCGAGCGCGGCCACGACGTCTGCCAAGCTGGCGCGCAGCATACGCACCGGCGCGTCCAGATGAAACGAGAACTCTTGCTGGATGTGGCTGTCGAAGGGATCGACTGCGACCACGTCCACCGTGCGAGTGATCGCTTCTTGCCTCACGGGCAACGCGAGCAGCCGTTCGCAGAGCCCCATCGGGAGCACCGAACACAGTTCGATCTTCGGATGCACTCGGCGCACGTAGGGGACGGTCGCACGCGCGAGCTCCTGCTCGAGCAACGCGCCGTACTCGCCGCGCTGCATCGCAATCGCCTGTACCAAGGAGATTTCCCGGATCACGGATTGCAGCAGCGAAACCTCGACCTCGGCCCGCGGGACCAGGCCGCCGTCCAGCAGGCGCCTCGCGGTTTCGATGCTCAACGCCCGCTCCTCCTGCCGGTTGCCGGGCGCGTCCGAATCACCGGCAGGCCCAGGCTCCACGGCACCACGCGCATGGCCCGATATTAGTGCTTTTCAGCCTCGGACGAAACGGTAGAGGTCACTCGTCGAAGTGAAATACCACCTCGGTCTTGCGGACCAATCCGAGCTCGTCGCGTGCGACCCGCTCGATGGCTTCTGGCTCTGTGCGTACGGCTCGCACCTCGGCACGCAGCTCTCTGATCTCCTGCGAAAGCCTCGAAATCTCCTCGTCGGCCCGCTCCCGCTCGGCCTTCAGTTGTTCGAGCCGCGAGAGCCCTGCTGGAGAGAATATCATGACGGGGACGGCCACCAACGCCAGCGAGAGGATCGACAGGGGTAAAACCCGTTCCAACCAGGCCTGCCGCGACTGCTTCATGAAGGAAGCATCCCACGAACTTGGCCGAATAGGCCAGAAAGTGGCATTCAGGAACGATCGCAGGGCAGCGCTCGACGGGCCGAGCTGACCCGAAAATCGCCCTCGGGACCGCGGGCCCTGGTGTGGTCTACTGGTCGGTGCCTCGACGGGAGTAGCGGATGTACCTTGATATCCTAACAGGCGAGCTCGAGAGACTCTTCGACCTGGACGAGCTCGCGGCTCTGACCGAGAACCTGCTCGGCTTCGATCCGAAGCAAGTCGGCGGCACGACGCACAAGGGATCATTCGCGAGCGTCCTCACGGCCTACTGCGTCGCGGAAGACGCCGTCGAGGCGCTGTGTGATGCGGTCCTGGCCACGAAAAAAGGCGTGGATCCGCGTATCCACGAGCTACGCCTCCAGGGCGTGCTGCCGGAACGCCCGCTCGAACCTGGCGCAGAGCTGGGACCCTTCACGATCGTGCGCCCGCTCGGCGCGGGTCGTATAGGCAGCGTGTACCTGGCCCGGAACGGTGAGGCCGAGGTGCGCCTAAAAGTGCTCAGTAGCGCTGCGGCCCGGGACAAGCGCAACCTGCATCGTTGCCTGACACGGAGTCGGCTGATCGGGCGCTTCACACATCCCGGCATCGCCCGCCACGTCTGGGCGGGCGGCCTCGGCGATCGCCAGGTCATCGCTCAGGAAATGGTCGAGGGGCAAACGCTGGGTGCTCGCTTGGCGTTCAGCGGGCCCCTGGTCTTCGACCAAGCGCGCCCGCTGCTCATAGCGATCCTGCGCGCGCTCGAACCGCTTCACGACCGCGGGCTCGCGCACGCCAACCTGCAGCTCGAGAACGTGATCGCCCTCGGCGCCGGCTCGACGGACTCGCGCATCGTGCTGCTCGATGCGGGTTGCGAGCGCCTGCGCGCCACACGCCCGGCGAAAGGCGGCCCGGAGCTGTTCTCCACGGGCGGCTGCCCAGACACGCTGTCACCAGAGCAGATCCGAGGCAGAGCTGCCGACGCCCGCAGCGATGTCTACGCGTTCGGTGCGATGCTGTTCCAGCTCCTCAGCGGGCAGCCGCCGTTCCCGGGTACGGATCTGGAGGCGGCGCTCGGTCACCTCGGGAAGGCTCCGCCGGCGCTGTCTCGCGTCGCCCCGCGGGGCTCGGTGCCGCTCGACGTGGAGCGTTTCGTGCTGGACCTGCTGGCGAAGGATGCCGACGATCGTCCGCAGAGCGCTGGACACGTGCTCGAGCTGCTCGGGACGCTCGACCGCCGTGACGCGCACGGAAACGCCTCGAAAGTCGACGACGCCACGCTCACTCGCAGCATCGAGGCACTCCTCGAAGAGCCGACGAGCGTTGGCCTCGCTCGCGACCTGGAGCGGCTGGTCGATCTGGGGGGTGACCCGGGCCGCGTCGCCGACGCGTTCGCGATGGCCGCGGATTTGCTCGATGCGACTGCAGACGAGGCGCGCGCGGCGCGCGGCGCGCTCTTCTCGAGAGCAGCCCAACTTTACCAAGCCTCGCCCGAGACATTGAACGCCGCTGAAAGGTCCTATCTCGCCGTGCTGGAGCTCACGCCGGACGACGACCTCGTGCTGGCCGGCCTCGAAGAGGTGCGCAAGCGCGCCGGCAAACACGAGGAGCTGATCGAGATGCTCTTGCAGCGGAACGAAAGGACTGGCGACGCTCGTGAACGCGCGCGGACATTCGCAGAAATTGGCAGAATCTACGTTCGCGCTCTGAACGACCGGGAGCAAGCGCTCGTGGCCTTCACCCAGGCTTTCGTCGAGGAGCCGCTCGAACTCGCACACACCGTCGAACTGCACGATGCTGCGGGCTCGGATCGAAACGCCTGGGAGGACGTGCTCCGGTCGCTCGAAGAAACCCTGCGCGGCAGCTCGCTCCCGACGGCGACCGAGAGCGCCCTTCGCTCGAAAATGGCCGAGTGGTATCAGGCGGTGCTCGGACGCCCCGACCTGGCCTGCGCCTGCCTCGAGCGGATGCTCGAGAAGGATCCGACCAACGACGCGGCGCTCGAGAGTTTGAGCGCAAGCTACCGGCGGGCCCAACGCTGGCGCGAGCTCGCTGAAGTGCTCACGCGTCGAGCCGATCGAGCGACAGCGCCGCTCGCACGAGACCTGTCCACTGAGGCCGCGGAGGTTTTGGAGCACCAGCTGCACGACTTGGGTGCCGCCAGGGACCTGTACGAACGGGTGTTTGCGCAGGACCCGAGTCACCGCCGCGCGGCCGACGGGCTCTGCCGCATCACCGAACGCACCGAGGATTATCCCGCGCTGGCAGACGTCCTGCGCCGGCGCATCGAAGCGCACACCGGCGACGAGCGTCTCAAGCAGCTGTGTCGGTTGGCGGAAGTCGAGGACGCTCGCTTGGGAGACGGCGAGGCGGCAGTGAAAACCTACGAAAGCGTGCTGGCGCTGAACCCCGAGCATCAAGAAGCGCTCAGAGGCCTCGACCAGGTGCTGACCCGAACGGGCCGGCACCAAGAACTGCTCGAGATCTTGGAGCGCGAAGTGCGACTCGCCCCGACGCCGCGTCAAAAAATTGCGCTGCAAGAGCGCGTGGCTGAGCTGTACGAGCGCGAATTCTTGGACCACGAGCGGGCCAGCCTCGCGCGCGAGACCATCCTCGAATGGGATGGATCGAACCGGGACGCGCTCACGCGGCTGCTGGCAAACTACCGCGCCCTCGGACGCTGGGAACCGCTGTCAGCTCTGTACGAACGCTTGCTCGAGCTCACTCCGGACCGGGCGGAGCGCGTGGAGCTCGCGCTCGCCTGGGGGCAGCTTTTGAACGACGACCTGCACGCGCCCGAGCGGGCCGCGAGTGCCTACGAGTTGGTGCTGGACATCGCCCCGAACCAGGCGAAGGCCCTGGATGCGCTGGCGCGCCTCGGCGAAGCTACCGGTGATCGCGCGCGATCCATCGACGCGTTGCTGGCGCTCGCGGACACGGCAGAGACCCCTCACGACAAGGCCCGGCAGCTCGAGCGCGCCGCCAAAATCTTCGAGAAACAGAAGAACCTCGAACGCGCGATAGAGGTGTACGAGCAGGCGGTGGACGTCGAGCCCGACAACGCGGCGCTGCGGAAAGCGCTGCGCGACGCTTACCTGGAGCGCGGCGACGTCGTGCTGGCACTGGAACTCTTCGAACGCGAGCTCAGCCGCGCCGAGGGCGAGCATGCGAAGGCGCGTCTTGCCAGCCAGATGGCGCGGCTCGCGCGCCATCGGCTGCACGACGAAGAGCGTGCAGAAGCGGCTGCCAAGCAGGCCCTCAGCTTCGACCCCACCGACCTGGAGGCCCTCGCGGTGCTGGGCGATCTAGCCTACGAACACGAGCGCTTCGTGGAAGCGAGCCGCTACTACGAGGCGATCGCCGGGCGCATCGACACGCTCCCGCCGGCAGAAGCCAAGCGCACGTTGCTGCGCAGCATCGAGGCGCTCGGCCGCACGGACCGCTGGCAGAAAGCTGCGGGCCTCCGCGAGCGTCTGCTCGCGCTCGCCGACCGTGACGCCGAAACCAGCGAACGCTTGGCGCACCTCACGCTCGAGTTCGGCGACACGGCGAGCGCCCTGGCACAGTACCGCGCGCTCTTGACGCGCTTCGAGGGGGAGCTCTCGCCGGCACGGCGAGCCGAGGCCGAGTACCGCTACGGCGAAGCGTTGCACCGGTCGGGCGAGGCGCTGGCGGCGTTGGCCCGCTTCGAACGCGCCAGCGAGCTCGACGCGAGTCAGGACCGCGCTTTGGCAGCCCAGGCGCGCGTCCACGCGGAGCTCGGCGACTGGCCAGCAGCCGTCGCCATCAAACGCAAGCAACTCGCAACAGCCGACGCAGACGCGCGTTTTCAACTCTGGGCAGAGATCGGCGACATCGCCCACGAGCAGCTGAACGACCGCGCCCAGGCGGCCGAGAGTTATACACGCGCGCTGGAAACTCGGCCCGACGAACGCCGAGTGCTGACGCGACTGATGCAGCTCTATTCCGAGGAGCAACAGTGGGAGAACCTGGTCGGGGTGGTGGTAAGGATCGCAAATTACGTCGATGACGCCGCGCAGAAAGCCAAGTACCTGGAAACAGCGGCGGCAGTCATGCAGCAGCAGATCGGCGACGCCAGCCAAGCGCTCCAGTACTATGAACGCGCCTTCGCCCTCGCGCCGTCCCTGCGCGCGATCGATGAAGCGCTCGAAATCTATCGCGCCGACAGCGCGCACACCGAGATCGAACGGCTGCTGCGTCTGCGCCTCGAGCTCGCCACGAAGGACGGGGGCCAGGAGGGGAACAAGGCCGAGATGCTGAAGACGTTCAACGCTCTGGCGGACTTGTACGAGCACGCTCTCGGCGACGTGGACAACGCCATCGACGCTCACGAAGCAGCGCAGACGCTCGACCCGACCAACGAGGCCCGCGCCGAGATACTGACCGAGCTGTATGGAACGGATCTGCTGCGTTACGCCGCGCGGGCAGTGAAGCTACACGGCGCGCTCATCGAAGCGAATCCAGAGCGTGCGGACTCCTATCGAGTGCTCAGGCGCGTCTATACCGCGACGGGCAACACTGACGCTTCGTGGTGCCTGTGCCAAACCCTGAGCGTGCTGGGTCTGTCGGACGCTGACGAGCGGCGCTTCTACGCGCGCTCGAGGCTCGCCCAGGCCGCCCCCGTCCAGCGCGCGCTTTCAGACGAAGATTGGCTCGCAACGCTGCTTCACCCGCTCGTCGACCCACTGCTCACCAGCGTATTCGCGTTGATCGAGCCGGCGGTGATCGAGAGCCGCGCAGAACCGCTCGAGGCGTTCGGTTACACGGAAGCTCACCGGGTCGCGGTCGACAGCCATTACGCAGCCTTGAGCCAGAGCTTGCATCACGCCGCGGGGGCACTCGGGGTGCCCTTGCCCCCGGTCTATGAGAACACCAACGACCCGGGCGGTCTCTCGTTCTTGCACACCTTCGAACCCGCCGTGGTGCTCGGCAACGCTGCGTTGAACGCCGAGGTTCCGAGCCAGGCGGCGGCGTTCGTCGCGGCGCGCCACCTCACGTACCTACGACCGGGACTGTACCTGCGCCAGCTCGTCGGTACGGGCACGGGCCTGAAGAGCTGGCTGTTCGCCGCAATCCAGCTGACGGCCCCACAGTTCCCCGTGGCGCCCGAGCTCGAGGGTCCCATCAGCGAAGCACTCGCGGCGCTCCGCCAGTCGCTCCCGAGAACCGCGCGCGACCATCTGACCCGCGTGGTCGCGAAGATGCTGCAGTCAGGGGCTGCGCTCGATCTGAAGCGCTGGATCGCCGGCGTCGACTTGACCGCAGATCGCGCGGGCTTCTTGCTAGCGAACGATCTCGAGACGGGCGCAGCGATTTTGGAGGTGTCCGACGACTCGGCCAGCGCCGTCCCGAGCCGGGAACGCTATCGGCAGCTCGTGATCTGGAGCGTGAGCCCCGAGTACCTCGCGCTGCGGAGGTCTCTCGGCCTGGCCCTCGAGCAGTAGCGGCGGGCCGCCCAGCGCACGGCGTGCACGAGATACGTCGAGGCGGCCGATGCCGCGGGCGCAATCCGGGGAGCTTCGCTCACTTGTCCTTGGACTTACTGGGCTTCTTCGGGCGCAGCGAGGGCTTGGCTCTGCGCTCCCTGGTCGAACGCGCCGGGAGCGTGCTAGCGCCACCGTCGGAGGCGGGCAGGAAGCTGAGCTTCGCAATCTGGCCTGCCGCGCGCCAGCCGTAGAACCCATCCTCACCCTTCGCACGCTTGATTTTGGGGTCGAGATCGAAAAGACCTGGCACCTTCGAGTCGGGAGCACCGAACAGGCCGCGCGTCATGTCGTTCTTGTTGGTGTAGGCTTCCTTGAACTTGAAGTTGACGCGTAGGTCGGCGACGCTGGTCCCGACGGGATCGCGCAGGCGCACCGAACCGTCCGACTTCAGCTGAAAATCGGGGCCGTTCGCGGATAGCTCCTTCAGCTCGAGTTTGCCCTGAACGGCTTCGGCGGCGAGCGTCAGAGTACCGACGCGCAGCTTGGGGAGCGCGATGGTGTCCCGGATTTTGGCCTTGCCGTCGCCCACTTGCAGCGTGTCGATGGTGAGCGCGAGTTTGCCTTCGGAGTCTTCGAGCTTGCCCTCGGGCATGGAAAACTCGACGTGACCAGCAAGCACGCCTTCGAGCGGCAGCTCGATGATCTCTTCGAGCGGGGCGAGCCCCGCCACCGAGAGATCGGTGATCTCCAGCACGAGCGCGCTCGCATCGCTGCTGCGCATGAAGTTGCCTTCGAGCCCGCCGTCTCCGATCTCGAGACCGAAGTCCACGGCAGTGGTCCCGAAGAGGAGCCGCAGCACGGAGATGCTCCCATACAGTGCGTCGACACTGAGCACGCGAGCCTTGGGCTTGGGTGCCGCGGGGTCATCGTTGGGTGCTGCGGGCGGCGGCGGGGTAATGAGACGCACGCCCTCAGCCTCCACGCCGAACAGCCAGTGCCCACTGACGTCGTCGATCTCGAGTTGCTTCGGGTTCGGGCCTGTCTGCCGGGCGTGAAACTCTGCGAGGATGCGGTGCTTCACGCGATCATAAGGGAACGTCAGCCGCGCGAACAGCACCAGGCAGACGACGTAGAAGAGCGGATACGCCGCCCAACGCAGCCAGCGGCGTGCTCGCGGACCCAGATTCGGTATGCGCAGCTTCATTCCGCTTCCTCCTCCGCCGCCGGCTCCGCCTCTTCGGCTTCGCCTTCGGCGGCGTCGCCGGCCGCAACTTCGGGTTTTTCTTCGGCCTTGCGGTCGAAGGCGCTGACGGTCAGCTGAACGTTGTACGAGTCAGGAGGAGTGGCCTTCTTGCGAATATTCATGCGGGAGATCGACACCGGATATCCGGAGGTCGCTACGCCTTGCATGAACTCCGCCAGTTTCAGCATTCCAACATCGCGCAGTGTGATTTTCGTCGAGCGCTCACTGAAGCGCTTGCCGTGGGGAACCTCCGCCTGATCCTGGGTCTCGGGGATCTCTATCTTGTGGCGTTGAGCGATCCCCGCCAGAAACCCCGCCAGCGGCGGGGTCGTTCGCTCGTAACGAGCATCCATTTTTACCTGCTCTTCGGCGCGTTTTTCGAGGACGCTTCGGCTCTGCTGCAGGGTCGCCATGGCTTCGCGCATGGATTCGTTCTCGCTCGAGATCGAACCCAGATACGCTGTCAGCCCCAACGGAATGACGAGGATCGCGAAAATGCCGAAGACCACCACGAACACGCCGAGCAGCCGCCGCTCGCGATCCTCCAGTTGGTTGATGCGATCTCGTAGGGTCACTCTGCCTCGCCTTCCGCGGCCTTCGCCGCCGGCTTCTTTTTCTTCGCCTTCGCGTCGCAGTTCACGTCGAACTCGAGCGAGTACTTCTGTCGGGTCTCGTTGACTACCTGGGTAATCTTGCCGATTTTGACCTCTTCGAAGCAATCGTGAGCGTCCAGAGCGCTCGATATCTCCTGAGCTTCGTCGGTGGAACCGACGATGCCGCGGATCTTCACCTTGTTTCGGGCGAGATCGAACTCCTCGATGTCGTGCTTCGTGTCCATGGGCACGGCTTTGGAGATCTCGTTGATGATGTCGAGGGCATCCATGGTGGGCATCGGGTCATCCGCTGCCTTTTTCTTCAGACGCTCGAGCTCGGAGAGTACTTCGTCGGGATCGAGCACCTCTTGACCGAACGCGGCACTCGTTTGCGCGGCCAAGTTTGCCTTCAGCGCCTCGTTCTCGCGCCCGAGCGAGACGCTCTCTGCCCAAGCAGAGAAGAAGAAGCTGATGGCAATGGCGCCGCCGAGTCCCGCGAGGATGGGCAGCTTCTCTTTGATGAAGCCATAGCCGCGCTGGTAGGCGAGGCCGCCTTGACGCAAGTTGAGATCGCGAGCACGCCCGCCGACGCCCAGGGCAAGACCGATGGCCTTGGCGAAACGCGGCACGAGCACCGCCTGATCGGGAGTCAGCGAGTCGAAATGCAAGCTCGGCAGCGGCAGCACGGTGACACCTAGCTCGTAGGCCAGGTACTCGTCCGCGCCTTGCGCGGCAGCGCCGCCCCCCAATAGGTACGCCGCCTGCACACCGGTGCCGGCGGTCACTCCCCAGCGGGCCAGAGTTTGGCGCAGCGCCGCGGCCAGCGCTGGCGCCGTCTCGGGCAGCCCCTGAACGCCGCGGGAAATCGTACGAGCGAGCACCGCCTGCCCCTGCGACAAGAACACCACCTCGGTCGTGGTAGCGCCGAGATCGATGAGCGCGATCGGGCCGGGACCTGCGAGTTCGGAGCATACATTGCAGAGGTTCGCCAGCGGCAGGGCGCCGCAACTCACGCGATCGGGTTCGCGTCCCAGAGCCTCACGGCAGATGGCGATACTGGCGCGCACGTGTTCGGTGCGCGCAGCGGCTGTGAGGACGTGCAGGTGCTGCGAATTCGGGTCACGCGGCAGGACACGATGGTCATACGACAGCTCGTCGAGATCGATGGGAACCTGAGCTTCGAGCTCGAACGGCAGCACCTCCTCGAGCTGGCGCTGCGCAGTCAGCGGCAACTCGATGCGGTGAAAGAATGCCTGGTCGCCGGCTACCGCGGTGGCGATCGTCTCCGCTTCGTGCACGAGCGGACCGGCGCAAGCCTTCACCGCCTCGACGAGACTCGCGAAGTGTGCGCGGTCGACCTCGTACAGCGCCTGGAGCGTGGTCTTGCGATAACTGACCTCCAACTCGGCGACCCGAACGTGGCTGCTGCGAACGTCAATTCCGAGGTGTTTCGTCATCGCTAGTCAATCCTGAAGTACACGATATTACCACCTGGGCTCGGCTGAAACGCGCTCGTGATGACGTTTTCACCGGCGCCCTGAGGCAGGTTGCCCGAAAGGGTCTGGGCAGCGTTCCGCAGCTCGTCAGCGGCGCTGCCGAGGCCGGCTGCTTCGGCCAGGTTGGCCACGGCGTCCAGCCGCCCCTGCGTCGGCATACCGGGGGGCGGCGCCGCTCGAAAGTCGACGACCGCGTGCACGCGAGTGCGCGTCTCGCGCTTTCCCGCTTTGACGTAGCCTGTCGCGTAGATGCTGAACACCTTGCTCTCGGTGGTGACCGCCGACTCCAGCGAGGCTTCCGACTTGAAGGTGGTGAAAGGTTCGAGCCCGGTAATCTCCGCCATCATCGCGAACATGCCTTTGCCCTTCAGCGCGTTGATGAAGTTCTTCGGCGACTTGAATGCAGGCACACCGGGCATCAGGTTTCGCACCATGCCCACGCTGGTCAAAAACTTCACCGCCTGTTCGGGGTCGATACAGATCGGATGGTCGGGCGCGCCCATGCTATAGTCGCAAGCGAGCCCCCAGATCACGTCCGGGGTGGCGCTGTTTACGTTGATCGCGCTGCCCCCCCACACTGTCCAGTTGCGCTTGTCGGGGCGCTCCGGATCGGGGTCGACGAAGGTGTGCCAGAAGTCCTCCCCCACGCCTCGCACCATCCTGACCTCCTCGAGGCTGTCGAAGGGAGCATTCTTGCGGAAGTAGGGCGTTTCGAGCTGCTGGTAGAAGGTATCTTCGGGGCTCGTCTGCTGCGCCGTCTCGGATTGGGGGTTGCAGAAGTCGAGAGCGGCATCTTGATTCGGGTCGACCCAGTCGACCAGCGCCGCGCACAGCGTTTGTGGATCGTTGAGCTGTCCGTCCGCGTCTTCGCCCTCGTACAGCGGTGTGTACTGCGGCTGGCTGAGCAGCGTTATCAGCCGCGAGGCCAGCTGCTGCACTCCCACCGAACCGCCTACGGAAGCCCGATTCACGTTCAGCTTCGAGTCCTCGTCGACGATGGTCACCTCGAAGCCGGCACCCTCGAAACCCAAGTTCTTTCCTTCGGCGAGGTTCACCATCGCGAGGGTCGTGAATTGGTCGCTGTTCTCCGCGTCGTTGAAGGCGCTCAGCACCGGGCCCGCGTACTCCCAAACTTTGACCTGAGAAATGCCTTGAAGCAGGAATCCGATCGGCTTGCGAATGGTCGGCTCGGCTGCGATCAGCAGACGCGAGAGGTTGATGGCGCTGCGCGCGGCGTACTCGGCCTTGAGCGCGTCGCGAGCGGCGACGCTCGAACCTAGCTCCGCCGATGCTTCGGTCTGAAACTCCGTGAGCATTACGCTGAGCACCGTCAGCGCACCCAACACCATGATCAACGCGACCCCGCGCCTACTATTTCGGCGCCCAGGCTTCGGCCGTCGCGAGGCCCGGCTTGGTCCCGTTCCTCCCGAGGCCTCTCGCGGGCGCCGTGACCGTGGCTTTGGCCGTCGCGAGGCCCGGCTTGGTCCCGTTCCTCCCGAGGCCTCTCGCGGGCGCCGTGACCGTGGCTTTGGCCGTCGCGAGGCCCGGCTTGGGGGGCGGGGGGCCGAACCGGGAGCGGGGGGGGGCGGGGCCATTAGCCGGGCTCTCCTTGGGTGGCGAAGGTGAGCGGGCGCGGCATCTGGATGGGCACCTTCGTGACTAGGCGGATGGTCTCTTGGCCACCCCTTTCGCTCGTGCGGCGTCCACCGTTCAGCACCAGGATGATGCGCACCTGGAGCGGCAAGCGGTTCTCTTGAGCGATGGCGGACGTGGTGTCCCAGCGTTCTTCCCACAGACCCGTCATCGGATCGAGAAACTCGAGGTCGAACAGGTCGATATCTGTCGCGAGCACGTCCACGCGACCGCCTGTCTTTGGCTCCAGATCGAGCAAGGGGCTCACGCGGCGCGCGAGGTCGATGACGCCGTTTTCGTCGGGGTTCTGCGAACCGAAGTACGAGATCTCGGCCTGGTCCGACTCGTGCACGTCACGATCGAGGCGCCGGTAGGCAAAACTGTTGAAGTCGAGGCGATCGGCGGGGGTGCCCTGCGTCGCGACGAACGCGGTCTGTTGGACCTTGAGCGATGGATCGATCGGTTCGTGACCGGAAAGGTACGCACTCGACACCTCGCGCGCGATGCGCGCCAAGGCGATGCGTCCTTCACGGTAACGATCGCCGATTCGCTGAATGCCGTCGCGGCTCGCGCGCATGCCGCTGAACGCGCTGTAGATCAAGACCGAGATCATGGCCAAGACGGAGATGGCGATCATGAGCTCGACCAGGGTCACGGCCCGCGCGCTCGGTTTCATGGCAAGCCCCCGCTCGCCGCGTTCGCGCCAAAGGCTGCGGCGGCTGCTGCGGCCGACGGGTCGTCGGGATCGATGTTCGGTTCGGGCGTCGTGTCGAGCAGCCCGCCCTCTTGAGGATCGGTCACGTACTGGGTCACCGAGAAGTCTTTGTCGTTCGTGCCCTCTTTCCAGTGCACGGTAACGGTGACCTTGCGGATGCTGGCCTCGAGCATCGGCTTGAGCTCGGGGTACACCAGGGTCATCACCATCGCGCCGATACCGGCGGCGCCATCCTCGCTACCGAGCGCCGCGAGCGAATTCAACGGATCTTGCCCAGGGAGCCCGCTGGGGTTCTCGAGGCCCTGCACCGCACTCAGTGCGCTCAGGTTTCCCCCGAGCTCCGCTGGGTCCACCGTCCCAGGGACGTCGCCAAGCCCTGCGTCCGGATCCGCCCCCTCGCCCTCCGGCGGCACGAAGCTGCCGGGTTGAGGCAGCTCGATCTTTTCGACCCTCCAGCTGCAGGTGTACTCGGAATCGTCGTCCTCACAGCATTTGCCGGAGTCATTCTGGTCGATGAGCGGGTAGCCGTCGGTCATCAGCTCCAGCTCGGTTTCCGTCATCTTGCAGCGGGCGAGGAAGACGGCGTGCGTGAGCTTCTCGGAATGCACGGCGCTCGCGAACATACCGGTCTGCGAGCTCAGTATCACGGTCAGCCCGAGACCCAGGATCGAGATGGCTACGAGCACTTCGAGCAGGGTGAAGCCGCGGCGAGTCACTCTTCGTCCCTCTCGCTGATCTGGCCGTCCGCGCGGGGTTCCGGCAGCTCGACCTTGCCCTTCTCGATCTTCGCGCGACCGGTAAGCGCACTCACCACCACGGTGAGCCCCTCGTCATCATCGCGTCCGAGGTGGACCACGGCGTGTTCCGTTTCGCCCCCCGGCCAGAAGTACAGATAGACACGGCCGCGCGTGCGCTCGCTCGCGTCGTGCTCCGTTTGCACGGCGCGAAACGCGACGCCTTTGCCCAGGGCGCGGCCATCCTCGGCATCTTCGCTATCGGCCTTGAACTGCTGCACGGCGCTGAACTCGGGACGCGGCGCCCGGGGCCCGTCGATGATGCCCTTCGCCTCCAGCTCGGCAGCGTTCTCGAGCTCGGCCACCGCATCCTTCGAATCCTGTCCTGCCTCGTCCTCCGCTTCGTCGCCCTCGACGTCTTCGCCCTTCTCGCGGGCCAGCACGAGCGACGAAGTTTCTTCCAGCGTCAGCTTGTTGGCATCGAGGTCGAACACCAACCGGGCCGGGCGGCCCGTGGTATTGGCGCGGGCCAAGCCGAGGCGCACGGCACTCACCACCAACGTGGCAGCCGCGCGCTCTCTGCTCGAGCCGAGGGCGCCCGATCCTACGAGCACCGCGCCCGAAAGGATCGCGATGAGAGCGACGGCGATCAGCACCTCGACCAGCGTCACTGCACGAGAGCTCCGGCGACAGCTCGACTTCACGGCTCGCTCGGGACATTGCTTTCGCGCTCGACTGGACATTCAGGTGCTCGGCACGCCCCCGGCTCAGCCGCCTTCCTCGTCGGCGCTGGCGGCCTTCGGCACGCTCACGTCGTCGGCGCTGCCTTTCTTCTTGTCCGCGCCGTCCGACGACACGACGATGTCGTCGTCGGTGCACACGATCGTGTAGTCGCCACCCCAGGGATCGTTGGTGTCTTGGGCCTTGTCGAGCTGCTTGTCCTGGATCAGCTGGCTGATCGTCGGACAGCCGTCGTTCGTCATCTGCCAGTTCTGCGCGGCACCGCGGATCACCCGCGCGCCGGTGGTGGCAGCCTTGATCTGGGACTCTTTGAACTTGGGGAAAGCGAAGAACGCGACGCCGCCCGCCACCATGGCGATGATCGCCACGACGATGAGCACTTCCACGAGGGTGGTGCCTCGCTCCGCCGTCCTCAGCCGACGCAGGGCCCGTTGGAACGTACGAAGGCGCTCCGTGGCCGGAGCCGACTCGGCAGCTGTGCGTGGATTGTCTTGCTTCATGGGTCTACCTCTCTGTTTACAAATTCGGACCTATTCGATTCGGTCCAGTCCGCCCGGCTCTCCATCCGGGCCATCGCTCATCAACTCGTAATCGTACCCGGGGCGCGACGAAGGGCAGATCAACCGGAAGGGCCGTCCCCACGCGTCCGGTGGCACTTCTTCTCGCGGCATGTATTCCGACACCTTCGATAGGCTCGGCGGGCAGCCTCCATCGTTCTCCGCCATGAACCGATCGATGCCCTGACGTACCTCGAGCAAGCGCTCCCGGCTCGTGCGCAGCCCGGTCGCTCTGCGCTCGCGGGCTCCCACCACCCAAACGAACCCGATCACCATGAAAGCGAGTAAGAACGGCCGCATGCGGCCCAGGCCAATCCAGCGTCGAAGGCCCCCCTTTCCCTCCCACGGGAACAGGACTCTCACATCGGCGCGGCTCAATCGCTTCATGGTGTGACGAGTGCAGCATGGCGCATCACTGAACCAGCTCGTTGACTTGAATCATGGGCATCAAGATCGCCATCGCGATGAACCCGACGACCCCGCCCATCACCAGGATCATCAGGGGTTCGAGCAGGCTGGTGAGCGCCGAGACACGCGTCTCCACGTCCGCCTCGTAAGCGCGGCTCACGTTCTCGAGCATCTGTTCGAGCTGCCCCGACCGTTCGCCGACGGCAATCATGTGCGTGACCATGGGCGGGAACTGGCCGCTACGCTTCAAGGGTTCGGCGATGCTTTCACCTTCTCGAATCGAGCCAATCGCCTCGCTGACGACCGCCTCGAGCCGAGCGTTCTCGAGCACGTTCTTGCCGATCTCCATCGCTGCCAGCAGTTGCACACCGCTCGCTAGCAGCGTGGCCAGCGTGCGCGTGAAGCGCGCCACCGATACCAACAGGTTCAAGCGACCGAACAACGGCAGCTTGAGCTTCAAGGTATCCCACTTGAGCTGGCCCTGAGGCTTGCTCTTCCAGCGTTTGATCCACCAAAAGCCGATCACCGATACCAGGATCATCAGCCACCAGTACCCGGCCAAAACGTCGGACACGAAGATCAAGAGCGACGTGTACCAAGGCAGGGCTTGCCCGAGATTCTCGAAAATAGCCGTGACCTTGGGTACCACCGCCACCATCAAGAACCCGACCAGCACGGTGCCGATGAACGCCATCAACACCGGGTACGCGAGCGACGCCAACACTTTGCCCTTGAGCCGCGCCTGACCTTCCATGAAATCTGCCAGGCGCTCGAGCACCGACTCGAGGCTGCCCGAAGCCTCACCCGCGGCCACCATGTTGATGTACAGCGGCGGAAACACCTTGGGGTGAAGCGCGAGGCTCTTCGCGAAACTGGTGCCCTCGTTCAGGCTTTCACGTACCCCGGTCAAGACCAGCTGCAGCTGTTCCTTTTCGACCTGTTCGGTGAGCGCCGCCACCGAGTCGACGAGCGGCACGCCGGCGCGCACCAGCGTCGCCAGCTGACGGGTCATGATGGCGATGTCCGAGGCGGTCGGCCGCCGCAAGAAGGCGAACAGATCGATGTTGCGCTTCGCCTTTTCCTTGCGCTCGCCCTCTTCGGTCGCCAGCGTGAGCAGGATGCCCTCGCGCCGCAGCAGTCCACGCAGCGCACGGGGGTTCTCGGCGTCGCGGAAGCCCTTCACGGCCTTGCCGCTCTCGATCTGGATGCCCTTGTACTCGAAAACCGCCATCGCCTATTCGTCCACGACTACGTCGTCCTGGGTCGCTGCCACCACTTCTTCGACCGTGGTCAGGCCGGCGAATACCTTGCGCGCACCGTCGTCACGTAAAGAGTCCATGCCCTGGGCCTGCGCGGCGCGTTTGATGGTCTGTGCGTCCGCGTTCTTCAGAATCAAGCCGCCCACCACGTCATCTGCGATGAGCAACTCGTAGATGCCCAGGCGTCCGGTGAACCCTTTGAAGTCACACTTTTCGCAGCCGCGCGGCCGATGGAACGTGGGCATTCCGGGGCCTTCCCAGCCGATCGGCTTGTAGTCCACCTTGTGGTGCGTATAGCGGTGCGACACCGGCCGGCGCTGGCGCCAGCGGGTGCGCTCCGGGTCGACGCCGAGCTGGCTGAGTTCGTAGCTCGAAGCCTCGTAAGGCTCCCGACACTCGGGACACAGGACCCGCACCAGCCGTTGCGCCAAGATCCCGATCACCGTCGAACGCACGATGAACGGCTCGATCTCCATCTCGACCAGGCGCGTGACGGCGCCGGCCGCGTCGTTGGTGTGAATCGTACTCAGCACCAAATGACCCGTCATCGAGGCGTGCATGGCGATCTCCGCCGTTTCCTTGTCGCGGATCTCACCCACCATGATCACATCTGGGTCTTGACGCAGAAACGCGCGCAGCGCGCTGGCGAACGTGAGCCCAATCTTGGGTTGGACCGCCACCTGGTGGATCCCGGAGATCTCGTATTCGACCGGATCTTCTGCGGTGAGAATGTTGACGGTCGGATGGTTGATCCGGTTCAAGCAGCCGTACAAGGTCGTGGTCTTGCCGCTGCCAGTGGGGCCCGTAACCAAGATGATGCCGTCAGGACGCGAGATCAGGTCGCCGATCAGGTGATAGTCACGCTGCCCGAAACCGAGCTCCGAGAGGTCGAGCAAGACGTTGGTCTTGTGCAACAAACGCATGACGATGCGCTCGTGATCGCGGCTGGTAGGGATCGTCGACACACGAATATCGATCCCGCGCCCCGCGATCCTGAGCGAAATGCGCCCGTCCTGCGGCAGGCGCTTTTCCGCGATGTTGAGGCCCGCCATGATCTTCACGCGGGCCACGACCGAGCTCATGAACTGGCGACTCGCACGCTTGGAAACGTAGAGCTGACCGTCGATCCGGTATCGCACGACCACCTCGCGCTCTTCGGGCTCGATGTGAATGTCACTGGCTCGCTCTTTCACGGCCTGCGAAAAGAGCCCATTTACCCAGCGAATGATCGGTGCGTCGTCGTCCGAGTCGAGCAGATCGACCTGGTCGTCGTCGTCGAGCTTTTCGTCGCTCGCGAGTTCGCTCATGTTCTCTTGCCGCTCGTAGACGCGGTTGATGGCGTCCACGACGACGCTCGGAGTCGAGACGCTGGCTTCCACGGTCTTGCCGAATGCTGCGCGCACGTCGTCCAGCCCATCCACATCGAGCGGATCTGCGCACAAAACGTGGACGCTGGTCTCCGATTCCCCCATCACGAGCAAACGGTGGGCGCGCGCGTAGCCGATCGGTAGCCGAGCCGCGAGCTGCGGCGGCACCTGTTCGACCTGGATCTTTTCGACGAAAGGCAGACCGCACTCGCTAGCGAGAGCGCGCGCGATGTCGACGTCGCTCGCAGTCTCTGCCTGCACCAAGAGCTCGATCAGCGACGCCCCCTTCTCCCGTTGCTGTTCGTACAAGGGCTCGAGCGCCTCGTGCGACGTAACGCCGTGGCGTACCAGGATGTTGCCGAGGGATCGCTGCTCCAACATCACTCCGGTCCCGCGTTGCGCTCCGCTGGCGCGCTAGGTTCGCCGCCTGCGCCCTGCTCGAGGACGCTGCGCTCGGGCAGGACACTGCGCTCGACGAGAACACTGCGTGCCACAGGAGCAATCCGAATCGAGTCCAGATCGTTTTCGGTCTTCTTGGGTCGTCCGGTTCCCTTCTTCTTCGCGGGCGCTGGTGCTGCGGGGGCGGGCGCGGCAGGTGCGGGCGTGGGCGCGCGCTGCGGCTGACCAGCGGCCCCGGCAACGTCCACGGGCAGCGCTATCGGATCGCTCGGTTGGTGCTCGAGCGTATCCGTAGGCTTGCTCTCGAGTTCGAGCCGCTTGTTCTCGGTCCACTCGAGCTGCGCTTGACGGATCTCTTCGACCAGGCCGTTGGCGCGTGAATAGTCGGTGGGGGGCTCCCAGGTATCGGTCGCGAACACGAAGTAGCGGTCCAAGAACTCCTGGCGCTCGCGCATCTTGCGCTCGAAAATGCGCCGTAGATCTCCCTGCTCGCGCACCACGTGCGGCGTCAGCACCAAGAGCAGATTGGTCTTGCGCTTCTTCGAGGTCGAGCTCCGGAACAGAAACCCGAGCACGGGCAGATCGCCCAGCACCGGGACCTTGGTACGTGCGGTCACATACTCTTCCCGCGTCAACCCGCCGATGACCACGGTCTGCTGGTCCTTCACCACCAACGTAGTCGTGGTCATGCGTTGCGTGATGGGAACTGCGCCCAGCGCGCCTTGCGGGGCGCCCGCGGCGCTGCTCTCGAGCTCGAGCTCGAGGCGCACCTGCGACGACTCGTTGACGTGCGGCGTGATCTTGATGCGGTTGCCGACATCGGCGCGGGGCGCCGCGCCGCCAAGTCCGCCGAACCCGCCGAGCAGGCTGGCCGCGGCAAGCCCATTGTTGCCTTGCGCCCCGCCCGCGAGGCCCGCGAGGTTGGCGATACCGCCGCCCGCGTTGACCTGTGTCGGCACGTTCTCGCCCACTTCGATCTCCGCCGGCACGTTGTCGGTCGCGATGATGTGGGGCGTCGCGAGAATGTTCCCGCGCCCGCTTTCGGCGATCGCGTTCATCACCACACCGAAAGCCGGAATGCTGAGCCCGTTCCCGAGCAGGTTGTTCGTGCCCGGCAGATCGGGTCCGCGAATGCCCGCCGCGAATCCTCCCATCAGGCTCGCGTCCAGCGGGAACGCCGTCGAGCGCCCTGCGTCGAAGCCCCCCAGGATCAGCGAGTCGCCGTCGCCACCCAGGTCTTGCTGCGAACCGCCGTGAAACGCGAAGCCGAGCGTGTTGTCGTCGCTCACGCCGATATCCATGATCACGGCTTCGATGAACACCTGGCGCCGCGGGCGATCGAGCTTGTCGATCACCAGGCGCAGCTGGGCGTAGTCTCGACCCGACGACGTGATCACGAGGGAGTTCGTTGCGACGTCGGCGGTGACCTGGACGTCGCCTTCGAACATACCGCCAGCGTCACCGGTAGCGGAGCCAGCGTCGCCCTTCTTGGCCTTGCCCGACGACCGCTGGCCGGAAAGCATCTGAGACAAGGTACCCGCCAGCTCTTCTGCGACCGCGTGCTGCAGCGGTAGCACGTGCACCCTGCCGGTCTCGCCCGGTCGTGCATCGAGTCGCTTCAACACCTCGAGCAACTTCAGGTAGGAATCTTCGGTACCCACCACGATCAGCGAATTGGTTTGGTCGTCGGCGATGACCTTGTTGAGCCCGCTCGCGGAGGCCCCTGGCTGCCCAGCCTTGCCGCCGAGCTCGAACAGTTCGTTGATGCGCTGTGCCAGCTCTTCTGCCGCGCCGTAGTTGACCGGCTCGATCCACATGTGTTGACCAGCACCGCCCACGTCGATCTCTTCGACGATGCGAATCATGCGGCGCACTTGCGTCCCGGTGTCGGTGATGATCAGCAACTGTCCGGCTGAGTGGATCGAAATATCGCCTTCTTTGCTCTTGAACTTCGCGAGCACCGCCGCGACCTCTTCGGCGGATACATGCTCGAGCCGATACAGGCGCGTAATGTAGCGATCCGTGTCCGGCACTGGGGCACCGCGAGAGTAAATCGGCGTCGACTGCATGTTCACGCCGGCGCTGTCCACGATCTTCAAGAACCGCCCGTGAGGCACCACGGTCATGCCGTTGACCTCGAGGATCGAGAGAAACGCCTCGTAGGCTTCGTCGAGCGTGACGGGTTGCGGCGACACGACCGTCGCCTTGATCTGGCGCACCTTCGCCCCGTAGATGAAACGCCTGCCCGTCATGCCGCTGATGTGGTTGACCAGCTCGGCCAGGTCGGCGTCTTGCAGGTTGAACTTGACGCGATAGCCCGGCGGCTTCGGCTCGAACGGGATATCCGTCGCCGCGGCGATCTTGTCCATGGTGGTGGGCAGCGGCCCGGCGGCACCGGGTGGCTCCGGGTCGCGAGGCTGCGCACCTGGGGCGGGCGCCGCGGGCGGGGGCGCTTGACCCGCCGCAGGCAACGCGAAGGAGAACCCCGCCGCCCACAGCGTGCAGGAAAGAATGGTTAAAGTGCCTCGATGGCTGAACCTCATCACGAATCGCTCACTTAATTCGGTAGTCAATGCTTTGGGATTGGCCACGGCGATTGATCTTGACGTTCAAGTTATTCGCCGTGCGAAGACGTGCGTAGGCTTCCAGGGCCTTTTCGGGGCTGGCCATGTCGAAGCCGTTGATGGTTTCCAAACGGTCACCGTTCTGCAGACCCAGGGTGCCGAGCAGCGTGTCCTGGCGGATGCCGAACAAGCGGATGCCCACCACCTTGCCATCCTTCTTTTCGGGAACGATGCGGGCCGAGCGCATCAGCTCCGCTTGATCCGCGAGGATTCGGTCAACCACGCTGCGATCGACGTTGAATTCGTTGTCGCTGACCTTCTGGATCTTGTTCTTGATGTCGTCAGGCACGGGCTTGGCGCCCTTCGGAGGTGGCGTTTCGGCCGGTGCAGCCGGCTCACCCGCAGGCGCCGCCGCCGTGGGCTGGGCTGAAATTTCCGGCTGCTTTGCGAACAGCAACGCCTGACACAGCTCGGTGCCACTGGTCAGCCACACCGCAGGGCTGGCTTCCATCGGGTTGAAACCGATGTACACCACCTGGCGGTTCCCCACGTCGTCACCGACGCGCCGCAGCTGCGGCATGGCATCGCCGTTGCCCTGAAGCGCGGCGAACGACCACTCTGGATCGTCCGACTCGGTCACGATCTGAACCTTGACGTCGCTGCACACCGGGGAGCGCAGCGGATCCGTCACGCGCGGCTCGGGGTCGGGTGCAGCGATCGGCGGTGGGGGCTTGGCATCCAGAGGACCGGTGACCGAGTCGAAGGGGTTGCGCTTGATCAGCGGCTCTGCCGTTCGTCGCGCACGGCCCGGCGCGCTGGGTTTGGGAGCAACAGCAACGGCTTCGCTCGACGCCGCAGGCTCGGTCAGCGAGGCCCCCAACAGAGCCATCGTCCCCGAGGCCTGGAAGTAGGCCACCAGGGCGACCAGCACCAGGAGCACGAGCGTGAAGTACTTCTTGAACAGCGCGTCGAAAGCCACAACTTCGCGCCTGGTTAAAGCGAGAGGCGTGCCAGCGGTCAACGCCCAAAAGCGCCGAAAAACAGCCGCTTCCGCGGCCCACCCGGCCCATTCCCCGCCATCCTGGCAATTGAGCTCCCGTACACGCGGTCAGTGCGACAATCTGTCAATCCAATCAGCCGAAACAGGTCGGCCAATCACCCACATTGGGCCTTGGGCCGGTTACTCTTCGCCCAGCTTGCGGTAGATGGTGCGGGTCGAGATCCCCAGCAGCTGCGCCGCGAGCGACTTGTCCCCCTGGGTGTGGCGCAGCGTCTCCCGGATCAATCGGTGCTCCACCTCTTCGAGCGGCGTGCCCAGCGCGAACTCGAGCGTCGAAGGGGGTGTCGAAGTCGCCCGCGCGATCGAGTCCGGCAGGTCCTCGATACGCAACGTCGCCGTGCGACAGAGCACCGCGCTGCGCTCGATGACGTTCTCGAGCTCGCGCACGTTACCTGGCCACGAGTAGTCGCAGAGCTTCGCCATGACCTCCTCGGGTACCTCCAGGCGCGCGCGGTGGTTCTTCTTACAATAGATCCCCAGGAAGTGATCGACCAACAGTGGGACGTCCTCGCGGCGCGCCCTGAGCGGCGGTGCGGTGACCGCGATCACGTTGAGACGATAGTACAGATCTTCGCGGAACCTGCCTGCTTCTACCTCGGCGGAAAGATCGCGATTCGTCGCGGCGATGATACGCACATCCGCTTTGATGGTGTTGCCGCCGACTGGTTCGTACTCGCCCTCTTGCAACACGCGTAGGATCTTCACCTGTACGGCGGGGCTCAACTCGCCGATCTCGTCGAGGAAGAGGGTGCCGCCCTTGGCCTTCGCGAAGCGACCGTCGCGGCGGGTCACCGCGCCGGTGAATGACCCCTTTTCGTGGCCGAAAAGCTCGGCTTCCAGGATCGACTCGGGAATCGCCGAGCAGTTGACTGCGATGAACGGACCTCCGCTGCGACCACTCTTCGAGTGCGTATAACGCGCCAGCAGCTCCTTACCGGTGCCGCTCTCACCGAGCAAGAGCACCGTGGCGCTCGACGGAGCAGCCTGCGTCGCAATGTCGAGCACCCTGCGCAGGGCCGGGCTCTGTCCCACTATTTCTCGATTCGTGAGCAGCTGGAGCTCTTGCCGCAGCGAGCGGTTCTCGGCGACCAGGCTCTGCTTCTCAGCCGCTTTGCGCACGCTCTTGACGATGCTGATACGCTTGAGCGGTTTCTCTACGAAGTCGTAGGCGCCCTCCCGCATCGCGTGCACCGCCGTTTCGACCGTTCCGTAAGCGGTCATCAGCACGACCTCGCTGTCGGGGGACAATTCCTTGATGGCGCGCAAGAGCTCGACGCCATTGGTGCCGGGCATCATCAGATCGGTCAATACCACCTGCACACGGTGACGCCGCGCGAGTTCGAGGGCCTGCTTGGCGCCCTCGGCGACCAGCACGCGCATGCCCTCCTTCTGAAAAATCTTTTGCAGCGAGGCGAGATTGCTGAGCTCGTCATCGACGACGAGGACCGTGATCTCTTCTCCGGCCGGCATCACGACATCTTGCGACTCTGTCAAATTGTCCATCGCACGACAGCATGACATATTGCATGACAAGTTTTCCGACCGATTTCAAATTCGCATAACTTTCAATACTTTACAACCGCGACCGAACGGCGCCCAAGTTCGGACCGACCCCAGACGCCCGGTCGCCGAACCTGTTCGAGTGCGCTCGGGGAGAAGGGGCCCCGTGCGCTACTTCGGCTTGAGTTCCCGCGGTTCCAAGAAATCCTCTGGGCCGAGCACCAGCCGTTCGACGACCCGGTCTTCAACGAAGGCTTGCACGATCTCGTCGACATCTTCCTCGCGGACGCGTCCGTAGAAGTAGTGGTCCGGCTCCACCGCAATGGTAGGCCCGACCCAGCACGTATCGAGGCAACTGCTGGTGCACGCCCGGACGTCGGTAGCGTGCAGACCGGCTGCCTTGAGCTTGGCCTTGAGTTGTTCGTGCAGCTGTTCGGAGCCCCGCTGCGCGCACGACCCTTTGGGCGTGCCGTCAGGACGGCGGTTGACGCAAACGAAGAGATAGCGCTTTCTTTTGGCCATTGGAACATTAGCCCTGTATGGGAGGCGCCTGCCGGGAACTAGGCGCCTGCCGGGAACTAGGCGCCTGCCTGTGAGGAACCGCCCAGCCCTGTAGGGGAGTCACCTGCCTGTATAGGGGCGGCCGGTGAGCCCCGTCAACCGCTGGCCCCCGCTAACACGGACGCTCGCACGATCTCGAGCAACTCGTCCAGGTCCGCGTCCGGAATATTCAACGGTGGCGTGAGATACACTACCTGCCCCAGCGGGCGCACGTACGCCCCGCGCTTCAAGGCTTCCTCGTAAACGCGCCAGCCGCTCCGCTCCAGGTAGCCGCTGCCTCCGACCAAATCGAGCGCCGCGACCATGCCGAGCGTGCGCACGTTCTCCACCTGATCGAGCTCCGAGAGCTTGGCGAAGCCTTCGCGCAGACGCCGAGCTTTGGCACCCACGTTCTCGAGGATGCCTTCGTCTCGATAAATGGCTAGCACCTCGCGAGCCACGCGAGCGCCGAGCGGATTGCCGGCGAACGTGTGACCGTAAAAGAAGGTCCGGCTATCACCGCCGAGAAAACCTTCGAAAATGCGCTCGGTCGTGAGCGTGGCGGCGAACGGTAGCAGCCCTCCGCTGAGCCCCTTGGCACTGCAAAGCACGTCGGGCACGACCGCGCCGTGGTCAGCCGCCCACATACGGCCCGTTCGGCCGTAGCCGGTGAAGACCTCGTCGAACACGAGCAGCACGCCATAGGCATCTGCCAGCTCACGAGCACGGACCAAGTAAACAGGTGGGTAGATGCGCATACCGCTAGCACCCTGGACGAGCGGTTCGAGCACGATCGCGGCGGTGCACGCGCCATGCTGCTCGAGCTCTCGTTCGAGCTCCGCGAGAGCAACCTCTAAGCCGTCGGCGGGCGACGCCAGATGCGCGCACGGAAAGAGCAGAGGCGCGAACGGTGCGCGAAACTCGGACATGCCGCCCAGCGCGCTCACGCCCAATGTCTCGCCGTGGAAGGCCCCCTTGAGGCTGACGAACCGTGTACGTTCGGGTGCGCCGTTCTGAGCCCAGTACTGCACGCACAGCTTGATCGCAGCCTCCACGGCAGTGGAGCCGTTGTCGGTGAAGAAGACTTTGCTGAGTCCCGGGGGCGCCACCCGCACCAGCTCTTCGGCGAACAGCGCTGCGCCTTCGTGGGTAATCCCGCCCAGCGACGTGTGGCAGAGCTCGGTCGCTTGGGCACAAAGCGCCGCCGTGAGCCGCGGGTGGTTGTGACCGAGCAGCGCCGTCCACCAAGATGCGTTCCCATCGATGAACGAGCGCCCGTCCAGATCGTAGAGTCGGCTGCCCGCGGCTCGCGCCACCACGAGCGGATGGGTTTCGTCGATGTAGCGATCCATCGCGGTGTAGGGGTGCCACAAATGCTGCTTGTCCGCGCGTAACACTCGCTCGCGGTGACTGGCGTTCATATCAGGCAATCCTTTCCAGTGGACTCTCGGCGCCTCCGCTGACCATCGGTGGCTCGCCCATTGGGATCAACAGACTCGCGGTAGTACCCTTGCCCTGTTCGCTGCTCAAACGCAGCTCCCCTCCGTGAGCTGCCATGATGCGCTGCACGATGGGCAGCCCTAAACCGGTACCGCTCGGTCGCGTGGTAAAGAACGGGTCCTTGGCGCGTTCCAGCACCTCCAACTCCATGCCGTGGCCAGAATCGATGACGTCGATGCGGACCATCGGAATGCCGTCGAGCTTGTCCTCGTGCACCTCGACGCGCACCGGATCCAGCTCCTTCATCGCCTGGCAGGCATTCTCGAGCAAGTTATCGAAGACCAGCCGGAATAACCCCGGATCGACCCATACGTTCTGGATGTTCGGGTCGTCGGGGATGTCGAACGCGACCTCGCGCTCATCACCCAGCACCGAGCGAGCACGCGCGCAGAGCTCAACGAGCGAAACCTGAGATCGGTTCACCCTCACCGGTCGCGCAAACCGCAAGAGGTCTGTCACCAGTCGATTCAACCGCGCCGTTTCTTCGTCGACGATGTCGAGCAGCATGTCCCGATCTTCGACCTTGATGCCACTCCGCCTGAGCCCCGACACGGCGTTCACTATCACAGCCAACGGGTTTCGCACCTCGTGCGCAATCGCGGCCGCGAGCTCGCCCACGGCCGCGAGCTGCTGTTTGCGCACCAGCTCATCCTGCACCACGGACAGCTCGGCGTTCGAGCGCCGCAGCTCATCCGTCCTGAGCTGCAGGTTGGAGACGGTCTGTTCGAGTTGACCGGCGGCAAAGCGGTATCGTAGCAGCAAGGTCGTCGCCACTCCGAAGCCGTACATCACGAAGAAATGGGGCAAGAGGTACAAGGTATTGTCGAGCCAACCCGTGATGAGTCCAATATCGTTGAGGATGGCGCACCCCAACAGGATGGCGCCTCCCAGCGCGATCAACGCCTCGCGGCGCTCGGCACGATACGCCAGGAACAAGAGCACTATGCTGGCGCCGTACTGAGCAGACCCGATGATATAGAAGCCACGCCCGAACGTTGTCAGCGTGAAGGTGTTGTGCGCGATGGTGTACCCGAGCAGCGAGCTCTCACGCACGCCGAAGCTACCCGCGGCCCACCACCAGCCGCCCCAGTTCACCACTTGGTAGAATGCGCCGAGCGCGTACAAGCACAAGGCGATCTGGTGCGCGCGCGCCAGGCGCGCGTAGGCCATTACGAAATGCAGGTTCAGCGTACCTGCGAAGATCACTCCGGCGTGCGCGAGGCGAGCCCCGAGCACGCGCGTGCCGAGCGACGATGCCCCGTAGCTCATCGCGAGGCCCACCGTGGTCACCGCCACCGCACCGCAGAGCGCGCCGAACAGTAGGTACTCGACCTCGCGACGACGCACGAAGTACGCCAGAACGAAGAACAACCCCAACGCGACCGTCGCCACCGCCAACGCGGCGAGAACACCCGAAAGGAACGGTGCAGTCACTGGGCCTCACTCTACCGGCGCATCACGGTTTACCGTGATCACCCGAGTCGCTGACGCATAACGCGCGTTCGACGGTTGTCCGTCGGCCTCAAGCAGAGATACCCGGACCATGTGATCACCGCTGGGCAACCCCACGATACGCCTCACATCGCTGACCCCGAGCTCCGCGACGTACGTTTGCCGTTCGACGATCACTTCGACCCTAACCGCGGGCGGCGCTGCCCCCGGCGCGAGGCCGACCACCTGATAGTCGAGCAGCACCTGATCCGCCGCAGCGTTTCCGTTGAACGTCCCTCTGGGAGTGAGCAAGATGACTCCGAGCTCGCTAGCTTCACGCAGGGCATCGGCGGGGTCACCAGCGTCGTCGGACCCCACCCAGAACGGTAGGTATGCGAACGGCGCGCCAGCCGCAGTGGGTGCGCCTTCGAGCGTGGTGCCGTCCGGCAGTTGCACCGCGGCGAACAGGCGGTGCAGCCCAGGCTCGAGCTCGCGATGATCAGGCCAGAGCTGGGCCAGGGGTATCGGCTTGCGGGGATCGCTGAAAACCCGCGGCGGGTAGTCGTCGAGCAGCATCACGACGCTGAGAGCGTCGGACCACGAACTCGCCTTCAGGCGCACCTGGTAGCTTGCTGCTTGCGCCAAGCCGATCGGTTTCCCCCTCTCGGGCGCCTGTACTTCGAGCTGGGGGACCGCCCCCACCGTTGCTACAGCCGCCACGGGCACGAACTCGATGGGGAGGCGCTCGGGCGGTACCGCTGGCGCGTCGACGGGCGCGTGAGGCCGGGGCGCCGCACTCGCCAACGCTGGGGCCGCGACCGCCGGCGTGGGTTCGGCCGGCTCGGATCGGGGCGGCGCGGCGCAACCGAAACAAATCGTCGAAACAGCGAGTACGACCCGGCCCCGTGTCACCTCCCTACGCTATCGCAACCTCCAGTGTCCTGTCTCCCATGATTCACCGAAAGTTACGCGACCGGCCTCTACGAGGACGACCAACTTTCGGCTCTGGAATTCCGTCGAGGCCGGGAAGCGTCGTTGATTTTGTGTGGCGAATCGCAGATTCACCACACTAGCCGGGTTCAAAGCAATCGTGCGGCGCTCGTGGGACTGGAGACTCCGGGCTCAATCTGCTAGTCGAGCAGCTCCGATGAGTTACGTGGTTCTGGCACGCAAGTGGCGCCCGCTGCGCTTCGAGGATTTGATCGGTCAAGACCACGTCGCCCGAACCTTGGGCAACGCGATAGACTCGAACAGAGTCGCGCACGCCTTTCTGTTCACCGGCGTGCGGGGCGTCGGCAAGACGACGAGCGCTCGCATCCTGGCCAAGGCTTTAAATTGTATGCGACCACCGGGCACCGTCCCAGCGGGTGCAGATCCGGGCCCCACCGCAACGCCCTGTCTGGAGTGCCCCGCGTGCGAGGAGATCGCCAAGGGCACGGACGTGGACGTGCGCGAGATCGACGGAGCCAGCTACAACGGCGTCGACGAGGTCCGCAAGCTCCAGGATTCGCTGCCGTACCGGCCCACTCGCGATCGTTACAAGATCGTGATCGTCGACGAAGTCCACATGCTCTCGCAGAGCGCATGGAATGCTTTTCTAAAAACGCTGGAAGAGCCCCCGCCCCACGTCAAGTTCATCTTCGCGACCACCGAAGTCCACAAGGTCCCGATCACGATCTTGAGCCGCGTGCAGCGCTTCGACTTCAAGCTGATCAGCGCGTCGGCAATCATGGCGCGACTGCGTGTGGTTCTGAATCAGGAACGGATCGAGGCCGACGACGAAGCATTGTCGCTCATCGCCAGGCAGGCAGCAGGCAGCATGCGCGATGCAATGAGCCTGCTCGACCAAGTGATCGCTTGGGGCGGCGAGAAGCTCGTCGGCAAAGATGTCGCCCTCGTGCTAGGGGTCGCGAGCCGAACGGCGCTCGTTTCGATCGCACGGTCCCTGGTTCAGGGCGACGCTCCGGCGTGCCTACGAATCATCGCCGAACTCGTAGAACAAGGGTACGACGTCGTGCACGTGGCGAAGGATCTGCTCGCCATGCTGCGTGACATGGTCGTATGCCGAGTGTGCAACGAGCCCGGCGCACTACTCGACTTGACCGACGAAGAAGCCCGCGAGGTCAACGACCTCGCCCAGCAAACGCACACCGACGACTTGGTGCGCTTGCACCAAGGGTTCTCCCAAGGTTTCGACGATGTCGCCCGAGGCGGTCAGCCACGAGCGGCGCTGGAAATGCTCCTGGTGCGGCTATGCCGGCGGCCCCCCCTGCTGCCGGTCGACGACTTGATCCATCGGCTTGGCCAGCTCGAAAAGCGACTATTGGGCGCGCGGCCGCCGCAGCCCGGGACCCCGCCTGGCGGCGCCGGCGGTGCTAGAGCGAGTGGGAGTGCCCCCACCCGCGATCGAGATGCTACCCGGGTGGCACGCGCCCCTGCCCCCGCGACTCCCGACAGCAGCGCCGGACGCCCGCGCACCCGCGAGCCACGCACCCCGGGGGCGACCCGAGCTCCCGACGATTCTGCCGACGATCCTCCACCCGCCCCGCCACGGATAGCCGCTCGTTCAGCTGCCTCAACGCCGCCCGCTCCCGCAGCTCCGTCTGATCCAGTATCCGCCCCCACTCCCGCAACTCCCTCGACCCCCGTATCCGCTGCGACCCCCGGGACTCCCGCGACCCCCGTATCCGCCCCCACTCCCGCGACTCCCTCGACCCCCGCGACCCCGGTATCCGCCCCCACTCCCGCGACTCCCTCGACCCCCATATCCGCTGCGACCCCCGGGACTCCCGCGACTCCTCTATCTGCCGCGACTCCAGCGACTCCAGTATCTGCCACGACTCCCGTATCCGCCGCTCCGCCGCCACCTTCTGGATCCGTCGACGAAGCTGCCGTGGTCCCGGATAGCGGAGGTGTCATAGCGCTGGCCCGGTTCCGCGACGTGGTCGAGGTCGTCCGCGAAGAGCGCCCGGAGCTGGCTGCATTCTTGGAACATGCCGCGGTGCTCGCCGCAGAACCTGGCACACTAGTGTTGGCCTACGAACCGCGGAGCCTGTTCGCGGAGCAAGTGCGGGGACGACCCGCGCTCGATCTCATCACTCGTGCGGCGACCCAGGTTTTCGGCCGGACTAGCAGCGTCGAGTTCAAATTCGACTACGCCGCCGCCAGCGGAATGGATACGCTGAGTGCTGATCGCGTGCGCGCCCGCGAGGCACGCGTCAGGAAAGCTATCGCCGAGGCCAAGAACCATCCCACCGTCACCGAGGCCATGGCACTTTTCGGCGCACGCCTGAAGGACCTCAAGCTCAACGAGGGCACGTGATGTTGCCGGCCCGCTTGACGCGCCTGATCCATCTTTTGAGCCGCCTCCCTGGCGTCGGTGAGAAGACCGCCCAGCGGTTCGCCCTGAGCATGGTGGCCAATCGCGAGCTCGCGATCGACCTCAGCCAAGGCCTACACGACCTCGCCGAGTTCATTCGCCCCTGCGACGTGTGCGGCAACCTCGCAGAAATCAGCGAAGACGGCGATGCTCGTTGCCAGATCTGTCTCGACCAGCGCCGAGCCTCCGCGTTGCTTTGCATCGTTCAACGTATTCAAGACTTGATGGCCATCGAACGCAGCGGGGCCATGCGTGGCCGCTACTTCGTACTCGGCAAGCTGCTCTCCCCGCTCGATGGCGTCGGTCCGGAGGAGCTCCCCCTCGAGAAGTTGCGGGCACGCATCCAAAGCGACCGAATCAGCGAAGTGATCCTGGCAACACCTACGTCCGTAGACGGCGAAGCGACGGCGTTGTTCTTGGCGCGCGAACTCGAGGCGCTCGGGGTCACCGTATCCCGAATCGCCAGCGGCATCCCGCACGGCGGCGAGCTCGAGTTTGCGGACCAGATCACGCTTGGCAGAGCGATCGACGGGCGCCGTTCCCTCTAGTCCGCTCGGTTCGTTCCAGCTGCGACTTTGTTCGTCAGGGCCCGGGTGACATTCGTGCGAAGGGTATTAGTATCGATTGATGAACGGGGAAACGTACCAGGCGACGCTACATATCACGGACATCGTGTGCGAAATCGAGCGACTGCTGCTCCTCGAGCGGCGCACCGACCGGCTTATGTGCCGTTATCTCGCTGACTTGGCGGATAAGATCGTGGAATGGCCAGCGCTGCTGTTGGCCTATGGAGACGTGTACCAGTTCGTTCGCGCGAAGTTTGGCCTCAGTATCCGATCGACTCGGGAACGGGTTCGCGTCGGTCGAGCTTTGAGGGGTCTACCAGTGCTCGATGCGGCGTTGACCTCCGGTCAAGTCGTGTACTCACGCATTCGGGAGGTGACACGGGTAGCCGAACCAGAAACCGAACGAACATGGCTCCATGCTGCCCAGAGTCTGTCGCAACGCGCGCTCGAGCGACGAGTCGCCGACGCGGGCGGGAGATCCGAGGAGCGATCCCAACAACCTCAGCAGAAACACCCTGGCACACCGTCGCAGATGAGCATCAGCGTACCCAGCGAGATCTGGACGCTCGTCGTCCAAGCGATGCAGGTTGCCAACGCCGCAAGCGGGTCCGAGCTGGGTACCTGGCAGGCACTCGCAGAAGTTGCCCGAAGTGCGATGGCATTCCACGGCGCTGATTCGACCGACCGTCCACTCGCACCCGACACCCACGCGACCGGCCGACCTTTCAACTCGACCCAAAGCAATGACGTGAGCGACCTGCTCGCGGGATCGCCAGCCGCCCGCGAGCTCTGCCCGCACACGCAGCAGCCCACGACCCAAAGTGGGTCGCCTGCCAGCGCTGAGTCGCCTGCCAGCGCTGAGTCGCCTGCCAACGCTGAGTCGCCTGCCAACGCTGAGTCGCCTGCCAGCGCTGAGTCGTATGCCCACCCTGGGTCGCCTG